>NZ_JAMYTM010000010.1:0-202382 GCF_040322475.1 Mesorhizobium sp. M0140 | reverse complement strand
AGGGGAATAGGGGAATAGGGGAATAGGGGAATAGGGGAATAGGGGAATAGGGGAATAGGGGAATAGGGGAATAGGGGAATAGGGGGCGCCGTTCCCAGGCACTTCACATATTCCCCTACTGCCTTACTCCCGTATTCCCCTACATCTTGTCTATCACCGACTGCACGCCCTCGGTCGGGGCGTCTACGGAGGATCCAGCCACCATGATGGCGGCGACGATCGCTTCGGGGTCGTCGACAACCAGCGGCTTGACCCGTTGCGCGGTGTGGATGAAGCCCTCAGCGGCCATGTGATCGAGCAGCGTCAGCATCGGATCCCAGAATCCTCCGACATTGCCGAAGACGATCGGTTTGCGATGATGGCCAAGCTGCGCCCAGGTCATCACCTCGACGATCTCCTCGACCGTGCCGATGCCCCCCGGCAGCGCCACAAAGGCGTCGGATTTCTCGAACATCTTGTGTTTGCGCTCGTGCATGTTGTCGGTGATCAGCAACTCGTCGAGCCGGTCAAGCGCGGTTTCGGTTGCCTCCCTGTTGATCAGGAAGCGCGGAATGATGCCCGTCACCTTGCCGCCGGCGCGCAAAGCGCCTTCGGCGACAGCGCCCATGATGCCTTTGGTGCCGCCGCCATAGACCAGCCGCATTCCTGCTTTGGCAATCGAGCGTCCGAGCAGGTTTCCGGCCTTGATATAGATTTCATCACGGCCCGGAGACGAGCCGCAATAGACGCAGACGGATCGAATCGTGTTCATGCCGATGATTGGTGATTGGGTCTGAAAGCGTGGTCAAGCCCCAAGGGTCAACAAGCCCGGGCTTTTTCTTGTCGGCCCGTTTTTCTTGTCGGCATTGGCAAAACAAGCTAGACCGGCGTTAGGTGGCTAAGGGGTAGGGAAATATGGCAATTAATCCACTGAAGGCGTTCCTGTTCGCGGCGGGTGGGACCGTTGCTGCCGCGGGAACCGCCTATGTATCGGGCGCACTCGACCCGTATCTCAATCCCACGCCGCCGGCGCAAGTGGCGGCGCAGACGTCGCCCGCAGCGCCAAAATCGGCCGATCCCGGCACCGAAGCGCGGCTGCCCGCCGCGGAGGTCCCCGCGGCTCCCGCCGCGGTGCCCCAGGCAACGGCACCGGCCGCGGCGGCGCCGGCTGCGGCCGGTCCCGTCGCACCGTCCTTTGACGTCGTGCGCGTCGAGGGCAATGGCTCGATCGTCGTTGCCGGCAATGCAGCGCCCAACGCAAAGGTCGAGATCCTCAACGGCACGACCGTGCTTGGCTCGACGGTTGCCGGTCCCGATGGCGCATTTGTCATCGTGCTGGACGATCCGCTGAAGCCCGGCGACTATACAATCGCACTGCGCGCGACCACGGGCGATGTCGTCACCCCTTCGGTGCAGACCGCTGTCGTTTCGGTTCCCAAGGATGCCGCCGGCCAGGTGCTGGCAATGGTCGAGGAGCCGGGCAAACCGGCCGAACTGCTCACCGTTCCGGCGCCCGAAACAAAGCCGGCTGCTCCGGCCGCCGCGCCGGCTGCTCCCGCAGCCGAAGCGCCCGCAACTGCTCCGGCACCAGCCGCCCCGGCACCTGCCGTCGTAGAAGCAGCACCGGCTCCTGCCGTGGTAGAAGCAGCACCGGCTCCTGCAGCGCCGGCGACGCCGCCCGCTGCAGGCGTGACCGAGCCCAAGATCGTCGTCGAGGCGGTCGAGATCGACGGCAGCAAGATCTTTGTCGCCGGTCTCGCCGATGCCGGCCGCAAGGTGCGCGCCTATGCCAACGATATCCTGCTCGGTGATGCGCAAACTTCGACGGACGGTCATTTCCTGGTCGAGGCGACGCGCGACATTCCGGTCGGCAGCTACACAATTCGTGTCGACGGCCTCGATACCGACGGTGTGACAGTTGTGGCCCGCGCAGCCGTGCCGTTCGAGCGCGAGCCCGGCGAAGCGGTCGCCGCCGTGGCACCCTCGGCGCCGAAGCCCGTTCAGCCCAAGCCGGCCGCACCTGCCGCCGCCGAGGCGCCGGCCGCGGCCGGGACGGCCCCGGCCACGACGCCTGCTCCCGCCACCGAGGCTCCGGCCGTTGTGGCGGAGGCGACGCCGCCAAGCGATGTGCCCGAGACCGTGGCGCCCAAGCTCGAACATGCCGACGGCGCCGTCATCATCCGCCGCAACGATACGCTGTGGCGGATCTCGCGGCGCGTCTACGGCCATGGCGTACGCTTCTCGACCATCTACCTCGCCAACCAGGACCAGATCAGTGATCCCGACCGCATCTGGCCGGGGCAGGTGTTCAAGGTCCCGGAAAAGTCGAAGGAAGGCGAGGCAGCCGACCTCAAGACGATGGGCGAGCAGGCAACGACAGCGCCGGCCAAGACCAACTAGATCCAAGGCCGTCCAGGTCGAAATCTACTGGTGTGCTGAGCCGCTCAGGTGCAGTTTGAATCCGATCATGTTCGGATCCCCCAGGTCGGGGCGTAGTTTCATGCTCGGAATCAAATAGTCGCCGCCATTCTGCCGGCGATAGGGGATGGGTTGCGTGGTCGCGAGCGTTCTCATCCTCTCGCGCAGGCGCTCGGCGGTGGGTTCGAAGTCGGCTTCACCGAAGCGGTCGACGCTGTAGACGACGAATGGCGGAAGGACGTCGTAGCCCGGGTAGTAGAGGATCCCGTGGTTGATCGGGAACAGCAGATCATCAATTGGTCCGTTGACGCCGCGAGGGGCATAGTGCTCCTCCCAGCCGCCGGCGGTCACGATCAACATTGCGCGCTTGCCCATCAAGGTTCCCTCGCCGTAGCGGTCGCCCCATCGTTTGTCGCTATGTTCGCCCACGCCGTAAGCGAAGCCGTAGGCAAAGACCCTGTCGACCCAGCCCTTGAGGATCGCCGGCATGGCAAACCACCAGAGCGGAAATTGGAGAATCAGGGCATCCGCCCATAGCAGCTTTGCGATCTCGGCCTTGACGTCCTCTGTCAGCGCGTCGGCCTCGAAAGACTTTTTTGACGCTGCGGCAGGCATCAGCCGCGCGCCCGGCGCCAAAACCGGAAAGTCGGCCCGATCAACCGCTGATTTCCAACCCTGGGCGTAGAGGTCCGTCACCCGCACTTCGTGGCCTTGTGCCTCGAGTTCTCTGATGGCGACGTCGCGGAGCGCGCCGTTGAGCGAGCGGGATTCGGGATGTGCGAAGACAAGTAGGATTTTCATGCGGGGGACTCCGGGGATTGAAAAACTGGTCCCTTAGCTAGGCAATATCGACGCAATCCGCTATATATTCGTAATGCATAAGATTGTGCCGAATAGTGGATAAATCGGACATCACCCTCGAACGCATGCGCACCTTCGTTCGCGTCGCGGAACGGGGCAATCTGTCCTTGGTTGCCGGTGAACTGGGTATCGGACAATCGACGGTCACGCGGCATCTGCAGGAACTCGAAGAGGCAGTGGGTGCGCCTTTGCTCAGCAGGACCACCCGGCGGGTCACGCTGACCGACGAGGGCAGCCGCTACTATGCCAACAGCGTCCAGATCCTGCGCCTTGTCGAGCAGGCCGGCGACGAAGCGCGGGGCGCACGTGGCGCGCCGGCCGGCACCGTCCGGATATCCTGTACTGCCGCTTTCGGGGTCTTGCACACCAGCCGACTCATCTTCGACTTTCAGGACCGATATCCCGACATCGGCGTTGACCTCAGCCTCAGCGATGAGCGTGTCGACCTCGTCAGGGAAGGTGTCGACATCGCGCTTCGGTTGGGGCCGCTCACCGACAGCTCATTGAGGCTGCGGGCCCTCGGCCTGTCACGGCGCCTGCTCGTGGCATCGCCGGATTATCTGGCGCAGCGAGGCAGACCGGCTATCCCGTCGGATCTGTCTGGACATGAGGGTATCCGGATGTCGAACGTGGCGGGGAGTGAAACTCTTGCCTTGCAGGGCGCCGGAGGCGAGCGCCATATGGTGCCTTTCGCGGGGCGCCTGCGTGTCGACCATGGGCTTGCCGCGCGCGAGGCTTTGCTCGCGGGTCGAGGGGTCGCACCGGCTCACCGATGGCTTGTCGACGATCTTTTGGCGGCGGGCCTGCTCGAGACGATACTGGATGATTATTCACTGCCGTCCGCCCCTTTGAACATGCTGATCGTCCCGGAGCGCGCGGGCGTTGCAAGGGTCCGCCTGATGGTCGACTTCCTGGCTGAGCGGATTGCCGGCATCCCGGGGATCGAGAAGTCCAGTCCAAAGCGTTAGCCGCTATCTGCTCTGCCCAGAAGAGTAGCTTGCAGCAGCGTCGACCATCGTTTATCGCCGATGGACGATGAGCGAATCCCTAGCTGAAATAGGTATGCCTGGCTGCGCCCCGGACAGCCGAGCCGTTGCCACCCGGCTGGCAGCACTTTCGCACCCGGCTCGGATCGAAATCCTGAAATACCTGTCCGCAAGCAACTCCTGCTGCTGCCGCGAGGTTGTCGACCGTTTCGATCTGGCGCAGTCCACTGTGTCACAACATTTGAAGATACTGGTCGAAGCCGGGCTGGTCCGGTTCGAACCCGACCGTCAGCGCTCGCGCTACGAGGTCGATCGTGCCGCACTTGCCGATGTTTCCGCGTCGGTGGCCGCGCTCGTCAATTCCTGCTGCTCCGGCCGCTAGACCATGATCCCGAAAAGTGGAGCCCGGTTCTCGGACGAGATCATGGTCAAAAAGACATAAGAAGAAGGCACAAGAAATGGCCGAAAAAACCGTCTCCGACTCCTCGACCTTCAAGACGCTGCTCAATTTGTGGCCCTATATGTGGCCGGCGGATCGCGCCGATCTGAGAGCCCGGGTCACATGGGCGACGCTTCTGTTGGTCGTCGCCAAGCTGACGCTGGTCGCCGGTCCCTATTTTTTCAAATGGGCGACCGACGCGCTGGCCGGCGACGCCAAATCGGTGCCGCCGCTGCCGAGTTTTCTGCTGGCGCCGGTCATGCTGGTCGTTGCCTACAATGTCGTGCGCCTGGTGCAACTTGGCTTCAATCAATTGCGCGACGCCTTGTTTGCCCGTGTCGGCCAATACGCGGTGCGCCAGCTCGCCTTCCGCACCTTCGTCCACATGCACCAACTGTCGCTGCGCTTCCATCTCGAGCGCCGCACCGGCGGCCTGTCGCGCATCATCGAGCGCGGCACCAAGGGTATCGAGACGATCGTGCGCTTCATCATGCTCAACACGGCGCCGACCATCCTCGAATTCGCGCTGACCACCGGCATCTTCGCCTACACCTATGGCTGGAAATACGTAGTCGTCGTCGCGGTCACCGTCTGGGTCTATGTCTGGTTCACGGTCCGCGCCAGCGACTGGCGCATCTCGATCCGCCGCGACATGAACGACAGCGACACCGATGCCAACACCAAGGCAATCGACTCGTTGCTCAATTACGAGACGGTGAAATATTTCAACAATGAGGGCATGGAAGCCGAGCGCTTCGACCGCTCGATGGCACGCTACGAGGTCGCAGCGACCCGGATCTGGACCTCGCTCGGCTGGCTGAACTTCGGCCAAGGCATCATCTTTGGCCTCGGCACCGTCATCGTCATGTGCATGTCGGCGCTGGAAGTGCAGGCCGGCACGCAGACGGTCGGCGACTTCGTCTTCATCAATGCCATGCTGATGCAGCTGTCGGTGCCGCTCAATTTCATCGGCTTCATCTACCGCGAAATCCGCCAGGGGCTGACCGACATCGAGCAGATGTTCGACCTTCTGGATGTGCCGCAGGAGATCGTCGACAAGCCGGACGCGAAGCCACTTACTGTCAGCGCCGGCAAGGTCGAGTTCCGCGACGTGCATTTTTCCTATGACCCCAACCGCAAGATCCTGAAGGGCATCAGCTTCGAGGTGCCGGCCGGCAAGACCGTGGCCATTGTCGGGCCCTCGGGCGCCGGCAAGTCGACCATCTCGCGGCTTCTGTTCCGCTTCTACGACGTCCAGTCCGGCCAGGTGCTGATCGACGGCCAGGATATCAGGGACGTGACGCAGGAGAGCCTGCGCGGAGCGATCGGCATGGTGCCGCAGGACACCGTACTGTTCAACGACACCATCGCCTACAACATCCGCTATGGCCGCATCGGCGCCAGCGAGGAGGATATGCAGAAGGCCGCCGAACTCGCCCAGATCGGCCCGTTCATCGAGCGATTGCCTGACGGTTACAAGTCGATGGTCGGCGAACGCGGGCTAAAACTTTCGGGCGGCGAGAAGCAGCGCGTGGCGATCGCCCGCACCATCCTGAAGGCGCCGCCGATCCTGATGCTCGACGAAGCGACCTCGGCGCTCGACAGCCACACCGAACAGGAAATCCAGGCCGCGCTCGATCTGGTCAGCCGTGGCCGCACCACCATCGTCATCGCCCACCGCCTGTCGACGGTGATTACCGCTGATGAGATCATCGTGCTGCAGGACGGCCAGATCGCCGAGCGCGGCACCCATGCCGAGCTGATGCGCAAGCATGGCCTCTACGCCTCGATGTGGGACCGCCAGCGCGAGGCGACCGAGGCCGAGGAGCGCCTACGCATCGCCCGCGAGGGCGACGAGCTTGGCGTTGTCGTTCGTCGACGAACGTCGGAGGTGAATTGACACCGTTTCCTTCTCCAACGAGGGGAAAAGAGAAAATTTCCGCTTGACCTCAACTTAAGTTGAGATCGTAGGCCGTTCTTGGAGCCCGCCAACTAGCGTGTTTAAAAAACGGAGCAATCGAATGAGCGAGACAAATCAGACTGTTGACGGGGGCAGCGTGTTCAGGGTGGACAAATTCGTCGTCCCGGCCGCCGCTCGCAAGGAGATACTCGCCAAGGTCCGGACGACGCATGAATTGCTGCGCCTGCAACAAGGCTTTGTGCAGGATTTCCTGCTCGAGCAATTCTCAGGCCCAGGCGAATTCAACCTCGTCACCATCGTCGAATGGGAGAGCCAGGCGGCCGTCGACAACGTCGTGCCGATCGTCAAAGCCGCGCACGAGCGCATCGCCTTCAACCCGCAGGAGACGATCGCCCGGCTCGGCGTTCGCGCCGACATCGCCAACTATCAGAGGGTTCCCGGGCTGTAGCAAGGCTGCTACCGCCAGCCGATGCCAGGTGCCGGCGCTTCGACGCTGAGCACCTGGCCGGTGCGGGCTTCAGAAGCCTTCGGATTTGGGATCATGGACGGGCAACCTTTTCCGGCGCCTTGAACCGTCGGTGTCCCGAATTCTGCCGACAACGACACCGACCTAGCAAGCGGATCGCGACCCCTGCCGGCGCACCCAATACGGCCTTCCCTATTGTTGCGTTGCGGCGAGGGGGGCTTTCGGCTATTGAGGCCGGACTTGAAACGGAGCCTGTTTATTACCGATGAGCCTTGTCGATACGGTCAAGAACGCGTTCGTACCGATCCATCGCGAGGGCTATCCCTTCATCGCAGCCTTTGGCGCGGCGACGCTTTTCCTCGGTTATTTCTCCTCGATCCTGTTCTGGATCGGTCTGATACTGACGGCCTGGTGCGTCTATTTCTTTCGCGATCCCGAGCGCGTCACGCCGGTAGATGACCGCCTGGTGGTCAGCCCCGCCGACGGCATCATCTCGGCGGTCGGACCCGCCGTGCCGCCGCGCGAACTCGGCCTCGGCAATGTCGAGATGACCCGCATCTCGGTGTTCATGAACGTCTTCTCCTGCCACGTGAACCGCGCCCCGGTGCGCGGCCGTATTGCGAAAATCGAACATCGGCCGGGCAAATTCCTCAATGCCGAACTGGACAAGGCCAGCACCGAGAACGAGCGCAACGGCCTGGTCATCGAGAGCCCCAATGGCACGGTCGCGGCCGTCCAGATCGCCGGCCTGGTGGCGCGCCGCATCGTCTGCTGGGCCGAGGCCGGCGGCTCGATCGGCACTGGCGAGCGTTTTGGCCTGATCCGCTTCGGCTCGCGTGTCGATGTGTTCCTGCCCCTGACCGCGACGCCGCGCGTTGCAGTCGGCCAGACGGCGGTTGGCGGCGAAACCGTGCTGGCCGAATTCGGCGGTGTTGCCGGCACGCCTCTTGTTCGGGTTTCCTGACCGGTGGGCACGCAATACAAAAAGTTCGAGGCCCATGCCAGCGGCGGTCCGCGCATCCGCGAAATCCCGATGCGCATGGTGCTGCCCAATCTGGTCACCGTGCTCGCCATTTGCGCCGGCCTGTCCGGCATCCGCTTCGGCTTCGAAGGCCGCTTCGAGCCGGCGGTGGTGATGGTGCTGCTTGCAGCCTTCCTCGACGGCATTGACGGCCGCTTGGCGCGGATGCTGAAGGCGACATCCAAATTCGGCGCTCAGATGGATTCGCTGGCCGACATCGTCAATTTCGGCGTGGCGCCGGCTCTGGTGCTCTATGCCTTCCTGCTCGACCGCGCCGGTTCGCCGGGCTGGATCGCGGCACTGCTGTTCGCCATCGCCTGCGGGCTGCGCCTCGCCCGTTTCAACGTGCTCGATGACGAGAAGGCCGATCGCCCCATATGGCAGTCCGAATATTTCGTCGGCGTGCCGGCGCCGGCTGGCGCCGTGCTGGTGATGCTGCCGCTTTATCTCTATTTCCTGCGCACAGGTCTGGAGCCCAGTCGTCCAGCAGCCTTCGTCGCCACCGGCTTCACCATCCTGGTCGCTTTCCTGCTGGTCAGCCGGCTGCCTGTCTATTCCGGCAAGAGCCTGAGAATCCCGGGCGACAAGGTGTTGCCGATCATCCTGGGTGTCGTCCTCTACGTGCTCCTGTTGATGACCTATCCCTGGTACACGCTGACCGCTTCGGTCGCCGGCTACCTGATCTTCCTGCCGTTCAGCGTGCGCGCCTATTCGAAGCGCGCCAAGCTGGAGGGCGAGAAGGTGCCGCCTTCGGATATAGGTTAGAACCTACGCTTTCGTCATCCTAGGGCGAAGCAGGAGCGAAGCGACGTTGCGAAGACCCTGGGATCCATGCCGTGACCTCAGCCAAAAAGCGCAACGGACGAGAACTGGCAATCGCTTGGCGCCGGTCGCCTTCTGAATGGCCGCGCGTGACGTGAATGTCACGGAATGGATCCTAGGGTCTGCGCCGCGTCGCTTCGCTCCTTGCTTCGCCCTAGGATGACGACCGCGAGGTATTTACGCCGCGACGCCGAGCCCCAGCCTGTCGATCGCCAGCTTTCTCGTCGACACATAGTCGGTCTTGCCGGATCCCAGCACCGGGATTTCCTCGACCTTAACGATGTCGTTCGGCACCATCAGTTCGGCAGCACCCGCCTGTTTGCCGAATTTGCGCAATTCGTCGGGATTGGCGTCGTCGGCGGTGGTGACCAGCACGATGCGCTCGCCGCGCCTCTTGTCGGGCACGGCCACAGCCGCGTGGTGCTCTTCCGGCCACAGCGACTGCACCAGCATCTCCACCGCACCCAGCGACACCATCTCGCCGGCGATCTTGGCGAAGCGCTTGGCGCGTCCGCGAATGGTGATGAAGCCTTCGCGGTCGACGGCAACGATGTCGCCGGTGTCGTGCCAGCCGGTCAGCGGCTGCAATTCACCGGGGCGGTCCGCGGTCATGTAGCCCATCATCAGGTTCGGTCCGTCGAGCCACAATTGGCCGGCGTCGGAGATGCCGTCGACCGGCTCGAGCTTCATGCGCATGGCCGGCAGCAGCCGACCCACCGTGCCGTCGCGGCCATGGATTGCGGTGTTGACGGCAACCACGGGTGCCGCCTCCGTCAGCCCGAACCCTTCGATGATTTCGGCTTGGAAGCGTTCGCGGTAGACGCGGCGGGTTTCCGGCTTCACCGCCTCGGCGCCGGCGACGACGAAGCGCAGGCTGGAAAAATCACCGTCCTTGGCGGTGCGCGCATAGTTGGCGAGGAATGTGTCGGTGCCGAACATGATGGTCGGTTTTACCTTGCGCGCAACCTCGGGAATGATCTTGTAGTGCAGCGGCGAGGGGTAGAGGAACAGCTTTACCCCGGTGACCAGCGGCAGGATGGTGCCGCCCGTCAGGCCGAACGAATGGAACACCGGCAGCACGTTGAGCAGGATGTCGGCGGGCGAGATGGTGATCCGCGCCTCGGCCTGCATGGCGTTGGCGTAAAGGTTCTTGTGCGACAGCACGACCGCTTTCGGCGTGCCTTCCGAACCGGAGGTGAACAGGATCACCGCCGGCTTGGCCGCATCCTGCCGCTGCAGCGGCCAGCGCCACAGCAAGGCGGCGGCAAGGTTGTCCAATGTGGTTACGCTTTCCCGCACATCCTCCAGCCAAAGCAGCCTGGCGCCGCCCTTTTCGACCGCCGCGACGATATCGGCAAGGTCGGCCTTCTCGACGAACGCGCGGGACGAAATCACGGTCCTTATCACCGCCGTGCGCACGGCCGCGGTGACGCTCGCCGGCCCGGCCGTATAGTTGATCATCGCCGCCACCCGGCCGGCCGACAGAAGGCCGGTGAGCGACAGCACGACGCCATTGGCGTTGGGCAGCATCACACCGACCGCTTCGCCCGGCGCCGTGACGGCCTCGAAGCGCCTGCCCAGGACGCGGGCGCCGATGAACATCTTGCGGTAGCTCAACGCACCCAAGATGACGTCTTCTATGATCGTGTGCGAAGCGCCGACGCGGTCGGCGGCATCGCGCATGGCCAGGAACAGGCCACGATCGAGGTTGGTGCCGAAGAGCCGCGCCTCGGCGACACGGTCGAACAGCGCGTTGGTGTTCGAGGCCTGCTCGGGATTGCGCGCCACCAGTTCGGCGATGGTCATCGGCTCCAGCACGCTGATCGACAGCTGCGGAAACCAGTGTCGTGGTGCCTTGTCCGCGGGCGTCAGCGACACCGGCAGGCTGCGCGCGCCGCCGACGAAGATCGGCACGATCTTGGCATCGGCCTGCATGGCGATGCGGGTGACGGCACGAAACAGCCGAAACGTCTTGACGTCGGGCTCGACCGCATCCGGCAAATAGACAGCGAGCCGGCCCTTGCCCTTCAGCACCCGCACCAACCGGCGGCTGACGAAGACATGTTCGGCGTTGAAGGCGATGGTGCGGCCAAGCTCGCGCCAAGGTTCGAGCCACGGCGAGCGCGCCGAGACCTCATCGAGAATATGCAGCGTGTCTTCCGGCAGCAGCGACAGCATCAGCGCCGGCTCGAAGCGCGATTGATGCGAGATGACGTAGATGACTGGGGCCTGCGCCTTGCGGGCGATCCTGATGCGGCTATCTCCGATCCGGTAGGCGAGCTTGAACGGCACATAGAGCAGCGCCTGGGTGAAGCGCAGGCCGAGGCGGAATTTTTCCGCCACGCCGATCAGCAGCCAGGCCAGAACAAGACCCGCAAGCAGCGCCAGTGTCAGGATCATGCCGCGTCTCTCCCAACGTTTTTAGCATCTCGGCTCTTTGCGGCCGTGTCGGCCAGAACCTAGACGATGTGGGAGCAAGGTCAATGCGGAGCTTTTGCTTCCCTTGGTGCGGGAAGCTGCTTCTCACGCCGCCTGCAGCCGTCCACTGATGAAACGAAATTCCTGCGTCTTGCCGCCATAGCCGTAAGCGGCTGCCGGCACTTCATGCACGAAGGCGTAGCTCTCCTCGTGCACTGCGCCCAGCAGACGGCCGAAGGCTGCGAAGATCGCCTTCAGATAGGCTTCCAGCTCGAGCTTGGTGTTGGTGCCGTCGACCACCTTGATATCAAGCCAGAACGTGTTGGTGCCGTGCTCGGCCAGCGACTTGCCGCCGGCGAACCAGTGCTGCGGATCGACATAGGACACGGCAACTGCCGTGATCGTCGGGTCCTTGCGCAGCTGCGTCGCGGTGATTTCCGTGGCCTCCTTTGCGATGCGAGCGGAAAGCGCCGCGTCAGGCTTGCCGGTGACGCTGACGTTGATGATGGGCATTTTTCTTCTCCTTGGCTTGAGCGGCGTCCGATCGCCGTTGAAACAACCATGCCATCATCTTTAGGTCAAAAAAATCGAATTGTTTTTAACTGAAGATTCGATAAGATCGAAGTATGGAAACACTGGATCCCGATCTGCTCCGAACCTTCCTTGCTTTCGTCGACAGCGGCTCGCTGGCCCAGGCGGCTGCAAGCGTTGGCCGCTCGCCCTCGGCGGTGACCGCCCAGATGCAGCGGCTGGAGGAAATCGTCGGTGAGCCGCTGCTGGCGCCGCAAGGGCGAGGACGCGGCTTGACCCCTGCAGGCGAAGACCTCGTCGGCCATGCCAGGCGGATCCTTGCCGCCCATCGCGAGGCTTGGCTGGCACTGAAGGGCGTGCGCGCTGCCGGGCGCGTCGCCATCGGCACGACGCAGGATTTTGCCGACAGCGGCCTGCCGGATCTGCTGCGAGCCTTCGCCGTCAGTCATCCACGCGTCAGGATCGAACTGCGGGTCGGCCGCTCGGCAGAGCTGGCGCAGGCGCTGCAGTCTGGCGGCCTCGATCTGGCGATCGTCATGCGCCAGGCGGCAGCGCCGGACGAAGTCGGCGTGCTGCGGGAGCCGATGATATGGCTATGCTCACAAAAAGGGCTGGCTTCGCGGCAGGAGGAATTGCCGCTGGCGCTGCTCGATCCGTATTGCGGTTTTCGCGAGGCAGCACTTGCCGCACTCGATGCTGCCGGCCGCCGCTACCGCATCGCTGCCGGCAGCGCCAGTCTGGCCGGCCTGCGCACGGCGGTGAACGCCGGTGTCGCGCTGACGCTGCGAACGGCTCGCTTTGCCCATTCCGGCATTGTCGAGGCGCCGCGCGAACTTGGCCTGCCGCATGTTCCAATGGCTGAGTTCGCCATCCGGTTGCTCGCTGGCTCCGATGGTCCGGCGGGCGATCTGGCGGCCCTTCTCAGTGGCAACCTTGCCCTGCCGGGCGGTTGAATGCCCAAAGAAAAAGCCGACCTTACGGTCGGCTTGGAGTAGGACGGGCCGAGGGGTTTGGGGGGACTTGGGGATGGCCCGTCGCAGCAATAATGCCTGACCCGGATGATGGTTCCGTGACCGCGTCACTTTTTTAAGAAATATTTGACGCCACGCGTTGCGGGCCGGCCAAGCGTTGCGAGCGGGCCATCAGCCAATCCCGCCCCGCATGGGCGAACACCGCGCACAACACGATGACGCCGCCGATCATGCTGGCGGCTGGTGCAATCTCGCCCAGGAACAGGAAGGCAAACAGGATCGCGAACGGCACTTCGGCCGAGCCGAGCAGCCCGGATTCGGCCGGCGGGATGAGCCGCGCGCCTTCCGTCCACAGGATCGAGGACAGCGCGAAGGACGCGCCGAAAGTGACGAGCAGAACCGCATCCCTTGGCGAAACCGCCAGCGGATCGGTGACGAACCAGCCGAGCACGAACAACAGGAAGGCCGACACCGCACCGGCCCACACCACGGGCGTGTCGCGGAAGGCGCGTACCATGATCATGTAGAGGCCGCTGCCGATGGTCATCAGCAGTGCCAGTCCGTCGCCGAACAGATTGCCGCTGCCGAAGCCGGACCAGACCATGATCGCCACGCCGCACAGCGACACGGCGGCGGCGACCATCGTCTGCAACCGGAACGGTTCGCGCGTCAGAACCCAGGCCAGCAGTGCGGTGACGAAAGGTGCTGTGGCATAGATGACGGCGACATTGGCGACGAAGGTGAACTTGAACGCCGATATGAAGGCGATGCTGGCCAGCGCACCTTCCACCGCCAGCAGCCAGCCGCGCCAGCCAAGCCGCAGCGTTTCGCGGTTGCCGGAACGGTGACGCCGCCACAGCACATAGAAGCTGATCAGGATCGCGCCGACAAAGCCGCGCCAGCAGATGATGGTCAACGGGTCGGCATGGATCGACTTTGTCAGGACACCGGTCAGGCCGAAAACGGCAGCTGAGGACGACACCAGGATGATGCCGAGTGTGCGCTCCGCGGCGGTGTCGGTGGCGGCTGCAAAGTCAGTCATGCAACCAGCCTACGCCGCTTGGTCCTGACATCGTAGTGTCAGCAATCATGGCCATGCACATCATAGCCGTTTGCGGAAATGCTCGGTGCCGACGATCAACAGGCCGGCGGCGACGATCAGGGCGGCACCCAGGAAGACTTCGCGGCGCGGCACGTCGCCCCAGATCGCAAAGCCGAGCGCGAACGCCCACAACAGCGAGGTGTATTCCAGCGGTGCCAGCACCGAGGCCGGTGTGCGCTTCATGCCCTCGAAGAGAAGATACTGCGCCAGGCCGCCGAGTGCGCC
Organism: Mesorhizobium sp. M0140; assembly: GCF_040322475.1. Lineage (NCBI taxonomy): Bacteria > Pseudomonadati > Pseudomonadota > Alphaproteobacteria > Hyphomicrobiales > Phyllobacteriaceae > Mesorhizobium > Mesorhizobium sp. M0140. Next base: position 188,222 of record NZ_JAMYTM010000010.1, on the reverse strand, counting down.
GACGCTGGCAAGGAGCAGCAACTGAGCCCCGTCCGGTGTCCGCCACCACAACAACGCCGGTACCGCCGAAAACAGCAGGAAATAGAAATTGTTGAGCAGGAGTTGGATCATCGAGCGCTCGGCAAGGGCGGTTTTGCGCAAGAGTACGATGGCGATGCCCCACAAGAAGGCGGCCGCCAGCACCAGCAGCACCGGCACGGACAGGCCGAGATGAGTCGGATCGCAAGCGATGAACACGCCGGCAAAGCCGATCAGCACCGCCAGCCAGCGCAGCATCGGCACTTTTTCGCCGAGCAGGAACACCGAAAGCACGGTGACAATGATTGGGGCCGCGTAATAGACGGTGGTCAGTTCGGCGAGCTGCAGGCTGCGCGCCGCGTTGTAGTAGCAGAGCCACGCAGCAAGCGTGAAGGCACTGCGCACCAGCATCGGCCGCACGATCGGCGAGCGCATCGTGTCAGCAAACAACTGTCGTCCGCCGATCGCCGCGCACGCACCCAGAATGGTGATGCTGCGGAAGAACATGATCTGCCAGACGCTCATGCCGACGACCAACAGCTTGATCGAAGCATCCTGTGTCGAAAACAGCAGATAGGCCGCACCGGTCAGCAGGATGCCTGCAAGAACCCGCTCGCGTGTTTCGAGAATGGCGATATCGGCCATAAGGCGCGTGGGACCAAAATTGCCGGAGCGGCAGAAATGCTGTGAGGAGCGACACAAGGGAACTGTGAATTCAGCTCCCTTGGCACCAAGCTATACGGGCGAAAACCGCTGCGGCGCTACGCCAGCCCGGTGCTTATGTTGGGGCAGGGGTCCATGGCGAGTTGCACTGTCGCCAAGCCTATTGCGTCGCCTGGTAAAGCTCCGAAGCGGCCTCTTTCAGGGCGCGCCGACCATCGGATCGGAAATACATCATGTGCCCGCCCTCGACGACATCGAGACGGATAGGCTTGGCATTGGCGAGCGACGGGATCTGGTTCACCAGGTAGCGCGAGGCGAGGTAAGGCGTGACCAGGTCGGTGTAGCCGTTGACGATCACGACGCCGAGCGAGGGGTTCAGCGAGCGTGCTCGCTGCAGATCGTCCATTACCCCGGCATAGCCTTGCCGTGACGCGCTGGTCCCGTAGTCCCAATTATGGCTGATTTCGCCATTGAGCAGCCGATAGCTGACATCGGTGCGGAAATGCAGTTCGTCGCTGATATAGCCGACGAACGCCGACGTCAGCGCCGGCACGCTGCGGTCGAGCACCGGATCCGGGCCGGCGATGCGAGCGCTCTCGGGCGCGATGTCGGCCGTGCCGATCGTGGCGTCATAGGGGCTGAGCACCTTGCCGCTGGCGCGGGCGAACTCCCTTGCGAACAGGCCGGTGGGAATGCGGGCGGAGTTCCGCTGCACCAGGTCGAGCGGCAGGCCGGTGATGTCAGCCACGCGTTGACTGGCCAGCCGCTGCCTTGCTCCAGTCCGCTGGTGAGCGCCGTAAGGTAATCGCCCATCGCATAATGTTCGACGTCTGCCAGCTTCTCCCGCAATGCATCGCCGCTGACGCCTTCGGCGCGCAGGCGCACCGCCGCCAGTGAAGGCAGTTCGAGCGCCCAATGCAGCGGCTCGAATTCGTCGGGCTGCACCAGCGTGAACTCCAGCGCCGGGGAGATCAGCACGATGCCGTTCGGACTGATGCCGATATCTTCCTGCAATGTCCTGGCGAGCAGCGCCGCGCGGAACCCGCCATAGCTTTCACCGGCAAGGAACAGCGGCGAGCCGGTGCGGCCGTTCTGCGAGAGATAGAGCCGGATGAAGGCGCCAATCGAGCTGGCATCCTGGTTGACACCCCAGAAATCGCGCGTGTCCTGCCCCGGTGCCTCGCGGCTATAGCCGGTTCCGACCGGATCGACGAAGACGAGATCGGTCATGTCGAGCCAGCTGTCCGGATTGTCGATCAGTCTTTGCGGTGACGGCAGGAATTCGCCGTCGGCTCCCGTCGCGATTATCCGTGGACCGAGAGCGCCGATATGCAGATAGGCGGACGCTGCTCCAGGGCCGCCGTTGAACACGAAGGTGATCGGCCGCTGCGGGTCTTTGGCCCCGCTTGCCGGCGGCTCCAGCGTGTAGGCGACATAGAAGATCTCCGCCGTGACGTCGCCCTTGCCGGAAAGCAGCGACAGGGTGGCGGCTTTTGCCTGGTAATCCAGCTTTCTTCCGGCCAGCGTGATCGAATGGTTGGTTGTCTGCGGCGGCGGCAGCAGGGACAGAACGCCGCCCGAGGGCGCCGGCCGCTCCGCTGTTTCAGCCAGGACGGGCTGCGCCAGGACGGCAAGCATCGGCAGGATAAGGCAGATCAGTTTCAGCTTGACCGGCATGATGGCTCCGCGACAACGACTCCCGCATAGGTATGGCCGAGAGGTTCGAAGTCAAAGGAAATGGCTGTTTTGAACTTGTAACGGCTTGCGCTACTGTGAGCCGGAATGCAGTCGAACGTTTCCCTCGATCAGTTTGGACGCTGGAGCGGCGGTGTGGCCGCTGCGGCCGTTGCCGCGACTCCCGAAGAATTGTCGGCTCGCTTCACGGCAGCGGCGAGCGAGTTGCTTGGCTCCGACCGCGCCTATGTCGGCTTTTACCGTCGCGATATCACGTCCCTGACCATCGACGATGCCGGCCCCGATCGCTGGAACCGCGACTACGATGCACGACTGTATCGCCAGGATCCCTTCTTCCAGAGGTTCGCCAGCACAAGGCAGGATTTCCTGTTGCCGCTGTCGGCACTCCGCAATGGCGACTTCCAGCGCACCCCCTACTATCGCGAATTCTTCGGCCCTTCCGACAGTTTCGACGAGATCACCGGCGTGTTCAATCTCGACGGGCTGACCGCTGGCTATGTCACTTTTCTCAGGCGAAACGGGGCAGAACCGTTTGGCGAGCAGGATCTGGCAACGGCTTGCGCGGCAAGCAGCGCGACAAGGCTCATTTTGGGAAGATTGCTTCATCTGTGCCGCTTCCGGCACAAGGGCGCCGCAATCGGTGACGCTCGCTCGCGGCTGAGCAGGCGCGAGGCCGAGATTGCGCGGCACCTGGTCGATGGTGGCAACGCCAAGACCATCTCGCGAAGTCTCGCCGTCTCGCCCGGCACCGTCCGCAACCACATCAAGCAGATCTACCGCAAGCTCGGCGTGCACTCCCAGGTCGAGCTGCTGGCGACCCTCCGCGACGTCGCTTGAGCCTGACGGCTCCCGCCGGCTCTATTGCCCCGTCACGATGCGCGTCCACATGCGGTTTTGCGATCGCAGCCACTTTGGGTCGTTGTTGTCGACCACGAACAGCTTGGCCTTTACGGCATCAGCCGGAAAGACGCCGGGATCGCTGGCTATGGCCTTGTCCATCAGCGGCAGGGACTCCGGTATCGCATTGGCGTAGGAGACATAGCTGGAATTGGCCGCGGCGATATCGGGCCGCAGATTGAAGTCGATCCAGGCCTGGGCGTTGTCGGGATGCGGCGCATCTTTCGGCACCGCCATCGTATCGAAGTTGATGAGCGTGCCTTCCCTGGGAATGGAATAGGCGATCTCCAGCTTCTTCACGGATTCCGCCGCACGAGTCCTTGCCTGGAGGATGTCCCCCGACCAGCCCAACACCACGCAGATGTCGCCGTTGGCGAGGTCGTTGATGTATTTGGACGAATGGAAATAGCGGATGTAGGGCCGCACCTTGCCCATCAGGTCCTCGACCCTGGCGAGGTCGTCGGGACTGGTCGATTTGGGGTCGATGTGAAGATAGTTCATCGCCATCGGGATGACTTCCGCCGGCGCATCGATCATGGCCACGCCGCAATCGGACAGCTTCTTGACCATTTCGAGGTCGAAGACCATGGCGAAGGAATCCGTCGGCGCGTCCGGCAGCCGCTGCTTCACCGCGGCGACGTTGTAGCCAATGCCGTCGGTGACCGCCATATAGGGCACGGCATGCAGGTTCCGCGGGTCGGCGCCAGCGATCAGCGCCAGGGCCTGCGGATCGATCTTCGAATGGTTGGCAAGCTTCGATTTGTCGAGTTCCAGGAACGCCCCCGCCTTCACCTGGTTCTTCAGGAACGGATAGGCTGAGGGGTAGACCACGTCATATCCCGAGCCGCCGGTGAGCAGCTTGGTTTCAAGCACCTCGTTGCCGTCATAGACATCGTAGCGAACCTTGATGCCCGTCTCCTTCTCGAATTTCTCGGCCGTGTCCTGCGCGATGTAGTCGGACCAGTTGTAGACGTTGACGATCTTTTCCTCGTCAGCCGAAGCCGCATTTGCGCAGATGCCGCAGGCAAGCAGGGTTGAGAAGATCAGAGCGCGCATAAATGTCCTCCGTTTTCGCTATCTGTTTTGGGCATGCCCCGTCCCTCAACGCCGTTGCGGGGCATAGACTGGCAAGGTGATGCAGGCGACATTGCCGCCACCCAGCAGGATCTCGCGTGAGTTTTCGATGCCGACTATCTTGTGGTCGGGAAACAGCTCGGCCAGCGTCTGCTTGGCCGTCACATCGAGATCGCAGCCGAACTGCGGTACCACCACGACGCTGTTGCCCGGATAGTAGTTGATATAGCTCGCCGCGATCCGGTTTCCAGCCGGTCGCGCCCAGGTCGAATCCAGCCGGTCCACGCTGTCGCTTTCTTCCGGCGTCATCTCGATCGGCAAGGGGTGGGGCAGCCGATGAACTTTCAGCGCGCGGCCACGCGCATCGCGGGCCGAACGCAGCACCTCTTCGGCTTCTCGCACAATCTCGTATTGCGGGTCCTCCCGGTTGTCGGTCCAGCTCAGCACGACCACGCCGGGGCGCACGAAGCAGCAGACGTCGTCGACATGGCCGTCGGTCTCGTCGAAAGCGAGGCCGCGTGGCAGCCAGATGACGGTATCGACACCGAGATAGTCGCCGAGCTGGCGTTCCACTTCGGCCTTGCCGAGATGGGCGTTGCGATTTCGGTTGAGGAGGCATTGCTCCGTCGTGATGAGGGTGCCCTGGCCGTCGCACTGCAATCCGCCGCCCTCGGCGATCAGCGGTGCGCGGTAGCGATCCATGTTCTCGATTTCGAGCACTTTCTGCGCCGCCAGGTCGTCCAGGTCCCATGGCGAATAGAGGCCGCCGTCGAAACCGCCATAGGCGTTGAAGATCCAATCGACGCCACGCACGTCGCCTTGATCGTTGACGACGAAATTGGGGCCGCTGTCGCGCAGCCAGGAATCGTTGGTGGACATCTCCACGATGCGCACATGGCCTGGCAATCGCGCTCGGGCATTCTGCCACTGGCGAGCAGAGGCCGCCACCGTCACCGGCTCGCTTTGCGCGATCGCCCCGGCGACATCCGCGAACAGCTTTTGCGCGGGCTTGGCGCCGAGGCGCCAGGTGTCCGGTCGCTCCGGCCAGATCATCCAGCAGCCTGATTTGGGTTCGAATTCGCCGGGCGCGCGAAACCCATCCTGTTTCGGCCTTGTCGAGAGGGTACGGGGCATCTTGGGACCGCCGGGAAATGGAGTGATGACTTGCCCGGATCAGACGTTTTGGGACCTTGTCCGTCAATGTCCCATTTGGGATATCGGTGTTGGCGGCTGTCTCCTGTTGCGGAACGGCATTGCCTTCCCACGGTGATCGGCGCAAATCTCGACCGGACGGCGTATGCCGGTGACGCAAGCAGTCGACGAAAGGGGAAAGCGGATGGATGCGACCGAACTGAAGGCCATGCAGGCGCCGCTGAAGCAGGCCTATCGTGACGATGCTTCGCAGGCCCTGATCACGCTTCGCGCCAAGGGCTCGATCGACGACCAGTCGGTTGCCTGCAAGGTGGAGACGGGCAGGGCGCTCGCCATCGCCGGACTGCATCCGGCAACAGGCGGCTCAGGGCTTGAGCTCTGCTCGGGCGACATGCTGCTGGAGGCCTTGGTGGCTTGCGCCGGGGTGACGCTGAAGGCGGTGGCGACGGCGCTCGAGTTCAAGCTCGGTGCCGCCACGGTGGAAGCCGAAGGCGATCTCGATTTTCGCGGCACGCTCGGTGTCGCCAAGGATGCGCCGGTCGGCTTTCGCGCCATCCGGCTCAATTTCAACCTCGACACCAATGAGCCGCAGGAGCGGATAGACTCGCTGCTGAAGCTGACCGAGCGCTATTGCGTGGTATTCCAGACCATCAGTCAGAAGCCGGAGCTGACGGTGAGCGCGCGCCGCTGACGCTTACTGCGCTGACGGTTCTTCGGCGTCGCCCTCGTCAGTGAAGGGCAAGGCGCTCGGCACGCATTGCACCGACCAGCCGGCCGGTGTCGGCTGCTTCTGATATTCGGTGATGGCGGCGGTGCACTGTTCGCGTTTGTCGAAGGTGCTGGGCAGCACGACCATGCCGCCTTGCGGGCCGGCGATTACCAGATACCAGACCAACGCTGCTGCGGTCGTAGCCATGGGGATTTCCTCATTCTGCCAGTGGGCGCTTGTTGTGGGAGTCGCTGTGATCCTTACCAACTCCACGGAAATGACGAAAGCATGACGGCGGCGCAGCCTTCCATCGTCACATCACAGCCGCGTGATGTGACGGGGGTTTCGCAGCCCGATTTCGAAGCGAAATCGGCTCAGTTGGTGGCAAAACAATAGAACAAGCCGTCGCCCCCGGTGCCCCTGAGCGCCTCCTGGCTGCAGCCGCCGCGCGAAGCGTGCGAGGAATTCCAGGATTTGGCCGCTGCCGAATCGTCGAGGCCGGCGCGGTCATGATGGCCTATCATAGCGGCGCCTTCCGCCCCGCTCATCGTCCAGTCGCCGCAGGTCTGGTCGGCGATCTTGGTGCCGTCGGGCTTGGAGCCGGTCAGCACGTCGTGGCGGTTGGGCGTGTCGCCGCGGCCGTTGACCGCTTCGCCTTTCTCGTTGAGCGCTGTCTGCTTGGTGATGCCGTTGGCATCGCTGTGCAACGAGGCGACATCGTCGGCGATCTTGATGCCCTTTGCGTTTACCCATGGCCCCTTGCCGATGCGGTCGCGGGCGTCGGTGTCGCTGGTCGACAGATAGGCGGCCCAACTTTTGCCGGTGACGCCAGCGGCTTCCGCCAGCGACGCGCAATGCGCGTCGGCGCCTTTGAGGCCGCCGAGGTCGGCACCCTTGCCGGAACCGACACTGGTAACGAAGAAGCTCATCTTGGCATCTTGCGAGTAAGCGGCGCCCGCGGCTGCGATCAGGGTGGCGGCGGTGGCGAGAAGCAGTCTACGCATGTCGGTCCTCCGGTTGGTCTTCGACGGGTTACATCAGAAGAAACGTTGCCGGAGGCCTGTTTAATCCCTACGCATGTCGCCTAAAAGTGTGCAGCGGTTTTTGGGAACCGACATGCGTCAAAAAGGCTCTAGTTTTATTCCGGCTGGCGATAGGCGACGAAGCGATTGTGCTTGGCTTGGAAGATCAATCCGGTCTCTTTCAGCTCCGGGCTGGCCAGCGGCACGATGCGTTTGGCGATCTCGGCGGGGTGCGGCAACGTCTCGGGATCCTCGCCCGGCACTGCCTGGGCACGCATGGCGGTGCGGGTGGCGCCGGGGTCGGCGGCGTTGACCCGGAGCGGCAGGCTCTGCGTCTCATGCGCCCAGGAGCGCATCATCGTCTCCACCGCGGCCTTGGACGCCGCGTAGGGCGCCCAGAAGGCACGCGCCGAGTGCGCTGCGTTGGAAGATAGGATGATCGCTCGTCCAGCATCGGAGAGCCGCAGCAGAGGGTCGACCGAGCGGATCAGCCGCCAGGTCGAGGTGACGTTGATGGTCATCACCTTCTCGAAGGTTTTTGCTTCGACATGACCGATCGGCGAAATGACGCCGAGAACGCCGGCATTGGCGACGAGAATGTCGAGCTTGCCCCAGCGTTCGTGGATGGCGCCGCCCAGGCGGTCGATGCCGGCCATGTCGGCGAGGTCGAGCGGCACCAGTGTCGCCTGGCCGCCGGCCGTCTTGATCTGGTCGTCGAGCTCTTCCAGTCCGCCGACAGTGCGCGCCACCGCAATGACATGCGCGCCGGCGGCAGCCAATTCCTTGGCCATGAAATAGCCGATACCGCGCGAGGCGCCGGTGACGACCGCAACGCGGCCGGTAAGGTCGAGGGTCATGCGATGGATTCCGGGAGTTTGACTAACGCTGATGACGGTCCGGTCTACGTCCCGCTTGTCGCCAGCAGCGACAGCGTGCGCACATTGTCGTGGCCTTCGAAGTCGAGCAGGCGGGTTGGATACTGGCCGGTGAAGCAGGCATCGCAGAATTGCGGCTGGTCGTTGTCGCGGCTGGCTTCGCCGACGGCGCGGTAGAGCCCGTCAATGGTGAGGAAGCCGAGCGAATCGACGCGAATGAACTCGGCCATCTCCTCGATTGACATGCGCGATGCCAGGAGCTTCGATTTCTCCGGCGTGTCGACACCGTAGAAGCAGGAGGCGCGTGTCGGCGGTGAGGCGATGCGCATATGCACCTCCTTGGCGCCGGCGTCGCGCACCATCTGCACGATCTTCTGGCTGGTGGTGCCGCGCACGATACTGTCGTCGACCAGCACCACGCGCTTGCCCTCGATCATGCGGCGGTTGGCATTGTGCTTCAGCTTGACGCCCATGTGGCGGATCGAATCGCCCGGCTGGATAAAGGTGCGGCCGACATAATGATTGCGGATGATGCCGAGCTCGAAGGGAATGCCTGCGGCCTGGCTGAAGCCGATCGCCGCCGGCGTGCCCGAATCCGGCACCGGCACGACGATGTCCGCCTCGACCGGGCTTTCAACCGCCAGCTCGGCGCCGATGCGCTTGCGCACCTCATAGACGTTACGGCCTTCGACCGAGGAATCCGGCCGCGCGAAATAGACATATTCGAAGATGCAGAAGCGGGTCTTCTGCGGTTCGAAGGGGAACAGGCTTTCAATACCCTTGGACGTGACGACGACCATCTCGCCGGGCTTCAGGTCGCGAACGAAACGAGCGCCGATGATGTCGAGCGCGCAGGTTTCGGAGGCCAGGATCCAGGCGCCGTCGAGATCGCCGAGCACCAGCGGCCGGATGCCGAGCGGATCGCGGCAGCCGATCATCTTCTTGGCCGTCATCGCCACCAGCGAGAAGGCGCCCTCGACCTGCCGCACCGCATCGATGAAACGCGAGTTCAAATCGCGCTCCTTGCTGGTGGCGACAAGGTGCAAAAGCGTCTCGGTATCGGAGGTGGAGGAGAAGATCGCGCCTTGCTTCTGCAGCGCGCGCTGCACGGTCATGGCGTTGGTCAGATTGCCGTTGTGGGCGACGGCGAAGCCGCCATCGGCCAATTCTGCGAAAAAGGGCTGGATGTTGCGCATGCCGGCGCCGCCAGTCGTGGCGTAGCGGGTATGGCCAATGGCGCGGTTGCCTTGCAGGCTGTCGATGACGCGCTGCTTGGTGAAGGTGTCGCCGATCAGGCCGACATGGCGTTCGACATGGAACTGGCTGCCGTCATAAGAAACGATGCCTGCCGCTTCCTGGCCACGATGCTGCAGCGCATGCAGGCCCAGTGTGACGATGGCTGCCGCGTCCTGCCGGCCGAAAATGCCGAACACACCGCATTCGTCGTGGAAATGGTCGTCGGCCTCGGCGGAAAGCACGTCGTCTGCGTCTGCCATCTTAAGCTCCGCTAAAATCGCCATATAATGCGGGTTCGCGCCGAAAGCAACGCGGGCCGTGCGGTCGTTCACACCATCGTCAGATCCTGACGTCGTTTTCGGCGTCAGTTTGCCGGTGCCGTCGGTGCCGGAGCGTTGTTGGCCGGTGGTGTTGCGTCATTGTCGTCAGGCGCCGGCGTGTTGGCATCGTCGCCGCCCGCCGGAGCATCCGCCGCCGGTGCGTCCGGAGCAGCTGGTGTCTCGGCGGCCGGCTGATTCGGATTGAGCTTCTTGAGGATCGCGTTTTCCGGATCCTCGGGCAGCAGGCTTTCGAGCTTGGCGCCGATCTGTTCGAGCAGCGGCCGCGACTTGGCCTCCGTGACCCAGGCTGGTGCCTTGGCACCGGCCAGCCAGTTGAAGAACAGCAGGGCGACGGCAACGACCAGGATGCCGCGCGCGGCGCCGTAAAGGAAACCGAGCGTACGATCGAGTGCGCCGATCCTGGAATCGATGATCCAGTCGGCTAGCTTCATGGTGATGACCGAGACGACGATCAACGCGATGATGAAAACCACGCCGGCGGCCGCCGCCATGGCGACCTTTTCATTCTCGATGTAGGGCGCGAGGTAAGGCACAACCGGCTTGTAGAAGAAGAACGCCGCCGCTGCCGCCGCTGCCCAGGAGACGACGGACAGGACTTCGCGCGAGAAGCCGCGAACCATGGCGAGCATCGCCGAGACCAGAGTGAAGCCGACGAGAATTCCGTCAAGCAGCGTAATCGGCATGTCTTTCGCCCCACTCCATGAGCCGCATTATAGCGCGGAGCATCGGGTTCTGGGTCCGATGCTCTAATCTTCTTCGTCCACGCGGCTTCGGCGTGAGCCGGCTATGCGTGCCACGAGGTCGGCAAGCTCGGTCGGCTGGAAAGAACCGGCCCCGATCCCCCCGGCCAGTTCCCCGCTGCCCGAGGGCAGAACCGCGCTTCCAAAACCCAGCTTTTCGGCTTCCTTGAGGCGCTGTTGCGCATGCGCAACCGGCCTCACGGCGCCCGAAAGGCTGATTTCGCCGAAATAGACGCAATCGGCGGGAAGGGCAAGACCGGTGAGCGAGGAAACCAGGGCGGCCGCCACTGCCAGATCGGCCGCGGGCTCCGAAATCCGGTAGCCTCCGGCGACATTGAGATAGACATCGTGAGTGCCGAAGCGCACGCCGCAATGGGCTTCGAGAACCGCCAGGATCATCGACAGCCGGGCGCCGTCCCAGCCGACGACGGCGCGGCGCGGCGTGCCGAGCGAGGAGGGTGCGACCAGTGCCTGGATCTCGACCAGCACCGGCCTTGTCCCCTCCATGCCGGCGAAAACCGCCGCCCCCGGCGATTTGGCATGGCGTTCGCCAAGGAAAAGCTCGGACGGATTGGCGACCTCGCGCAGGCCCTTGTCCGACATTTCGAAGACGCCGATCTCGTCGGTCGGTCCAAAACGGTTCTTCACCGTGCGCAGGATGCGATAGTGATGGCCGCCTTCGCCTTCGAAGTAGAGCACGGCGTCGACCATGTGCTCGACGACGCGCGGCCCGGCGATCTGGCCTTCCTTGGTGACATGGCCGACCAGCACGATCGCCGCCCCTGTGGATTTCGCATAACGGATCATCGCCTGGGCGGCGGCGCGCACCTGTGTGACGGTCCCAGGCGCCGAATCGGCAAGGTCGGTCCACAGCGTCTGGATCGAATCCAGGATGACGAGATCAGGCCGCTTGCCGTCGGCGATCGTCGCCAGGATGTCCTCGACATTGGTCTCGGCGGCAAGTTCCACCGGAGAAGAGGCGACGCCAAGCCGCTGCGCCCGCAGCCTGATCTGCGCGACCGCCTCTTCGCCGGAAACATAGACGATGCGATGGCCTTTTGATGCCAGCGCCGCGGCCGCCTGGGTGAGCAGCGTCGACTTGCCGATGCCGGGGTCGCCGCCGACCAGCAACGCCGAGCCGCGCACGAAACCGCCGCCGGTGGCGCGGTCGAGTTCGCCAATGCCCGAGATGATGCGCGGCGCGTCCTCGATATCGCCGGACAGCGTGGTCAGCACCACCGCGCGGCCCTTGCGGGCATTGCGCGTGTTGGCTGGTCCCGAGCCGATGCCGCCGGACGTGCCTTCCTCGACCAGCGTGTTCCACTCGCCACAGGCATCGCATTTGCCGGCCCAGCGCTGATGCACCGATCCGCAACTCTGGCAGATGAATTGGACGCGTGACTTTGCCATTACGTCGCCGCAGGCTGAAAATTGGGAAAGCGGGGCGTTCCTTCACACCCCCCTCTGTCCTGCCGGACATCTCCCCCGCAAGGGGGGAGATTGGCAGTTTTGACTACAGCACCATCTCTGCCACGTCGGCGATTGGCGAAATCGGTAACGACATCCAATCTCCCCCCTTGCGGGGGAGATGTCCGGCAGGACAGAGGGGGGTGTGACAGAGCGCGACGGTAGGTCAAAAAGCTACTCGAACCTTTCCGGCAGATGATGCTCCTCGGCGAGGTCGGAGAAGCGGGTGAACTCGCCCTGGAAGGCAAGGCTGACGGTGCCGGTCGGGCCATGGCGCTGCTTGGCGATGATCACTTCGGCCTTGCCCTGGACCTCGATCATCTTCGTTTCCCAGGCGAGGTGCTCGGGCGTGCCTTTCTCCGGTTCCTTGTTCTTGATGTAATATTCCTCGCGGTACACGAACAGCACGACGTCGGCGTCCTGCTCGATCGAGCCCGATTCGCGCAGATCGGACAGCTGCGGATGCTTGTCGTCGCGGCTTTCGACCTGACGCGAGAGCTGTGAGAGGGCGATGATCGGCACGCCCAACTCTTTGCCGAGTGCCTTCAGTCCGGTGGTGATCTCGGTGATTTCCTGGACGCGGTTCTGCGACGCCTTGGCGGACGAACCCTGCATCAGCTGGATATAGTCGATGACCATCAGGTCCAGCCCGCGCTGCCGCTTGAGGCGGCGGGCGCGCGCCGCGAGCTGGGCGATCGAGATACCACCCGTCTGGTCGATGTAGAGCGGGCGCTTGTGGTTCTCCTGCGTGTAGGCGACAAGCTTGCCGAAATCGGCTTCCGTCAAATCGCCGCGCCGGATTTTCGACGATGGAATCTCGGTCTGCTCGGAGATGATGCGGGTGGCCAGCTGCTCCGACGACATTTCGAGCGAGAAGAAGCCGACGACGCCGCCATTGGCCGCCTTGACCGAACCGTCGGCCTGCTGGGCAGGCTCATAGGCGGCCGCGATGTTGTAGGCGATGTTGGTGGCCAGCGACGTCTTGCCCATGCCTGGGCGGCCGGCGATGATGATCAAATCGGATGGCTGCAGGCCGCCCATGCGGTGGTCGAGATCGCGCAGGCCGGTGGCAATGCCGGATAGGTGACCGTCGCGCATGTAAGCCGCACTGGCCATGTCGACGGCGTTCTTCAACGCATCGGAAAAACTCTCGAAGCCGCCATCGTAGCGGCCGTTTTCGGCCAGCTCGAACAGGCGGCGTTCGGCGTCCTCGATCTGTTCGCCGGGCGCCATGTCGACCGGCGCGTCATAGGCGATGTTGACCATGTCCTCGCCGACGGTGATCAGCGCGCGGCGCGTCGCAAGGTCATAGATGGCGCGGCCATAGTCGGTGGCGTTGACGACGGTAACGGCCTCCACCGCCAGCCGCACGACATATTGCGCCATCGTCATGTCGCCGACTTTCTCGTCGGCCGGCAGGAAGGTTTTTAGCGTTATCGGCGTCGCGACCTTGCCCATGCGGATGAACTCGGACGCCACCTCAAAGATCTTGCGGTGCAGCGGCTCGTAGAAATGGCTGGCCTTGAGGAAGTCCGAGACGCGGTAGAAGGCATCGTTGTTGACCAGGATCGCGCCGAGCAGCGCCTGCTCGGCCTCGATGTTGTTTGGCGCTTCACGATAAAGCGGTGTTTCCGCGACGCCGAATTTTCGCGCTGCTTCTGCCATGATGTCCCCGATTTCGATCCCGGCTTCTCGATATCAGAACGTGACAAGTCCATGCTGACTTATCTGCACCAGTGCCTGTCCAATCAGCTTTGATACCCGCGATTCACAGCCGAGTTTTTTCGGTGGAAAGAATCACAATTGACTCGAATCGAAAGAACGAACGTAGCGCATCTACAGGGAGAACAAAACAGGAAAACAAGAATGGTGCCCTGTGCAGCCATCCCGCTCAAAGCTGACCGAGTCGCCCCTCGATGAACCGGCGTTCCGCCGGTTGCCGGGTCAACTCGATCGCCCGCCGGTAGGAGGTCCTTGCCGCTTCGGTCAAGCCAAGCCTGCGCTGCATGTCTGCTCGCGCCGCGTGCGCCAGATGGTAGCCGTCCAGCCCGCCTTGTCCCATGGCCGCCTCGATTGCCGCCAGTCCGGCCTGCGGGCCGTCGCGCATGCCTATGGCCGCGGCGCGGTTGAGTGCCACGACCGGCGAGGGGTCGACGCGGCCGAGCACATCGTAAAGCGCGACGATTTGTACCCAGTCGGTCTCCGCCGTGCCTGCCGCCTCGGCGTGGACGGAAGCAATGGCCGCCTGCAGGATGTAAGGTCCGATGCGGCGCGAGGCGATCGCCCGACCGATCAGGCCGTCGGCCTCGGCGATCAGCGAACGGTCCCACAGCGTGCGGTCCTGATCCTCTAGCAGGACAAGGTCGCCGCTGGCGTCGACCCGCGTCGCGCGCCGCGCCTCGTGCAGCAGCATCAGGGCCAGCAGCCCTTGCGCCTCCGGCTGGTCGAGCAGTTCGACCATCAGCCGGCCGAGCCGGATCGCCTCGGCGCACAGATCGGCCCGCGTCAGGTTCGGCCCCTCGGTTGCCGCGTAACCCTCATTGAAGATCAGGTAGATCACCTGCAGCGCACTCTCGAGACGCGCCGGCAGGTCGTCGCGGTCCGGCACTTCGTAAGGGATGGCCTCGTCGCGGATCTTCGCCTTGGCCCGCACGATGCGTTGCGCAATGGTCGGTGCCGGCGTCAGATAGGCGCGGGCGGTCTCTTCGGTGGTCAAACCACCCACTTCGCGCAGGGTCAGGGCGATGCGTGCATCCGGCGCCAGCGCCGGATGGCAGCAGACGAAGATGAGCCGCAATTCATCGTCCTGGATGTCTTCCGGCATGGCCGGCTCCGGTGTCGGCTCGGCCAGAGCCGTGAGCTCGGGCAGAGCCCCGGCCAGCCGCGCTTCCCGGCGCCAGCGGTCGATGGTCCTGAAGCGGCCGGCCGAGACCAGCCAGGAATAGGGATTGGCCGGCACACCCTGGCGCGGCCATTGTTCGGCGGCAGCAGTGAAGGCCTCATGCAAGGCCTCCTCCGCCGCGTCGAAACCGCCGAGCAGGCGGATCAAGGTCGCCAGCACGCGCCGCGCCTCGGTGCGGTAGGCCGCCTCCAGGGCGTCGCGCGGGCCGGCGGTGCTCACAGGACCGGCGGCGGCTGGCTGAAGTCGACGACCGGACGGACTTCGATAAAGCCGATCGTTGCCAGCGGATGGCCGCTCGCCACCCGCACCGCTTCATTGAGATCACGGGCTTCGATGACGATGATGCCGCCCAGGATTTCCTTGGTCTCCATGAACGGGCCGTCGACCGAAGACATCTTGCCGTCGCGGACCTGCACGGTCATCGCCTCTTCCGGCAACACCAGGGCCTCG
Source organism: Mesorhizobium sp. M0140 (assembly GCF_040322475.1). NCBI lineage: Bacteria > Pseudomonadati > Pseudomonadota > Alphaproteobacteria > Hyphomicrobiales > Phyllobacteriaceae > Mesorhizobium > Mesorhizobium sp. M0140. The sequence goes on along the minus strand of NZ_JAMYTM010000010.1, from coordinate 172,981 downwards.
GCGGTTACGAAGTGGCCGCTGGCCCTGAGCACCTCGTCATATCCGGCGCATTCGGCCAGCACGGCGTTGGCTTGCGGGCTGCCGCCGAACAGCGTCTTGGGGTGGTAGTAGATGAGACAGGCATAACGCATGGTGGGTTTCCTTTTCCAGGATTGTCTAGGGTTCTTGGGATCAGGCGTCGAGGATCGGTGCGAAGCCGCCGTGGACCCGGCGCTGGTTGTCGTAGGGCATGGTGTCGGCATACATGCGCGGATCGGCAATCACCTTCTTCCAGGCGTCGTCACGCACCTGCTTCGACGGCCATTCGACCCAGGCATAGACGACAACCTCATCGCCCGTCGCTTTCACGGCGCTGCGGTAATCGGTGATCTCGCCGTCGGGAACATCGTCGCCCCACGCCTCGACGACGCGGGTTGCGCCATGTTCCTTGATCACCGCGGCCTGCTTCGCCGCCACGGCAAGGTAGGCTTGCTTGTTGGCGGCCGGCACCGGCACCAGCGAGCCATCGATATAGCCGGTCTTGCCGGTCGTGTTCAGGTCGATGAACGGCGTGAAACCGCCGATGATCATGCGCTTGCCGTCAAAGGGCATGGACGCGCCGATCTCCGCCATGCGCGGGTCGCTCATCATCGTCTGATAGGCAGCGTCCGCCGCCGCCTTGTCCGCGTATTCGTGCCACGAAAAGGTGATGACCTCATCCGGCTTTGCCTTCACGGCTCCCTTGAAGTCGGTGATCTTGCCGCCGGGCACGTCGTCGCCCCATCCCTCGACCATCCGGGTGGTGCCGAACCCCTTCAGCACCGATGCCGCCTTGGCGACATGCTTGCGATAGGCTTCCTTGTTGGCGGCGGGCACCGCGGCGACAAATCCTGCGATATAGCTCATTGCGTCTCTCCTGTTGGCTGATGCCGTTTGACACTCTTGGCGTCTCGAAAGATCCGAGAACGCCAATGGTCGAACGGCACGGCCTGGATTCGACATCGCTCCGAATTTTTCTTCGGAGCGGTTCGAAACGCCACTGCCGCCTATTCGGAACCCAGCCTGTCGCCCCAGTCCAGCCGCCGGGCGAGCTTGAAGTCGGCGCCGTCGCGCTTGGTGAACAAGCGCTCGGCGGCGGTACCGTCGTCCTGGCAAAGCTTGAGCAGAACCTTGCCGGAGCCGGATTTCGGCGGCGCAAGAACCCGCGCCTGGTGCGAAGTGGGCCGTTCTCGGGAAGCCGCGACATAGATGAACTTCTCGTCTTCCCACGGCACGTCGGCATCCTTGGCCAGCCGATGCAGGCGCGAGCGGGCGACGCGGCGGGAAAAATGGCACCAGTCGGGCTGGATCAGCGGGCAGGGCGCCTGATGCGCGCAAGGCGCTAGCACATGCGCGCCCGCCTCGATCAACTGCCGGCGCACGGCAAGGATGCGCTGCCAGCCGGCAGGGGTGCCCGGCTCGACCACAAGCAGCGTGTCGGCGGTGAGTTGCCAGAGGCGGTCGATGAGCTTCGGCAGTGATGCGGGAGCGATTTCATCGAGCACATAGGCGCAAGTGACCAGATCGGCCGACTTGAGGTCGGCAAGGTCGATGGTGGCATCACCCGCCAGCCACCTCGTCTGGGCGGCAATCGCACCGGCGGCAAGTGTCTCGCCGACCTTGCGTACCGCCGCACTGGCTTCGAACAACACAGCCTGTTCGAGATCGGGCCACAGCTCAGTCGTGGCCCAAAGCGCAGTACCAGGACCTGCGCCGACATCGAGCAGGCTCTTGGGTTGGAAGGCGGGCTTGGCATCGCTCAGCGCATCGAGACTGGTGCGGATCGCGGCATAGGTCGCCGGCAGCCGCGTCGCCAGATAGGCTTTCACCGCCAGATCCTCGGCCATGTGCAGACGGCCGTCGCGCAATTCGGCACGATAACGGTCGGACAGCGTTTTTGCCGCTTGTTTGAGTACAGCCAGCGGAACGTTTTCGAGCAAGCGCTCGACACCTTGGCGAAGGGATGCCGGCAACTCCATCTCACGCGCCCCGCGGGACGAGAAGGATCACGGAAGCGCCGGCAATGCAGAGCGCCGCGCCGGCAAAATCCCAGCGGTCGGGGCGCACGTCCTCCACCAGCCACAGCCAGCCAAGCGATGCCGCAATGTAGATGCCGCCATAGGCGGCGTAGGCGCGACCGGCGGCTGACGTGTCGACCAGCGCCAGCAGGAGGCCGAACAGGGCAAGCGAGCCGAGGCCGGGAAGAAGCCAAAGCGGCGACTTATCCAGCCGCCACCAGGCCCAGAACGAAAAGCAGCCGGCGATCTCGGCCAGAGCGGCGGCGGCATAGAGGACGTAGGTCATGAAAAAGGTCCCGCGACGGTCACGGGACCTTTTTCAGTGCAGGCGCCGGCAATGGCAAGCGGCAATGCTATTCCTGGTCCGCAACCTTGCGGCGACGAGCCGGCTTGGCGGTCGGACTCTTTTTGACGGGAGCCGTTTCACGATGCCCCATATCGCGCATCTCGAGCGCCTTTTCGCATTTGGCCATGTAGTCGCGCGACATCGGCAGCGTATCGTTCTTCTTGGTGATCTGGATCTGGAAGATGACCAGGTCCTGCCAGCGGAAGGCGGCTTCCGAGGCCGCCAGATAGAATTCCCACATGCGGCAGAAGCGCTCGTCATAGATCGCCTTGGCCTTGTCGCGGTTGGCAGCGAAGCGCTCGCCCCAGTGCTTCAGCGTATCGGCATAGTGGAGCCGCAGGATCTCGACGTCGGTGACGACCAGGCCCGACTTTTCGATCGCCGGCATGACTTCCGAGAGCGAAGGGATATAGCCGCCCGGGAAGATGTATTTGCGGATGAATGCGCTGGTCGCCCACGGCACGCCGGAACGACCGATCGTGTGCAACAGCATCACGCCATCGGGCTTGAGCAGCGTCGCGCTCTTGTCGAAGAACGTACGGTAGTGGTTGACGCCGACATGCTCGAACATGCCGACCGAGACGATGCGATCGAAACGCTCGTTGAGTTCGCGGTAGTCCTTGAGCTCGAAATGCACGCGGCTTTCCAGCCCTTGCGCGTGCGCCCGGTCGGTGGCGACGCCATGCTGCTCGGTCGACAGCGTCACGCCCTGCACGTCGACGTCGAACGCTTTGGCGAGGTAGAGGCCAAGCCCGCCCCAGCCGGAGCCGATGTCGAGCACCGTCTGGCCGGCTTTCAGCCGGAGCTTGGCGGCGATGTGGCGCTTCTTGGCGGCCTGCGCTTCGTCCAGCGTCATGTCCGGCTGCTCGAAATAGGCGCAGGAATACTGCATGTCCTGGTCAAGGAAGAGCCGGTAGAGGTCGCCCGACAAATCGTAGTGGCGCTGCACGTTGCGGCGCGAGCGCGAGGCGGTGTTGATCTGCTGCAGGCGGCGGAAGGCGTGGCGCAGCCCTTCGATGGCCTTCGACCAGGTGGCGTCGATGCCGCCGCTGCCCATATTCTGGAAGGCGATGCGCATCACGCCCAGCACGCCGCCTTCGAGGATGTCGAGTTCGCCGTCCATGTAGGACTCTGGCACTGCCAGCATCGGATCGAAGGTGATGGCGCGCTCGGCATGCGCCGTCTTGATATGCATGTGCACCGGTTCGCCGCTGCCGTCGCCGAAAATCACAGCCGAGCCCTTGGGGCCGGTCACCTTGAGATTGCCGGTGCGCACCAGGCGGTCGAGAACGCGCTTCAACAGAATATTCATGACCAAATGTCCCCTCTCGGCCAGACAGGCTGCCTTGGCGCGTGACCGCGAAAATCGGTATCGATTTCGCCGGGGGTCTTGCGCCGAACCAAAGTTGCACAGCGTGCTTTGCGCGGCCAAAGGACGCGCTACGCCATAGTCTGCAACAATATATAGGGGTTCGAAAAGTTCCATTTGGCACAAAAATGCCCGGGCGAGAGACCCGGGCATTGGTCCAGCATGGCTGGATGACGGCAAAGTGATCGGAGCTTGGCTTTAAGTCGTGATCAGCCCATGGCTCCAATCGTCTTGCGAAGTGTGATCAGGCGTTGTCTTCGCCGCCCTCGAACTCGGTGTTCGGATCGAAGAAGTTCTCCGGCCGGGCGTTGTCGTTGATGTCGTCGCCATAGATGGCTTCGGCAGTGGTCAGTGTCTCGCCCTTGGCCTGGCGCTCGGCTTCGTCGGCCGTGCGGGCGATGTTGAGCGTGACGGTGACCTCGACTTCCGGATGCAGCGCGATCGCCACATTGGTGACACCGATGGTCTTGATCGGCTGGTTGAGCAGGATCTGGTTGCGGTTGATCGAGAAACCTTCCGCCGTCAGCAGATCGGCGATGTCGCGGGTCGAAACGGAACCGTAAAGCTGCCCGGTTTCGCCGGCGGAGCGGACGGCGATGAAGCTCTTGCCGTCGAGCTTTTCGGCGATCTGGGCCGCTTCCGACTTGCGCTCGAGGTTACGGGCTTCGAGTTGGGCGCGCTGGCCTTCGAACTTCTTCTTGTTGGCTTCGTTGGCGCGCAGCGCCTTGCCCTGCGGCAGCAGGAAGTTACGGGCAAAGCCGTCCTTGACCTTGACGGTGTCGCCCATCTGGCCGAGGCGGGAAACGCGTTCGAGAAGAATGACGTCCATGGTTTTGTTCCTTCGGTTGGGCGCCAATCAATCGATGAGATCGACGCCGAATGTCTCTGGAACAGGTCAGGAAGCTTGAGCGCCCGGGGGCGCTGGTGTCGCTGTCCTGCCTGTCGCGGCAGTTAGAGGTTTTTGACCTCAACCCGGGATTTGATGTCCAACCCTGCGGCGCCCGTCGCCGTGGGAGAGGAGCGGGCGGCGAGCCGCCCGCATTGACGCTATTAGCGAACCACGTAGGGCAGCAGGCCGAGGAAGCGGGCGCGCTTGATTGCCTTGGCGAGTTCGCGCTGCTTCTTCTGGCTGACGGCGGTGATGCGCGACGGCACGATCTTGCCGCGCTCGGAAATGTAGCGCTGCAGGAGACGCACGTCCTTGTAGTCGATCTTGGGCGCGTTGGCGCCTGAGAACGGGCAGGTCTTGCGGCGGCGATGGAACGGGCGCCGGGTCGGGATCTGATTGATGTCGACCATTATTCTGCACCCCCTTCAAAGCCTTCGCGCGGACGGCGCGGACCACGATCGGCACCGGCGTCGCCGAACGAGCGCGGCGGACGATCGCCACGGTCGCCGCGATCACGGTCGCCGAACGAGCGCGGGCCACGATCGCCACGGTCGCGGTCGCCGAAGCCGCCGCGTTCCGAGCGCTCTTCGCGCTTCTGCATCATGGCCGACGGGCCTTCCTCATGCGCCTCGACCTTGATGGTCAGGAAGCGCAGCACGTCTTCGGACAGGCCCATCTGGCGCTCCATCTCGTTGAGCGCGGCCGCTGGGCAATTCAGGTCCATCAGCGTGTAGTAAGCCTTCCGGTTCTTGTTGACCCGGTAGGTGAGGGACTTCAGTCCCCAATTCTCGACCCGGCCGACGGACCCGCCATTCGCGGAGATGACACCCTTGTACTGTTCGACAAGAGCATCGACCTGCTGCTGCGAGAGGTCCTGCCGGGCAAGAAACACATGTTCGTAAAGAGCCATTATGTCTTATGCCTTTCTTCGTTTCTCTCCCGGTTCCCGGCGGCAAAAGCCTCTGCAACTTCTCTGACCCGCAAACCCTCGAAGGGGCAGGGGGAAGAAAGGAGCATAACGAGACGGTCGAGAGCGGAGACACGGGAGGCGGAAGCACTTCCGGCTTCACACGAAGGTTCTAAAAAACCTCCGGCCCTCCGTTCAGCCCCCAGCAAGGACCGGCAGATTGCGGGCGTCTATATAGCAATCCGACCGTAAAGCAAGGGCAAGCGGCATTCCCGTGTGTCCCACGTGACGATCGGGGAGCAGCAACGGCGGAAGTTGTGGTTTCCGGGAACCACGTCTTAACCACACTAGAAGGTTGTGTGGAGTTGAAGCCCAGCCGTCAACGGTCGATTCATCATGGAAGGCGCAAAAGCCCGGACGACCGCACAAAAGCGGCAAGCATTTCCGGGGGTAAGGATGCTTCTCGACAAATTCTGGCGCTCGAAGAGCGGCAATTTCACGCTTGTGCTGGCACTGGGTTTGCCGGTCATCCTGACAGCAGTCGCTTTCGCAACCGATGTCTCGACCCTTATGCGGGCCAAGAGCAATTTGCAGAACGCTCTCGATTCGGCAAACCTTGCTTCCTCGCACCTTGGCGATCTCGACATCACCCGCAATGACGCTTTCAACCGCTATTTCCAAGCCAACATCGTCGGTCATGGCGAGCTCGGCAATGCGCAGGCGACGTTGACTGTCGACAAGGGCGTCAACTTCGTCAAGACAAAGGCGGTTGCCTCGGCGGACGTCAATCTCAACTTCGCCTTCCTGTTCGGCGACAGCAAGCGCATCGTCGTCGATGCCTCGGCGGTCGAATCGAACAACCAGCTCGAAGTCGTGCTGGTGCTGGACAACACCGGCTCGATGGCCGGCGCGCGCATGACGGCGTTGAGGACGGCGACAAAATCGTTGCTCGACACGCTCGAAGCGGCGAAATCGCCGACGCGCAAGGTCCGCGCCTCGCTGGTTCCTTTCGTAACGGCTGTCAACGTCAATGGCGACGGCTTCGATCCGTCCTGGATCGACATGGACGGCAAGTCCTCGACCAACGGCGTCAATTTTCCCGTCATCGACGGCAAGCGGCCGAACCACATGGCGCTTTTCAAACAGCTCAAGAAGACCGGATGGACCGATGCCGGATGGAATGGCACCGGATGGAAGGGTTGTGTCGAGGCGCGGCCAGGCGCTTACAATATCTCCGACACGCCACCCGACACGGCCAAGCCCGACACGCTGTTCGTGCCGTACTTTGCGCCGGATGATCCCGAAGACGCCCAAAAGCCGTCTGGCTCCTATGGCAATTCGGACAAATACTACAACAACTCCTACCTCAACGATGTCAGCGACAAAACCAGGCTTGCCCAGTCGGGCATCAACATTCTGGGCATCGATCTCAGCAACCTGCTCGGCAACCTCATCGACCTTTTGTCGCCCGATGACAGGGCTGCCAGGGAAAAGATCGCCAAATATGTTGCGCCCGCCAAGGAACTCATCACCGAGACCGGCTCTCCCATCACTATCGGTCCGAACCGTGCGTGTCCGACTCCGGTGGTCCCCCTGACCGACGATTTCGACAAGCTGCGCAAGGCGGCTAGTCGGATGACCGAGTGGAACGGTTCGGGCACAAATGTCTCCGAGGGCCTGTCATGGGGTATGCGGGTGCTGTCGCCCGCCGCGCCCTACACTGATGGAGCGCCGTGGAAGACGCCCGGCATCAGCAAGATCGTGCTGTTGCTCACCGACGGTGAGAACGTCGTCTATGGCGCCAGCCAACAGCCGACGAAGTCGGACTACACATCCTATGGCTATCTGGCCGGCGGTCGTTTCGGATCGGATAACCAGACGACGGCGGCACGCAACGTCGATGGCTGGACCAAAAGCGTCTGCACCCAATTGAAGGACCAGGGCGTACAGATCTACACCATGGTGCTGCAGTCCGACACCGCAGCCAACCGTGCGCTTTACAGCGCCTGCGCCTCTGATCCGAGCGGCTATTACGCAGTCAACGATCCGACCAAATTGCCGGACGTCTTCCAGCAGATTGCCAACAAGTTCTCGAAGCTGCAATTGACGAACTGAACGCGCGATCCGAGACGGACCAGCCGGCTCTGAGGGAATCGCCGGTCTCAACTCGTATGGGCGGCGACAATCTTGTCGACCGTTTCGGGAAAGAAGTCGGGCGCCGCGTGGCGTTTGCCGAACATCATATCGTACTGCAGCAGGCGGAAATCGCGGATCGCCGGGTCGATCTCCTTCTGCCGCGCCCAATCGGGCGTGGCCTCGCCAGCCGGCGTCAGCAGCAAATTGCGGTCGACGACACGGTAGCGTTCGCTCATCTCGCCCAGGAAGCCGGTGTAGTAGGGATGGCTGATGCCGGCCGTCTTCAGGATATGATAAGGCAGGAAGGCTGGGCTGACGGCACCCATGTGCTCAGCCGGTCCGGTGCGGTTCGACCAGATGACCAGCGGCGTCTCGTGGTGTTCGAGGGCGGCCTCGGGCGACGCTTCCTTGCGCGGTGCGACATTGTCCTTCAGGAAGCCGGTTTCGACATAGACCGGCCCCAGCGGCGGCAGATGGTCGCCGAAGAAGGCGATCACGGTGGGGCGGGAGCGTTTCTTCGCCCATTCGACGAGGCGTTCAAGACCGCGATCGGCGTCGGCTGAGCCCTCGGCATAGCTGAGCAGCGATTCGCGCGCCCACTGGCTGATCGGCGCCTGCACCGTATGCGTCGGATTGTAGTAGCGGTTCGGCTCGTAGGGGCCGTGATTTTGCAGGCTGACGGCAAAGAAGAACACCGGCTCGTCGCTTGCGTCGGCCTCGCTGATGATCTCGTCGGTCATCGCCGCATCCGATGCCAGCGGCCCGCGCTTTTGCATGGGTGGCAGCGTCTCTTCCGACTTGAAGTCGTTGAAGCCGAAATCAGCGTAGACCGCGCCCCGGTTCCAGAACCAGTTGGTGCCGGGATGGATGGCGCGCGCCCGGTAACCCTGTCTCTTGAGGAAGGTTGCGAGCGAAGGCGTCGGCGTGCGCACATATTGCTGATAGGGGATGCTGCCGGCCGGCAGGAACGCATTGGAGAAGCCGGTCAGCGCCTCGAACTCGATGTTGGCGGTCATGCCGCCGAATTCCGGCGAGAACATCGAACCCGAGCGCAGCGCGCGCACGTTGGGGATCGGATCGGGCGTGATGGTGACGCCGGGCAGCTTGGTCGGATCCCAGAAGGATTCGCTCATGACGATGATGATATCGGGCTTCTCGGCCGGCACCGAGGCGGTCACATTAGGCCTGGCTATCGCTGCGATCGCCTTGTCGGAATAGCCCGGCGGCGCCGAGACATGCGCCATCGGCACATTGAGCGCAAAAGCCAGCGCAAAGCCGTTGGAGGCATAGTTCTCCTTCTGGTCCCACATGATCGGGATGATCTGCAGCCGGTCCCTGGTCCAGGAGAAGGTGGCGTAGTCCATGATCGAAACGAAAAAGGCGAGCAGCGGCACGGCCAGCGTCAGCCGGGCAAGGCGGCCCTTGCGGCTGAGTGCGGGAACCTTGCGGCGCCACAGCCGCCAGCCATAGACGAGCAGCGACAGGCCGGCAACGATACCGGCGACCATGGCGAGCGCGGTCATCGGACGGTCGCGCACCAAAAGCGGCAGCAGCGCGAAGATCTGGCGGGCATAGAGGAAATCGGTCGGATAGAGCGGATCGCCGAGATAATGCGACTTCTGGTGACCGACGAAGGCAAGCGACAAGGTCAGCGGCGCGACGATCATCAGGCTCTGGTGGCTGCGGCCGAGCACCGCATCGAGACCGATCAGGATCAGCGCGAACACGACAATGGTGGTCCAGCCCGGCTTGAGCGGCTGCAGGAAGAAGGAGACCGTGCCGGCAAAATCGCCGCGCACGATCAGTTCGATCGCAAACACCAGGACGGCCGCGATCGCCAGGCTGACAAGCCCATAGCGCACGACCGGCCATCTCCTGCCCGGCAGATAGCCGGTGGAGGGGTCGTCTTCCAGGAACTGTGGCGCGGGCTTGCCGGCGCGTTTGTAACTCTTTGCCACTTAAACTTCCCCACCCAGCGACAAACACGTCACTCGATTGTCATGGAATTGTCACGCAAAGCTAGCGCCTGTGGCCAAAATAAGAAGAGCCAGCAAACGAATCGTGAGCGGTTTTCATCAGGAGTGATCGCCAAAAAGCCTTTCGGAACAGGCACTCGGCGGATGAGGCGGCCGTCGGGCAGGGTCGAACCGGGCTTGACTTGGCGCCCCGCCATGCCTCACAGGCAAGAAAAACTCGTCTATCAGGCAAGCAAAACCAGCCCTTGGGAGCCCTCGCATGGCCGTCGCATTCACCTTTCCCGGACAAGGCAGCCAGGCGGTCGGCATGGGCAAGGATCTCGCCGACGCCTTCCCCGAAGCGCGCAGGGTCTTCCAGGAAGTCGACGACGCACTTGGTGAGAACTTGTCGAAGCTGATCTGGGAAGGGCCGGAAGAGGCGTTGACGCTGACCGCAAACGCGCAGCCGGCACTGATGGCGGTGTCCCTGGCCGTGGTCCGGGCGCTGGAATCGCGCGGCTTCTCGCTGAAAGGCAAGGTCACCTATGTCGCCGGTCATTCGCTGGGCGAATATTCGGCGTTGGCCGCTGCTGGCTTCGTTTCGGTTGCCGATGCCGCCCGGTTGCTGCGCATACGCGGCAATGCCATGCAGGCGGCGGTGCCGGCCGGCGAGGGCGCCATGGCGGCGATCATCGGATTGGAACAGGCCGATGTCGAAGCAGCCTGCACCGAGGCATCCAAAGGGTCGGTCTGTCAGATCGCCAACGACAATGGCGGCGGTCAGCTGGTTATTTCCGGAACCAAGGCTGCGGTCGAACTGGCGGCGAAACTGTGCACGGAAAAGGGCGCCAAGCGAGCGCTGATGCTGCAGGTTTCCGCGCCTTTCCACTCCGCGCTGATGGCGCCCGCGGCCGACGTCATGCGGGAAGCCCTGGCCGGCGTGACAAAGAATTCGCCGGTGGTTCCCGTCCTATCCAATGTCACGGTTAGCCCGACCAGCGATCCGGACGAGATCGCCCGCCGCCTGGTCGAACAGATAACCGGCCGCGTGCGTTGGCGCGAGACGGTGGAGTGGTTCGGCGCGAACGGCATCACCACGCTTTACGAAATCGGCGCCGGCAAGGTGCTTTCAGGATTGGCGCGGCGCATCAACCGCGACATTGCCACCGCGTCGGTCGGCTCCGCGGCTGAGGTCGAGGCAGTGCTGGTGGCGCTTCGTTGAGCTGCGCAACTTGAATTCACCGGCGCATGACCACATACATGCATCGCAACGAGGTGCGGCATGCCCACATCGATCCGTCTTTCTTCTGAAGTCGAGCGACGGTTGGATTCGCTTTCGGCCGAAACCGGTCGCAGCAAGGCTTACTATCTGCGCGAATTCATTGAGCGGGGCCTTGAGGATGTAGAGGATTACTACCTTGCCGCCGAGGTGCTCGGGCGGATCAGGAGCGGCGAAGAAGGCATTCTGAGAGCCGAAGACTTCTGGAACGGCGACGTCTACAGATAGCCAATTCGCGGGCTGTCCGATTTGAAAGAGGATTAAACACATGTTCGAATTGACTGGCCGCAAGGCGCTCGTCACCGGCGCATCGGGAGGCATCGGTGAGGCGATCGCCAGGATGCTGCATGCGCAGGGCGCGATCGTCGGCCTGCATGGCACCCGCGTCGAGAAACTGGAAGCGCTGGCTAGCGAGCTTGGCGACCGGGTCAAGCTGTTCCCGGCCAACCTGTCGAACCGTGACGAGGTCAAGGCGCTCGGCCAGAAAGCCGAGGCCGATCTCGAAGGCGTCGACATCCTGGTCAACAATGCCGGCATCACCAAGGACGGGCTGTTCGTGCGCATGTCGGATGCCGACTGGGACACCGTGCTCGAAGTCAACCTGACCGCCGTGTTCAGGCTGACCCGCGAACTCACCCATCCGATGATGCGCCGCCGCCATGGCCGCATCATCAACATCACCTCGGTGGTCGGCGTCACCGGCAATCCCGGCCAGACCAATTATTGCGCCTCAAAGGCCGGCATGATCGGCTTTTCCAAATCGCTGGCACAGGAGATCGCCACCCGCAACATCACCGTCAACTGCGTCGCCCCGGGCTTCATCGAATCGGCGATGACCGACAAGCTCAACGACAAGCAGAAAGAGGCGATCATGGCGGCGATCCCCACGCGGCGCATGGGCACCAGCGTTGAAGTCGCGTCCGCCGTCGCTTATCTCGCCTCCAACGAAGCCGCCTACGTCACCGGCCAGACCATCCACGTGAATGGCGGCATGGCGATGATCTAACGAGGTTCGGCAGCAACGCCGGCGGGTTGTGAAAAGAGACCATTTCGGCTTGGACCTCAGCTATTTTTCGTGTAATGCGGCCCGCAACCCGGCGGTTCGGGCAAAAACCGGTCCGTAGTCGTTGCGTTTCCGGCAGGACCATCTTTCAGCTTGATTAGCGGCATTCTGCCCGCTAACGAAGACAGACAAACAAAAGACGAGGATGCCCAAATGAGTGACACCGCAGAGCGCGTCAAGAAGATCGTCATCGAGCACCTTGGCGTCGATGCCGACAAAGTGACGGAGCAGGCGAGCTTCATCGATGATCTGGGCGCCGACAGCCTCGACACGGTCGAACTCGTCATGGCGTTCGAAGAAGAATTCGGCGTCGAGATTCCCGACGATGCGGCTGAGACCATCCTGACCGTTGGCGATGCCGTGAAGTACATCGACAAGGCTTCGGCCTGACGCTTTCCGCAGTCATCACCGGGGAGGACCTGCGATGAGGCGTGTCGTCGTCACGGGCCTTGGGTTGCTGTCGCCGTTCGGCATGGGCTTCGAGCACAGCTGGAAGGAACTTCTGACCGGCCGCAGCGCTGCCAAGCGCATCACTGAGTTCGAGGTGGAGGATCTTGCCTGCAAGATCGCCCACGTCATTCCGCGTGGTGACGGCAGCAATGCCACCTTCAATCCGGAGGCCGTGCTCGAGCCGAAGGAACTGCGCAAGATCGGCGACTTCATCCTGTATGGGATTGCCGCCGCCGACGAGGCGCTGAAGGATTCCGGCTGGGAACCCAAGACGCATGAAGAGCGGTGTGCCACCGGCGTCCTGATCGGCTCCGGCATCGGCGGCATCGAGGGCATCGCCGAGAACGCGACGATCCTCAAGGAGCGCGGCCCGCGCCGCATCAGCCCTTTCTTCATCCCGGGCCAGATCATCAATCTCGTCTCCGGGCAGGTTTCGATCCGGCACGGGCTGAAAGGCCCGAACCATGCCGTCGTCACGGCCTGTTCGACCGGCGCGCACGCTATTGGCGATGCTGCCCGGTTGATCATGTGGGGCGATGCCGACGTGATGGTCGCCGGTGGCGCCGAAGCGCCGGTGACGCGGCTGTCGATCGCCGGCTTTGCCGCATGCCGGGCACTGTCGACGGAACGCAATGATTCGCCGCAAATGGCGTCGCGACCCTATGATCGGGACCGCGACGGCTTCGTCATGGGCGAGGGCGCCGGCGTTGTCGTGCTCGAGGAGCTCGAACATGCCAGGGCGCGCGGCGCCAAGATCTATGCCGAGGTGACGGGTTATGGTCTCACCGGCGATGCGCATCACATCACCGCGCCCGCCGAGGATGGCGATGGCGCCTTCCGTTGCATGACGGCGGCACTGAACCGGGCCAAGTTGACGCCGGCCGATGTCGACTACATCAACGCGCACGGCACCTCGACCATGGCCGACACGATTGAGCTCGGTGCCGTCGAGCGGCTTGTCGGCAATGCCGCATCGAAGATTTCGATGTCGTCAACCAAGTCGTCGATCGGCCATCTGCTTGGAGCGGCGGGTGCCGCCGAAGCGATCTTCTCTATCCTTGCCATCAGAGACAATGTCGCGCCGCCGACCATCAATCTCGATAACCCGGAACGCGAAACCGCGATCGATCTGGTGCCGAACAAGCCGCGTGCCCGCCAGATCGACGTGGCGCTGTCCAATTCCTTCGGCTTTGGCGGGACCAACGCGTCGCTGGTCTTCCAGCGCTACAATGGCTGATCGTCCGGCTGCCGGGCGGCGCTTTGGCGTGCCGTCAATTTTGCCATATTCGCCCCTACTCTGCCGCTGGGGATTCGTTGGGCGATCAAACGGTAGGGCGAAATGAACACAAATCCGGCAGGCAACGGAGAATTCGGGCAACGGCCGCCGACATCCGGCCCGATCGTGCCGAAAACGGCCAGCGAGGCGTTGCGGCCAGAGGCTGGCACGCCACCGCCGAAGCGCTCGCGTGCGTCACGCAGCCAGGTCGTCGTGTTCATGAACTTCGTCATCTCCTCGGTGATGCTGGTGGTTCTGGCGGCCGGCGTCGCGGTCTATTTCGGCAAGCAGGAATTCACCGAACCCGGACCTTCGGCTAATGGCGACACCTTCCTGGTCAAGCCGAACACCGGCGTCCAGGATATCGCCGACCAGCTCGAACGCCGCGGACTGATCAGCGACGCCCGGGTATTCCGTCTTGGCGTGCGGGCCTTCGGCAATGATTCCGCGCTGAAAGCCGGCGAGTACGAGATCAAGCCCAGGGCTTCCATGCGCGATATCATGGAGCTTTTGAAGAGCGGCAAGTCGGTGATGTATTCGCTGACCATTCCTGAGGGACTGACGGTCGACCAGGCATTGCAGCGCATCGCCGAGGAGACTGCGTTGAGCGGCGACATGCCGGCAACCACGCCGCCGGAGGGCAGCCTCGCCACCGACACGCTGCGCTTCACGCGCGGCGCGACACGCCAGCAGATGGTCGACAAGCTGCTGGCGGATCAGAAGAAGCTGGTCGACGATGTCTGGGAGCGGCGCGCGCCTGACCTGCCGCTGGCCAACGTCGAGGAGTTCGTCACGCTGGCCTCGATCGTCGAGAAGGAGACGGGCAAGGGTGACGAGCGTTCGCGAGTTGCCGCCGTCTTCCTGAACCGGCTTGCCAAGGGCATGCGCCTGCAATCCGATCCAACCATCATCTATGGGCTGTTCGGCGGCAAGGGAAAGCCGGCGGACCGGCCGATCTACCAGTCGGACATCCAGAAACAGACTCCCTACAACACCTATGTGATCAATGGCTTGCCGCCGACGCCGATTGCCAATCCGGGTCGTGCAGCGCTGGAGGCGGTGGCCAATCCGTCGAAAACCGCCGACCTCTATTTCGTTGCCGACGGCACCGGCGGGCACGTCTTTGCCGCGACGCTGGACGAGCACAACGAGAATGTCGCCCGCTATCGCGCGTTGCTGAAGAAGCAGGCCGATGATGCCGCCAAAGCCGCCAAGACGACTGGCACCGGCGACAGCGATGCCAGCGGCGGTGACGCGGGCGCTGCCCAGTAAATGAAGAAAGGCGTTGCCCGACAGGCAACGCCCTGACATTTGGAAGAGCGCCGCGCGTCCGATTTCGACGCGCCTGCGGCGCAGTCTTTTTTCAAGCCGCACTCGCTCCTGTCCGGAAGCCGGTTCAGGGCGATGTGCCAGGGACGTGTGGGCGATATGAATTTGCAGAGCATGACCGGTTTTGCACGTGCCGTCGCCGAGCACGAAGGCACTTCGATCGCCTGGGAGGTCAAGTCCGTCAACGGCAAGAGCGTCGAGGTACGGCTGCGGCTGCCGCAAGGCTTCGAACGGTTGGAACCTGCTGTCCGGCAGATACTTCAGAAACGTTTTGCACGCGGCAATTTCCAGGCGACGCTGACCATCGGCCGTGCCGTTGGCGCGCAGGCGCAGCCGGTCGTCAACGAAGCCTTCCTGAAGGACCTTGCTGGGCTCGCCAAACGGCTGCAGGAGCAATTCGGCGTTGCTGCGGCGACGTCAGATGGATTGCTTTCGCTGCGCGGCGTGCTCGACATTCCTGAAACCGTCGAAACCGAGGAGGCGAGGGCCGCGCTCGATGCCGCGATCATGGTCGCGCTCGAAGTGGCCTTGAACGGGCTCGAACAGGCACGTCAGGGCGAAGGAGCCGCGCTGGCTTTGCTGTTGTCGGGTCATATCGACACGATCGAGGTGCTGACGCTGCGAGCCGAGGCGGATCCATCCCGCGAGACGACGGTGATTCGCGAACGCATCGCCGAGCAGGTCAGGCTGCTGATGGACGCTTCCGCCAATCTGGATGCCACCCGACTGCACATGGAGGCGGCGTTCCTGGCCACCAAAGCCGATATTCGCGAAGAGATCGACCGGCTGAAAACGCATGTCGCGTCCGGCCGGGCTCTGCTGCTGGGCGGCGGTGCGGTCGGTCGCAAGCTCGATTTTCTGGCACAGGAATTTAACCGCGAATCGAATACGCTGTGTTCCAAATCGAATGCCGCAGCCGTCACCGCGATCGGCCTGGACCTGAAGGCGGTGGTCGACCAATTTCGTGAACAGATCCAGAATCTGGAGTAGCCGATGGTTGCCAAGGATTTGGGGTCCCGCATTCGCCGCCGGGGCCTGATGCTCGTCCTGTCGTCGCCATCCGGCGCCGGCAAGTCGACGATCGCGCGCAATCTTCTGGAAAGCGATTCCAGCCTCGAACTGTCGGTCTCGGTCACCACCAGGCCGCGCCGCGGAAGCGAGATCGAAGGCGTCCACTATCATTTTCGGACGATGCGCGAATTCGAGCGGCTTCGTGATTCCGACGCACTGCTGGAGTGGGCCGAGGTGCATGGCAATTGCTATGCGACGCCGCGCGAACCGGCCGAACTGGCGCTGTCCGAGGGGCGCGACATGCTGTTCGACATCGACTGGCAAGGTGCCCAGCAGCTCAAGGAGAAGATGCGCGCCGACATTGTCTCGATCTTCATCCTGCCGCCATCGATGAAGGAGTTGAAGGCGCGGCTGAAACGTCGCGCTGAAGACCAGGAGGCGGTGATCGAGACGCGGCTGAAAAACGCCCGCAACGAGATCGAGCACTGGAAGGAATATGATTTCGTCATCGTCAATGACGACCTTGACCGCGCCTTCGCCGAAGTGCGCGGTATCGTCGTCGCCGAGCGGCTAAGACGCGACCGCCGGCCAGGCCTGTTCGATTTCGTCTCTGGACTGTTGGACGAGAAGACGGGCTGAGGCGGTGAAGCGCCAATCTCCCCCACGAGGGGTGGGAGATCGGCAGCTTCTTACACCGCATTGGTCAGCCGCACGAACTCCTCGACGCTCAGCGTTTCGGCGCGGCGTGTCGGATCGATGCCGGCGCGTTCGAGCAGGGCCTCGCCGCCGAGGTTCTTCACGCTTTGCCGCAGCATTTTGCGACGTTGGCCGAACGCGGCTTCGGTGACGCGGCCGAGTTTTTTTACCTCGGCGGACAGAGGGGTCGGGCGCGGCACCAGATGCACCACCGAGGAGGTGACCTTTGGCGGCGGCGTGAATGCCTGTGGCGGTACGTCGAAGGCGATCCTCGCCTCCGTCCGCCAGCCGGCAAGAACCCCTAGCCGGCCATAGCTGTCGCTGCCGGCGGGCGCGACGATGCGCTCGGCCACTTCGCGCTGGAACATCAAAGTCATCGAGGTGTAGAAAGGCGGCCAGTCGCTGACCGTCAGCCAGCGCACCAGCAGCTCCGTGCCGATGTTGTAGGGCAGGTTGGCCACGATCTTGACCGGACCGCCGTTCCCGGTCGCTCGGCTGGCAAGGCCTGCGAAATCCGTCTTCAGCGCATCGCCGGAAACAACCTCCAGCCGGCCGGGATAGTGGTCGGACACTTCGGCAAGAGCAGCCAGGCAACGTTCGTCGCGCTCTATGGCGACCACATGGCGCGCTCCGTTGTTGAGCAAGGCGCGGGTCAGCCCGCCGGGACCAGGACCGACCTCGATTACTGTTGCATCGGACAAGTCGCCGGCGGTGCGCGCGATCTTGCCGGTGAGGTTGAGGTCGAGCAGAAAATTCTGGCCGAGCGCCTTCTTCGCCTGCAACCCATGACGCTCGATCACCTCGCGTAGCGGCGGCAGCCCGTCGATGCTCATGCCCGAGGTCTCATACGGCGATTGCCTTCGTGTTCGTGTCGGCCAGCCGCCGGGCAAGCTTCAGCGCGGCTATCAAGCTGTCGGGCCGCGCCACACCCTTGCCGGCGATGTCGAAGGCCGTGCCGTGGTCGGGCGAGGTGCGGATGAAGGGCAGGCCGAGCGTGACATTGACCGCCTCGTCGAAAGCCAGCGCCTTGGCCGGGATCAGCGCCTGGTCGTGATACATGCAAAGGGCCGCGTCGTAGCCCGCCCGCGCCCGGACATGGAACAACGTGTCGGCCGGCAAAGGGCCGAAAGCGTCGATTCCTTCGGCACGCAGGATGTCGACCGCCGGGCGCACGATCAGCTCGTCCTCGAGGCCCATGGCGCCGCCTTCGCCGGCATGTGGGTTGAGCCCGGCAATCGCCAGCCTCGGCTTGGCGATGCCGAAGCGGCCGGTAAGGTCGGCGGCGGTGATGCGCGCGGTGGCGACGATCAGTTCGGTGGTCAGTGCCTTCGGCACCTCGGCCAGCGCGATGTGGATGGTGACGGGAACGGTGCGCAGGTCGGGTCCTGCCAGCATCATCACAGGCATCGCCTCGACGCCGCTGTGCCGGGCTGCCAGATGCGCCAGATATTCGGTGTGGCCGGGAAAGCGAAAGCCCGCATCGTAGAGCGGCTTCTTGGCGATGGGGCAGGTGACCACGGCCGAGGCTTCGCCGGCAAGGCAATCGGCGACGGCGCGGTCGATGGCCTCGATGGTGGCGGCCGCATTGGCCGGATCCGGCCGGCCGGGGCTGTCGATGCAGCCGGCGGCTAGCGGAACGATCGGCAAGGCGCGGGCAAAGACCTGCGCCGCTTGCGCTGATGTCGTTTCGACGACCGGCAGCGAAATGCCGAGCAGGCGCGCCCGGGAGGCGATCAGCGCCGGATCGGCGAGCAGGTAGAAGGGGGGCAGGGCGGCAGCTTCGCGCGCCATAAAGGCGGCGATGGCGATCTCCGGCCCAATGCCGGACGGATCGCCGGCGCTCAACGCGAGCGCACTCACTGTGTTGCCCACGTCAGCGCTTGACGATGCGGGCTTTTGCCTTCAGCTC
Source organism: Mesorhizobium sp. M0140 (assembly GCF_040322475.1). Lineage (NCBI taxonomy): Bacteria > Pseudomonadati > Pseudomonadota > Alphaproteobacteria > Hyphomicrobiales > Phyllobacteriaceae > Mesorhizobium > Mesorhizobium sp. M0140. The sequence continues at coordinate 154,330 of NZ_JAMYTM010000010.1, read as the reverse complement.
GTCGACATATTTCTTGCTGAGCGCGTCGGCATCCTTGTCGCCGCCGGAGCCTTCGGCCTGAAACGCCATCTGGGCGACCTTGTCGTCGGACACTTCGCGCGACGAGCAGATGCCGATGAATTCGACGCCGCGCTCGGTTTCGCGCGTGGCGGTGGCACCGCCGACTTTGGTAGCCTTGATCTGCTCGGCCCAGTCCGGCGGCAGCTGCGGCGCGAGCACCCGGCCCAGATCGCGAACGGTGACGTCGATCAAGCCCTTGGCGAATTCGCGCGTCGTGTTGCAGCCGTTGAAGCGGGCGCGCATGGCGTCGGCCTCGCGCTTGCGTTTGCCCAGCGTCGCGCTGCGTTCAGCCGCCGGCACCACGAAGATGACCTGCTGCAGCATGTATTCGGTGGCGCTCGGTTTGGCGCCGCCTTTTTCGAGCATCTTCCTCACGAGATCCTGCTCGCTGACGGCACCTGTGCCGTCGCCGGAACGGTAGCGTGCGCTCAAAGCCTGGTTCCAGGCCATCTGGGCGCGGATGAATTCCTTGAAGTGGCTCTTGGTGACACCTGACTTCTCCATGACGCCGTCAAGCTGGCTGAGCTGCATCTTGTTGCTCGAGGCAAAGCGCTGATACGCCGCCTCGACCTGTGCGTCGCTGATGCGGATGCCAAGCCGCTTGGCCTCGGCCATACGCAGCGTCTGGTCGATCATTTCCTGGCCGGCATCGCCCTTCTTGCGCTGCAGCTTCAGGAAGGCGGCGCGATGGGCGATGTCGCCGCTGGTGACCGGAATGTCGTTGACGACGTATTTGATCTCGCTGGCGAAAGCCGGCGGCGTCATTGCAGTGATCGACACGGACGTCGCCGCCACGAGCAACGCGAAACCTGCTGAAAAGAGGTATTTCCTCATCGTTGGTATCCCAATTCTATCCCGGTCCCGCCCAATTTCATCTTTCCAGGTGCGCGAAATCCGTGCCAGCCCTATGCGGCGAAACGATGTCGCCGATTGTTACTGGATCGTGTCGACGCCACTGGTCGACGAGCCGAAATCGCCGAGGGTGCGGAACGACAGATTGAAGCCGATGGTCTGCGACACCTCCCTGGTGTTCAGATCGCGCGACTGCGAGTAGGTCATCAGATAAGTGAAGCAGGAATCGTTGTAGGCGAAGCCGACACCGTCCTTGACCAGCAGGCTTTGCTGCAGGTCGTAGGTTCCTGTGCCGAAGACGCGCCAGTTTTCGGCGAGATGCGTGGATGCACCAAGTGTGACTTCGTGGCGGTCTTCCGTGAAACCGTACAGCGGCTGGGCCTGGATGAAGGCGTATTTGGCGCTCAGCGACACAGGCAGGCCGGAATAGGCGGCCTTCACCTCGGCACGGCGGACCTCGAAACTCTGTTCGTCGAAACGGCCGCTGACCGAGGCCGCGAAGCCGTTGGGGCTGTTGATGCCGAACAGGCCGACATAGTCGGACTTGGTCGTGTCGAGGCCGGAATTGGCGCCGGCATTGACCAGATCCGGCGCGGCAAAGGAGTTCTCGCCGCCGATCTGATAGGATTGGCCGAAAATCGCATTGGTGCCCCAGCCATTATTGTACGAGCCGGAATAGCGGAAGCCGACATTGGCGCGCGAACCGCCTTCGACGCGGTCGTAACCGGAGAACTTGTCGCGCTCGAACAAGGTGGTCGCGTCGAAGACCATGCTTTGGGCGTCTTCGTTGGGCACTGAGAGGCCGCCGACATATTGCTCGTTCGGACGCATGAAGACCTGCGCCATTGGCTCGATGACATGGCTGGACCCGCTGGCCATGGAAAACAGCACCGGCCAACGCATCTCGAGGCCCGCGGTTGCCATGTAACGGGCAAATGACGAGCGCATATCGTCCTGCTCGCCCAAATGCGTTGCCATTCGGTCGATGGCGTCTAGCGAAGCCGACGATGCGTTGAGGTAGTCCACATCGCCCTGCAGCGCGAGCAACGGCGTTAGCACCAGTCCGTCATCTGTGACGAAACTCCGCTTCCACTCGGCCTCGGCGGTGAGACGGCCCGATTCGCCTTCGATGCCGCGGACGCGCTGCGTCGGAGTGAGGGCATTGTAGGGCTGGACGAAGGTCTCATCGACATCGTCGCGGCGGATGACACGCGCGTTGACATTGAGGGACAGCTGGCCGCCGGCCACCGAGGCATCAGGAATATAGGCGTAATCGAGCGACGGCAGCACCCACGGCTGTTGTCCACTTCGCGCAGAGATATTGTCGTCAGGCGTATCTTCCTGCACATCGAAATGCATGGCGCGCACGTCGAAATAATTGCGGCCGTTGAGACCCGTCAAGTAGACTGACGACTGGTGAACGCTGCTATTGTACTTGTCGATGCCGTAGGTGTTCGAGAAGTTCTTGTCGGTCTGCAGCAGCACGTCCCAGCCGAAGTTCCAGCGTGAGTTGATGGCGAACTGCCCCTGGGTACCCATCATGCCGCGGAATTTGTTGGGATCGCCGGCGCTGCCCGAATTGACGTTGTGGCCAGAGCTGGATGGGAAGGCAGTGGTGTCGAGGAAGGCGTCGGGATTCTGCTGGTGTATCCCGGCGATCTTCAAGCTGTACTCGCCATTGTCGAAGCGCTGACGCCACTCGGCCTCACCGAGGAAACCCTGCCTGGTATAGCCGGTGCCGGTGACGGTCAGGTCGTAGGTCGGCGCCAATGCGAGATAATAGGGGACTTTCACGCCGACGCCGAGATCGCTCTTGTAGATGATGCTCGGGATCAGGAAGCCGCTCTTGCGCTTCACCGTCGGGTCGGCAATTTCGAATGCAGGCAGATAGGCAAGCGGAAAACCGAAGAATTCGAAATTCGCATTCTCGAAGCGAACCGTCTTCTTCTCACCGTTCCAGATGATCTTCTTGGCCTTGACGCGCCAGGTCGGCGCTTTGTCCGGCTTATCCTCGCACGGCTCGCAGGCGGTGTAGACGCCATTGTGGAAAGTGGTCAGCACGCCGCCCATGCGTTCTGCGCTTTCGGCGGCGAAATAGGCCTTGTCGATGGTCTCGACCCGCAACGCGTTGACGAAGCCGTCGGCGAAGTCATCGGTGATGTCGATATGTTGCGAATTGATCTTGGTGCCGTCGCTGTTGATGACTTCGACGTTGCCGCTCGCGACCATCCGCTTGGTGTTGCGGTTGTATTCGACCCGCTGGGCGACAAGGCGATTGCCACCATAGTCGATCTGCACACCGCCGACGGCGGTCACGGTCTGGTTGTCGTTGTTGTAGACCAGCGTATCGGCCGCCAGCAGCATTTGCGAGCCGGCCGGAACCGATGTCGCCATGTCGCCGACGTCCTGCGCAAGCGCCGGTGCCGGAACGGCGTAGGCAAGCACGCACGCCAAGGCGGTCGCCGCATAGAGGCGCGCCAAACCGGCCTGCCTGTTGCTGGGCAAAAACGCCTCCCTCACTAGCCGTCTTCCTTGTATAGCAGGAAAGTCACCCCGAAGAACATAGCCACCATGACCGGTACCCAGGCGGCTACGACAGTCGGCACGAATCCCGCCACGCCGAATGCCTTCACCAGCACCGAAACGACATAAAGCAGAAAGCCAGCGATGATGCCACCCAGAATCATCGTCGCCGACTGTCCCATCCTGGCAAATCGCATTGAAACCGTTGCCGCGATCAGCGTCATGGCGACGAGAAGGAACGGCAACGCCACGAGCGAATCAAACTGCATGGCAAAGGCATTTGCCTTGAGGCCAAAGGAGCGGGCAACCTCGACCTTTCCGGGCAGGTCGTAGAACGGGATGGTTTCGGGGCGAGCCAGCCGCTCTTGCACGAATTCGGGCTTCAGATTGGTCGGTACGCGATCGGTTGCCGATGCCTGGATCGTGCCGTTCTGGAACGTCTTGACGTCCTGCAATTCCCAATAGCCGTCGCGCAGGAAGGCACGGGCGGCGTCCTTGCGCTCGACGATGTTGCCTTGCGGGTCGAGAATGAAAAATACGACATCGGCCATTTCCAGGCCCTGGTTCAGGATGGCCCGCGCACCGATGATGGTGTCGCCCGAACTGGTTTTCTGACGGATCCAGGGCGCGGCATCGGCCGAGACCGTATTCGATTTGCCCGAACGCAGCTGGGTTTCGATCTGCTCGGACCAGGAGAATGCGTGCGCGGCGAGTGGATTGATGACGCCAACCGACAGGACGCCGAACAGCAAGGCTCCGATACAGCAGGGCAAGAGGAACTGCCAGGCGGAAACACCGGCGGAACGCGCGATGACCAGCTCGTAGCGCCGGTTCAGCGACACCAGCGTCGCCATCGCCGAGAAGAGACCGACGAACGGCACCGTCTGCAGCATGATCATCGGCATACGGAGGCCTGAAATGGCTACCGCCGTGCCGTAGGTGAAGCCGGGCAGGCCGGTGGTGCGTCCGGACAGCTCGGTGAAATCGATCAGGAACACCAGCGCCAGGAGGCCGATGAAGAACCAGATGGTGATCGTCACATAGCGGAAAAAGAAATAGCGGCCCAGTGTCCAGCCCATCAGCCGACCCCTTGGCCTGATGCGCCGCGCCTGGACAAACGCAATTTGAAAGCATTCCAGCTGTCAGCGATGCGCGTGGCGAAGTTTGTCATCCAGTCCGCCCAGGTCACGGGCAGTTCCAGTGTCCGGTTGGAGACGATGAACCAGATCGCCACCGCGGAAGCCACGATCGGCACGCCATAGACCATATACGCATATTGCGGGACCTCATCCGCCTTGCTGGCGGCAAAAAAGCCCAGCCAACGCACGAACAGCGATATCGTGATCGCCGTGATCAGCGGATTGACGCGCGCCTCGCGGTGCGAGCGCGCATCGCCGGCGACTGCAAGCGCGATCAGCGCGAAAACCATGGAATAGGTCCATTCCGAGAACCGTTGGTTGACCTCGGCCCGGTATTCGTAGGGGTTCTGCTGATAATACTTGTCGTTGGCACCCGGGTTGAGCAGGTACTGCGTCGTCTGGTCCTTGGGCAGGAGCGTCACCGCCGAAGCCGCCGCCATGAAGGCCGACATGTCGAAGGCATAGGAGGTGAAGCGGATGACGGAGAGATCGCCGGTCAGCGTTTTGCGATGGATGACGCCGTCATTCATCATCAGCACCTTTTCACCGCCGCGTTCGACGATGCTGCCGGTCTTGGCGTAGTAGACGAGGTTGACGCCTTCTTCGCGCGAATCGGCGACGAAAATGCCACCCAGCCGATTGTTCGGAAGGCGCTCGCCGATCTGCAGGAACAACCCGTCGTCAATCTTGCGGAAGGTGCCTTCCTGGATGATCAGCGACAACAGATCCGCGCGCGACGACGCCACCAGGGCCCGGTTCTTCTGCCGTGCGTAAGGGTCGATGCCGTTGTCGACGGCAAAGGAAAAAACGGCGGCGGCGAGCGCCAGCAACATGATCGGCCGCACGATCGTCCAGCGCGAGGCCCCCGCGGCGTTGACGACGGCGAGTTCGGAATCCGAATTCATGACACTGAGTGTCTGTGCGACCGCTACCACCAGGGCAAAAGGCACCACGATCGGGATGATGGACGGAAGGATGAAGGCGGCGACTTCGAAGAAGGTCAGCGCCGACTGGCCGCTGTCGGTGACCAGATCGATCTTTGCCAGCACCTGCGTCGTCCATACGATCGCCAGCGTCCACACAAGAGCGGCCATGAAGACCACGAAAGCGCGGCGCATGATGTAGCGTTCAACGACCTTCATGAAGGCTTTTCTCGATTTTTTCGAACGGCATCATGCCACCGAACAAGGTAGCTGTCCGGCAGCGCCTGCACAACTGGCTCATCAGATGGTCTATCCGGGTTCTGTCCCACATCACGCCCCCCGGCTGGGCGGAGTGTCGGCGGGAATGGATAAGAAAGGGCGAACATCGATGGTTAACAACAGGTTGCGGCAAAAAGCGGGGCCGTGCCGCGACGAATCGTCATCGATTCCATAGGTCATATGGGATGCCAATTCGGCAAAGTCTTGCCAAATGCCGGAAAACGACCAAATGTCGCGCATCGTTTCGAACCGCTTCCCCAAAAGTCGCGCATTCCCTGAAAGCAGGACATGATGAATCAAAGACCGTCGATCGCCTTCGCCAAATTTTCCGGGTCCCAGAGCGCGGTGAACAAGAAGGGCACGGTCTTCGTGCTCGCGGCGGATGAGGGCGGCCTGAGCGACGTCGCCAAGGCCGGTGATCCCGGCAAGACACTGGAGCGGGCCTTTCCCGTGGCTGAGTTCACGGGCAAGTTCGCCAGCACGGTGGAAGTTCTGGCGCCGCAGGGAGCATCGCTCGACAGACTGGTGGCGATAGGCGCCGGCAAGGTATCGGGACTGGACGAATATGCGTGGTTGAAGCTTGGCGGCACCGTTGCCGCGTCGCTGCGCAAGGCGACCGAAGTGGCGGTGGTCCTCGATGTGGCCGGCGCCTCGCCGAGCGCGAAAGACGCGGCAAGCCTTGCCGCGGGCATTCTCCTGCGCAGCTATTCCTTCGACAAGTACAAGACCAGGAAGGACAAGGACGACGGCAAGGCAGAGCCGAAGAAGCCGGTCAAGGTGACCATCCACACCGCCGATCCGGCCGCTGCGAAGAAGGCCTTCGCCGATGCCGAGGCGGTGATAGACGGCGTCCTACTGGCGCGCGACCTCGTCAACGAACCGGCAAACGTGCTTGGGCCGGTCGAGTTCGCTGCCCGCGCCAAGGAACTCGATGCACTAGGCGTCAAGGTCGAGATATTGGCTGAGAAGGAAATGAAGAAGCTCGGCATGGGCTCGCTGCTCGGTGTCGCGCAAGGATCGCCGCGCGGCGCCCGCATGGCGATCATGCAGTGGAACGGCGGCAAGCCGAAGGACAGCCCGATCGCCTTCGTCGGCAAGGGCGTCACTTTCGACACTGGCGGCAATTCCATAAAGCCGGCCTCGGGCATGGAGGATATGAAGGGCGACATGGGCGGTGCCGCCGCCGTTACCGGCCTGATGCATGCGCTGGCGGCCCGCAAGGCGAAAGCCAATGTCGTCGGTATCATCGGACTGGTCGAAAATGCCGTCGACGGTCATGCCCAGCGCCCCGGTGATATCGTCACTTCGATGTCGGGCCAGACCATCGAGGTGCTCAATACCGACGCCGAGGGCCGCCTCGTGCTGGCCGATGCGTTGTGGTACTGCAACGACCGCTTCCAGCCGAAATTCATGGTCAATCTGGCGACGCTGACCGGCGCCATCATGGTGGCGCTCGGTCAACATTATGCCGGCCTCTTTTCCAACAATGACGAACTGGCCGAAAAGTTGGCGGCGGCGGGGCAGGCGACGCAGGAACGGCTGTGGCGCATGCCGCTGGGGGCCGAATACGACAAGCTGATCGATTCCAAGAACGCCGACATGAAGAACATCGGCGGCCGTTTTGGCGGCGCCACCATCGCGGCGCAGTTTCTGCAGCGCTTCGTCAAGGACACGCCATGGGCCCATCTCGACATTGCCGGCACGGCGATGGGGGCGCCGTCGAACGAGATCAACCAGTCCTGGGGTTCCGGTTTCGGCGTCAGGCTGCTCGACCGGCTGGTGCGCGACAATTATGAGCAGTGAACGGGTTCAATCACTATAGGCTGAAGCGATGGCCGACGTCCTGTTCTACCACCTGACCGAATCGACGCTGGAGGATGCGCTGCCAGGCCTCCTGGAGCGCAGCGTCGACCGTGGCTGGCGCGCCGTGGTGCAGACAGGCACCGAGGAACGCCGCGATGCGCTCGACCAGCATCTTTGGACCTTCCGGGACGATTCGTTCCTGGCGCACGCGACCGATCGTGAGGCTCATCCCGGCGAACAGCCGATTCTGTTGACCACCGGCGACAGCAATCCCAACGACGCAAAGATAAGGTTCCTGGTCGACGGCGCGGTGCCGCCTGACCTTGGCGGCTACGAGCGCGCCGTGTTCCTGTTCGATGGCCACGATGCCGCCCAGCTCGAGGCGGCGCGAGGGCACTGGAAGGTGATGAAGAGCGCTGGCCACGCCGTCACCTATTGGCAACAGACGCCAGATCGCCGCTGGGAGCGCAAGGCTTAAGGCAGGTCGCCTGAACGTGACTGAGGCAGGTCGCTGACCGTTCAGTCGACCCGCTTTTGGACCAGTGACCTGTCGCGGATGAAAGTCTCTACTGCTTTGCCTTGATCCGGCTCTGTTTGCGGCTGACGTAGTCGCCGTGTTTCAATTTCATGAACGCGTCCGCAAGGTTGCGGTGCGAACTCCTGAATACGTACCATTCTCCATCCGGAACCCGGCGCTGGTAGAGAATCCTGCCTGCCTGGCGATGTTCAAAACAGGAAAGAGCGTTGGAGTCGCCTCCGGCTCCGTGCCATTTTGCGCGGAAGCACAGCTTGCCTCCTCCGGGAATGAACCAGATGCCGTCACCGTAGCCCAGCTTGCGCGCCTTGTCCGAGGTCCAGGCACTGAACTGACGGCGCTGGACGGCAAAATATCCAGCACCCTCCCGACCCCAGAGCCACGAGCGGTTCTGGTACATCTGGTAGATGCCTTCGTCCGGCACCACCTCTGCCCGCATGGCCTGTTCGGCGATTTTCGTCGCCGTCTTGGCCGTTGCGGGAAGCTGGAAAGCAAACAGACCGATGGAACAGGCAAGTGCCGTTCCGATACAATTGCCCAGTACTCGTTTCACAACCCCTACCCCTACTGTTACGCCACGCCCGGTTTATTGGAACGCCTGGAACCGGATGATTTCAGGTGGAATCCTGAAATCTGAATCCGCCACTAAATCAAAGAAACGGAGCATGACGCCTGGACAAACGGTGCCCCGTTTGTCCGAAAAGCCGCTTCTCACTTTTTGAGTATCATGCTCTAGGGCAAGACATGCTGGGTCACCCTCCAGTCGGGCAGACCATAGCCACCCAGCCACGGCCACACTTCCTTCTGGTTGAAGTAGACGACCGAAGTCAGCGCCGGAAACTCCGCGTAGGATTTGCGGGAATCTTCCTGCCATTTCGAGACATAGTCCTGCTTTCCGACATAGCCGAGTTCCGCAACGACGATCGGCTTGTTGAACACCGCAACGCGGTCATAGCCGGGCTTCAGCAGTTCAGCGAAGGTGCGGTCACGACCGGTCTCGTCACCGTCTTTTTTCTGCAGACCGAACACCGACAGGCCGATGACGTCGACATAGTCGTCGCCGGGGTAGTATTTTTCCAAACCCTCTTCGCCTTTGGGCGACCACATGTACTTGGCGGCGGGGGCAGCCTTGCGGCAGATGTCGACTTCGCGCTTGTAAGCGGAGATCCAGTCCTTGGGAGCCCAGTTGGCCCAGGTGAAGCGGCCGTTCTTGTCTTCCATTTCCTGAGCCCAGCGAATGGTCACCGGGCTCTTCATCTGTCCCACCAGGCCGCAGATTGCCTGCATGTTGGCATCATATTTGCCGCTCAAAATGCCGTCGCGCAATTCGGGCGGGGTGATGCGCCAGTCCTTGGACCATGTCCACGGCTCAATCGTGATCAGAAGCGAACGGCCGCGCTGCAGCGCATAAGCGTCGGCAAGCGGCAGCGTCGACAGATCGACGTCTTCCCAGGGCAGGAACAGCTCTTCGATGCTGGCGCTCTTGTCGGTGCTGAAGTCCCCGTAGGGATCATAGGAACCGAACGCCGACGCAGCGCTGCTCGTCTGAACGGGGTCGGTCGCGGTTACGGAGCCGGCCCCTCCTGCAGTAGGGAAGGCGGCGCTTCCGCCCAATACCAGCGCGATTGCAAGTGCCTTTGCCGCGGAGTGTGTCATCATAGATTCTCCCATGGCCTCGACTTCTCGCGGAAGTTAAGGCTTCGCCCGTGCGCATCGATGCCTGATCGATACGGCTACCCAAAAAACCTATCGGCTCGATTGGCGGAATCTGCGGGATTTCGGAGCGATCATTGGCGGTTGTGCGAACCTTCGCACGAAGCCCACCCAAAATTACTTCTCAAGGCGCCAACACAGAAGGAGCCGTCGAGAGAGTTTCGCCGCGATACCCACAAATTCGCGTCAATATTCCGATATATCATCCCTGTCTAATTTAAGAGCCGGGCGGACCAAAGAGTCAAGCGCAATTAATGGTTGCTTAACCATGATGTTCGCAACATGGTTAACGCTGCCTTGGGCGCTTCTTCCTGCGGGCAGCCTCGGCCCCTTCGACGGATTCTCCGACGCTGAAACTTTTGCCGGCTGTGATTGCAGTGCTGGTCGGGGGAGGCGTCCACGGAATTACCCTCCCGATTCAAGATGTTAAGTTAACCAATTCGCAAGAAGTATAGTTAACCAACACTTAATTTAGTTGACTCTAAGACACCCAAGTGGATTCTAAGGGCGGGTTTTCAAGGCGCGTCTGCCGTCGTTCGGCTGATGCTCGGGTGGCGGCGGTACGTGTATGAGTGTTTCCGCGGACATGGGGATCATCAGCGGCAAGACCATGCCGAAACGGGGGCGTGGGGCGGCTCCGGGGAAGGCGGCGGAGAAGCCTCCTTTTCTGGTGCCGGTGCTGTCGGCCACCCAGCGGCGGATCTGGAGGCTGGGACTTGCCTGCTGGTCGGTAACGTTCGGATTTTTCTGGTTCTGGTGGCTGCAGCCCGGGCACATCGAACATGTCATTCCATACATGCTGGCGACATTGACGCTCGTATGGCTGACGTTCATGCCGATGTATTTTCTCTTGAACGTGCATGCGATGAAAAAGCCGTCCAGTCTTCACACGATCCCGGAACGTTCGCGGGTCGCGATGGTGGTGACCAAGGCTCCGTCCGAACCGTTTTCGGTGGTTGCGCGAACGCTCGAAGCGATGCTGGCGCAGGACTGTCCGCATGATACCTGGCTGGCCGACGAGGACCCGTCAGAGGAAACGATTGCCTGGTGCGATGCCCATAACGTCATGATTTCGACGCGGCGCGGGCGGGAAGATTATCACCGCAAGGTGTGGCCCCGCCGGACGCGCTGCAAAGAGGGAAACCTGGCGTTCTTCTACGACCACTATGGTTATGAGCGCTACCACTTCGTCGCTCAGATGGATGCGGACCACGTCCCGACACCAACCTATCTCAGGGAAATCCTGGTCGCCTTTGCCGACCCGGCGGTTGGCTATGTATCGGCGCCGAGCATATGCGACAACAATGCCGCTGAAAGCTGGTCGGCACGCGGCCGACTGTTCCCGGAAGGGATGTTCCACGGACCCTTGCAGTCCGGCCATACGGGCGACGGAACGCCGCTCTGCATCGGCTCGCACTATGCCGTGAGAACCGCAGCGCTCAAGCAGGTCGGCGGCCTTGGCCCGGAACTGGCCGAAGATCACTCGACGTCCATGCTGTTCATTGCGGCTGGTTGGCGCGGTGTGCATGCCATAGACGCCATTGCCCATGGCGATGGCCCGCAGACCTTTGCCGATCTTGTCACGCAGGAGTTCCAGTGGTCGCGGAGCCTGATGACGATCATGCTCGAATACTCGCCGATATACCTTTCCAAGCTATCGCCACGGCTGAAATTCCAGTTCCTGTTTCGCCAGCTCTGGTATCCGCTTTTCGCCGTGTTTTCGCTTGTCATGTACGTCATGCCTATGTACGCGCTTCTGACGGGGAAGAGCTTCGCCAATGTGACGTATGTTGATTTCCTTTTATACTATGCTCCGAACTCTATTTCCCTGATTATGCTGGTGATGTTGCTGAAGGCATTCGACCTGTCGCGCCCGCTCACTGCCAGGACGATCAGTTGGGAGGGAATGTTGTTCTCATTCTTCGCGCGTTGGCCGTGGGTGCTGGCGGGCACGCTGTCGTCGATCCGTGATTATGTGACCAAGTCGTTCGTGGATTTTCGTGTTACCCCCAAGGGCAGTGGCCCGAAAAATCTGCTGCCTGCCCGCGTCATCGTTCCGTATGTGGCACTTGCAATCGGAGCTTCGCTGCCGGTCCTTCTAGTGGACCGCGCGTCGGATGCCACCGGCTTCTACTGGTTCGCTGCCTTCAATGCGTTCGTCTACGGGCTGCTTGTGGTCGTAATCATCACCAGGCACCTGGCGGAGAACAGAATTTCGTTGCGGCGCAATGTTGCGAAACTCGCCTTGCAGGCCTCGCTCGCTGGCATTGCGCTCTTCGTCCCGGGCGCTGCGTTTTATGACCGCGGCCTGGAAGGCATATATGGGCTCCAGCAGGGAGCAGGCGGTGTGCGCATCGTCAGCGTGGCCTACCCGGTTTCCGGAGCCGGGCGTGGTGGGAGCGGAACCCGCACATTCCATCTTGACCCCGCCTGGGATCGGCCAATCGTCAGATAGTCTGGAAGAGCCTGGCGCCCGCCAACTCAGGAATTGCCATGACAAAACACCCAAGGCACGGGGATTTCTCGACCCCAGGGGTGGAAGCGGTGGCTAATTCGAGATCTGTCGGTTCGCCGGGCGAGTGAACCTGGCACTTGGAAAATGGCAGCGGCTTTGAGATTGCAACGTAGCATCAGGCCCTTTGCTCTTTCGGTTGTCATCGCGGTTATGCACGGAACGGTCAGATGGAATTGAAGACACAGCCCGGTTCACAAGGTTCCAAGCGCTTCCTCCGCGCAGGCCTGCTGATCGCTTGCACCGGGTTTTTCTCCTGGGTGCTTCTGGGTGTCTACCGCGGCTTCATCATCGATCCCCAATCGACGCTCCAGGGTCGCTTGGCCTCTATCCCCGGCGGGATAGCGTCAAGCTACCACGATCTGATTTTCATTTCGTCGCTGACGGCAGCAGCCCTGCTCCTGCTTTTCCTGGCAAAGGCCAGCCGCCTCTTCGGCGTCGTCGTGGTCATCACTTTCTATCTCGCCATCCTGATTTCGCTATGTTGGGGGTTTGCCAACATCAATCTCGTCAAAATGCTGAGCGAGCCGTTTACTTTCCAGTGGTTGATCTATGGCGACTTCCTGCAGAATGCCGACGCCAAGAACGCCATAGGTGACGCGCTCAACCCAAGGGATTTCGCATTCTCGTCGTTGTCCATAGTTCTGGCGCTGGTCTTGGGTTATGCGACAGCAGGGCTGTGCGTGCGGCTGGCGGGAACTGCTCGAGCGGTATTGCTGGGGACGCTTTTCCTGTGCGTCGGTGCTGGACTGGTCGGCACCGGGTACCATGTTCGGGCGACGGCCTTGCCAGAGGCAAAGGTTGCCAACCCTATCGTGTACTTTGTTGAATCGGCTCTGTTCAGTCCGACCCCCGTCGTTTTCGCCGTGAATACCGGGGTGGACGTTGACGTCGCCAGCGTTGGGGAACGTCCGGCGGAGACGTCCAGCTTCAAGGTGCAATCACCAAATCCGATAAAGAACGTGCTGGTTTTCATGATGGAATCGGTGCCATCCCGATACGTCGAGACGTTTGGTGGAAAGTATCCTGTTACACCAAACATAAAGAGCTACTCAAGTGACTCGATACGCTTCGACAATATATATGCGCACACTCCCTCTACAAACTATTCGATATTTTCGTTGTTCAGCTCGATGTACAATGACATATCTTACTATGGAATGACCGCGAGCCATCCGGATCTGCCGCTGAGTTCAATATCCAACACTCTGACCGCAAGCGGCTTTCGCACCGGATTTTTCTGGAGTGCGGATTCACGGTTCCAGCGCGTGGATGAGTTTCTGCTCAACAAGGGGCTTGATGTCATTCAGGACTACCGTGGGCAGAAATGCGATATTCCCACATTCAAGCTCAGTTCCAAGGAATGGAAGAATTTCGACTACAACAGCGATCTCTGTACCGCTCAATCCGTCATCAACTGGGTGAATGAGGATGCCGAAAATCCCTTCTTCGCGGTGATGTTTACGGCGATGACCCATTACCCGTATCTCATCGACAGCCCGCTGTTTACGGCGATGAAAGAGATCCCCGACCTCTCTGACGGCTCGAAAGTTCACTATTCCGATGACGAGAAGTTCAACGCCTACCTCAACGCGCTGAAGGTCGGCGACCAGGCGCTGGGACAGATACTCGATTCACTCAAGCAGTCCGGCAAACTCGATTCGACGCTTGTGGTCATACTCGGCGACCACGGTGAAGCGTTTGGAGAGCATGGGAACTACGTTCATGCCAGTGCTCTCTACGAAGAAAATATCCATATCCCGCTTATCATGATCAACAAGCAGCTTTTCCATGATGACGTCGCACATGCTGTCGGTGGGATTATCGACATAGCCCCGACCATCCTCGATATACTCGGCCTTCCGCTTCCAAGATCCTGGCAGGGTCACAGCTTGTTCAGCGAGCAGCGGCCGAACAAGACATTCTTCTTCATTCCCTGGAGCGGTTTCCAATTCGGCTACCGCGAAGATGATCGAAAGGTCATCTTCAACGCGACCACCGGCGGCATCGAGGCGTATGATCTCAAGACGGATCCTGCGGAAAAGGCCAACCTCATCAAGGCCGGCACCGGCGATCGCACCGCCATCCTGCAGCCGATCGCGGGATGGGTACAGTCGCAGAAGCGCCGCGTTGCCGATATGATCGCCGACGCGGCGAAAGATGCGGCACGTTGCCGGATCGCCAGCCTTGAGATCGACGCGGCCGGCACCAGCTTCGAAGGTTCCCCTCGGCTCGACGTGCTCGTCGACGGAAAGCCGGTTGGACAGGCGGACGTCCTGGGGACGGAAAGCACGGCGATCACAGCAGAATCGATCGTCGCGGAGTTGAAGGCAGCGTCCGCTCATACCGTACCATTTCGCTTCAATCTAAGCGCCGTGCCCAATCCGCGGAAAATCGAACTCCGCTATGCCAACGACCTGTGGGCGGGGCAGGGCAAGGCTGGCGATCGCAACCTGTTCGTCAAGAATATCAAGATAGACGGCCGAGTGGTGCCGAAGGGCAAGCTGCATGTCGACAACAAGACTGTAGGGTTCATCGATGACAGCGGGACCAGCATGTTCAACAGCGGCTCGCTGTGGGTCAGCGGTCCATTTGTCGAGGGGTGCATATAGCGGCATAGGCACTCTGGAGCGGGCCGCCGCATCCAGCCACTTCCGGCGATAAGGATCGCCAGCCCTTTTTTTCGGCTGGAGAGAGCCTGGGGCAGTCGGCCCTGCCGGCGCCGGTTGCGGCGCTGAGCGTTTTATACATCGCAACATCCCTGACAGCCCGAGCGCCGCTTCTGTTTGCCGCAGGCGCGAGTGGGTCGCGTATGCCGGTGTGCCGTTTGGCAAGGCTCCGTCTGCCAGCCGATCCGACAATCGAATTTCCTTCAAATTCGAGCGAAGAGTGAAAGGCTGCGTTCATTATGACGTTTGCACGAATTTTAATAAGTCTCTTCTAATATGACGGAACGATGTGAATGGAAAACGACCACTCACGAGCGATTAGAAAACGACGGATTCGAAGTATATTCTTTGCTTTCAATCACGTTGCATTACAGGGCAGGGAGCAGATGATGAGACAATTTATGGAAAATCTGACCGGCAGAAAATATGCCTATGCTGTTGCTGCAATCGCATTGGCCTCGATGGTGTCAGGCTGCCAGACGATGGACACGACCAAGACCAGCTCAATCAACGGACGGATCGTTGATCAAGGTTTTGGCAAGAAGGTCCAGCACGTCAAGAAGCTCGATCGCGTCGGAAAGAAGGTTCTCTACCGCAAGCCGCTCGCACAGACGACCATGGTGACGCGTACGAGGGAGGAGGCCTATGCGGCCTTCGTGCGGCCGCAACGGGTCGGCAGGCCGGCGACGGTGAAGGTTTCCTACAGTCCGGGCAATGGTGGCCCCTTCCTGGGTCATTCGCCTTGGATTTGTGGCCCGAGCGGTTTCGGCCAGCGCGCCAGCTGCCGTTCGCGCTACTAGACCATCGGACCTAAAAGTGGCGGCGCGATTTGACTGAAGAGTCCGCCGCTCTTGTCTTCGCTGGGGGCGCGAGTCGAGGGCGAGAGGTTGCCCCAGACGTTGCGTTTACCTCTTGCCCTCCGACCGCTATTCGGAAGCCGCTGGCAGACGTGGTCAGATCATGATGGCCGGCCCGGGCGGAGCCAGCCGTCATTGTCACCGGGCGCCGGGCGCGGCCGCGCGACATAGGCCGATGCTCCATTCGCTTCGTGATAGACCCGTGCCAGCATTTCAGCCAGCACGCCCGATGTCACCATCTGCACCCCGGCGATGAGCAGGAAGAAGCCGGTGAACAGCATCGGGCGTGTTCCGATGTCTTCCGCGAAAAACAGCTTCAGGCAAAGCAGGTAGGCAAGGATCAGCGAACCCAGCGCGCCAAGCACGATGCCGATGCCGCCGAAGAAGTGCCCAGGTCGTGTGCGATAGCGCATGAAGAAATACATGAACACCAGATCGAGCACGACCCTGAAGGTGCGCGAAATGCCGTATTTGGACTGGCCGTGGATGCGGGCATGGTGCGTCACCACCTCCTGCGCGATGCGTCTGGGTGTCGTCACCGTGGCCAGCCATGCCGGGATGAAGCGGTGCATCTCGCCATAGAGCTTGACGCTGCGGATGACGTTGCCGCGATAGACCTTCAGGCTGCAGCCATAGTCCTTGAGGCGCACCCCGGTGACGCGCGCGATCAGCGCGTTGGCAATGCGCGAGGGCAGCCTGCGCATGAAAAACCCTTCCTGGCGATCCTTGCGCCAGCCGACCACCAGGTCGAGATCCTCGCTCAACAGGCGGTAGACCATACGCGGAATGTCGAAGGGATCATTTTGCAGGTCGCCGTCGATCGTGGCGATGACGTCGCCGCGCGCCGCGTCGATGCCGGCCTGCATCGCGGCGGTCTGCTTGTAGTTGCGCACCAGCTCGACCGCATGCACATGCGGGCCGTAATGCGCCGCCAGGCGCCTGATCTCGCTCACCGTCGCGTCGGTACTGCCGTCATCGACCAGCACGACCTCCCATGGCTGCTCGTAGCGTTCCATAGCCTGGTGAATCCGTGCCAGCAGTGGCTCGACGTTTTCGGCTTCGTTGTACATGGGTACGACGATGGACAGTGTATGGTCCGGCATCACCGTGCCGTCAGGCAGTCCCGAAGCAGGGATGGGCAATACGCTCATAGGGATGGTTTCCTTGCAGGGCCGACGGCCGGGTTCCCCGGCAGCGTCGATTTCGAGGGAAACAGCCAGGCGATCGCACCCGTGGCGATTGCCGAGCAGAAGATGAACAGATGCAGTGCCAGCGCTGCCTGAAGGCCGCTCTTCATGGCAATGCCGGAGGTGAGCAGCGCCGCCGCTGCACCCGCCTCGTAGGTGCCGAAGCCGGCAACGCCTTGCACCGGCAGTATGGCGGCGCCTTCGGCCCCGACGACGCCTGGAAAGGCGGTCGAAAAGGATGTCCCCAGCAGCATTGCCAGCAACCATCCCTGTACGGTGAGCTTCAGCGACCAATTGGCGATCGTCCACCACCAGCCATAGCGCGATCGGCCGGTCGCCTCGGTGAAGACATCGCGCAGCCTGCCGAGTTTCGCCACGATCTTGCCGCGGCCTGCCCAGTCATGCGGCGCCCGCGCCCAGCGCGGCAGATACCAGGCGGCAGCGACCACCGCCGCCACGCCCGCGATCCTTGTCGCCGGATGCAGGCCCGGCCACACCACCAGGGCCAGCACGCCGACGACGAAGGCATCCTGCAGTCTGAACCACAGAAGCGAGGCGCTGGCGCGCATGATCGGTATGCCGAAGACCTGGCGCAGGAGCAGGGGAAAGGCCGTCTCGCCGCCGCGAAAGGGCACGACGTTGATCATTGCATTGTGGATCAGGATGATCCGCAGGCAGGCACCGAAACGGCCATGCACCTCGTCGCGGAACTCGTCGCAGACGCGCAGCGCGCGCAGCACGTAGGTGACGAACAGCGCAAGCGCCACCGCCGCGAAAGCGCCGGGCGTGATGCTCGCGAAAGCATCGCCCACCATCTTCCAGCGCGAGTCGCTGACGACCCACGCCAGCAGGGCCAGGCTCACGATTATTGAGGCAGCTCGTTTCAACAATTCAACAATTCCTGCGCAGGCTTGCGCTATCGGATTCCGTCGGCCGCGGCGTGCTGTATCTCAAAATCCACAGCATTGGTAGCGGCACAAGCCTTTCCGATCGATCGCATTGCCTGGCTTGCGAGCGCGCATCCGCGCAACTTCAGGCGGCCGCTGAACCTCCGGCATCGGCCTGCTTTCCGACCCGACTATGGCCTCGGTTTCATCGATGGCTGCTGATTAGGTCGGCCGGCTGTCCGGATCCATAAGCCCGATGCGCAATCGCGATGTTGCCGTCTTGATGGACAATGCGCGTGTCGCGAATAGTTGTTGCCCGCGTGCTTTGCGGCGGTTGACACCGCCTTTCTCACGACTGTTAAATGGTTCGCGTGGCCGTCAAAGTGCTGACGCAGCCGCCTTGGACCGAATAGACATGCGAGTGCCAACTATGCCGACAGCTTTGATCAGATCGCTGCCGCTTGATGTCGGCCGTCGGCATCGCAAGGGGCCTCGGCGGTGTGCAAGTCTCAAGCAACTTGTGCTGCTCCTAGCTCTTTGCGGTCAGGTGGCTGTTTCGGGAGCGGCGCACGCGGCCGCCGCCAACGACAAAAGCACGGCGGAAGCCGGTACCGCCGCTGTTCCGACTGCTTACGAACTACAGCTTCTGTATGCCGGCCGCACATGGATATGGAAGGACGGAGCAGCTTATTTCGCGCGGGACAATCGACACCTCAGGGCCTGGACGTCCGGGCAGGGCACGGCAACCGTCGCGGAGGGCAGATGGCTGGTGACCAAGGACGGCAAGATGTGCATGGAGCTCGCCTGGCGATCGAAGAGCTACACCGGCGAGCCGCACCGCACCTGCTACAGCCATCGCATTCAGGGCCGGAACATCGAGCAACGCAAGGATCCGGACGGGGAATGGTACGGTTTCAAGCGATCTCCCGAGGATCCTTCCGACGAATACAAGAAATTCGAAGCAGGCGACACCAAGGGCGCGCAGTTCGAAGAGACCCGCAAGCTGGTCGATGCCAAGAAGTAGGCCATGCTTCCAGCCACGCTGAGCCAGTGGCCTGGCTGTTCTTGCCGTGCGCCTGTCGCGGAACCCGCGAATCGCCTATGGTTAAGCCTTAAGCGGCTCGGCAGGCGCGGTCGGCGCGCCGATCGCATCTAGTCGCATTCAATTGCATCAGCCAGACGACGAGACGATGGCCTGCCATACGGTTTTGATGAAATTTAATAATTAGTGATATCTAATATAACGTGTGATGTGCGAGTGGTCACTCATGCGGCGTGAAAGCGGCCCAAGTATAGTATGTCGCAACGCGCCCTTGGCTTATACTTGATAGCAAGGGACAGAGGATGAGAAATTCCGCGAGCGTATTTTGCTCAAGCAAAAATGTCGTATCTATTGCCGCGGCCGTAGCGTTGAGCTCTATGGTTGCAGGTTGTCAAGGTATGGACGCAACTGAAACCGGTTCGGTCCTTATCAGGCCCATAGTCCACCCGGTCCGCAGTCAGCCCGCGGTCCAGCCCGTGCAGGCCACATTTCTCGTGCGCTCGCTCCGTGCCGACCATCCGATCCAGATGACAAGCACAATAGCAACTGAAAGTGCCTACGCCTTTGCACCACCGCAACGGATCAAAGCCAGCACGCCGGCGCCGGTGAAAATCTCGTTCAATCCGGGCGATGGCAGCACGTTCTCGGGCGGCTCGCCTTATATCTGCAGCCCTAGCGGATTTGGCCAGCGCGCGAGCTGTCACCCCCGCTATCTCTGACTCGTCGAGCGACGACCGACGCTGCCACCCTGGCTGGCGGCAGTTTCATTGGCTTGGTCTTCAGTCCGAAAAAGGGAGCGGCCGTCCTGACAATGGTGTCGATGTCTGAAAGCTCCGGCACAAAGCCAAGATGTTCGCGTGCGCTTCCCGGATCGGCGTAGAGCTCCGCCGGATCCCCAGGGCGTCGGCTCCTGAGCACTGCCGGAACCGGCCTCGACGTCATTCGGCCGACCGCCTTGACGATCTCCTTGATGGAGATGCCCCGCCCGGTGCCGAGATTGACCGCAAGACTTCGCCCGCCACCCTCGAGATAGATGAGCGCTTTCAGGTGAGCGCGGGCCAGATCGGTGACGTGGATATAATCCCTTACGCAGGTGCCGTCCGACGTGTCGTAGTCGGTGCCGAAAACCTCGATCGCGTCGATGATGCCCGATGCGGCCATGAGCACTCTGGGAACCAGATGGGTTTCCGGCGAATGCCACTCACCGAGCTCGCCGTCGGGATCGGCGCCACAAGCGTTGAAATAGCGCAGGATCGCAAATTTCATTCCATACGCGGATGCATAGTCGCCGATGATCTGTTCACCCATCAGCTTGGAGCGCCCGTAGGGGCTGATCGGATTTTGCGAGGAGGTCTCGCGAACGGGCAACGCTTCCGGCACGCCGTAGGTCGCACAACTGCTGGAGAAGATGATGTTTTCGATCGAACTCGCGCGTGCGGCATCGAGCACCGCGATGGTGCCTGTCACATTGGTCGAATAATATTCGGCCGGCTCGCGAACGGACTCTCCGACATAGGCCAGCGCCGCAAAATGGATCACGGCCGTCGGCCGGTACGTTTCCATAGCCCGCCGCAGTGCATCCTGATCCCGGATATCGCCGACGACAAGCGGACCCCAGCCGACGGATCTCTCATTGCCGCGGCTCAGATTGTCGAAAACCACCGGCATGTAGCCGGCGGCGGCCAGCTGCTTGCAGGTGTGACTGCCGATGAAACCGGCTCCACCCGTCACCAGGACTGCCGGCCGGCTCATGAAGCGGCAGCTCCTCTGGCGATGTGGCTTCCGTAAAGCAGGGCATCAAAATACTCGACGGTACGCGCGAGCCCCTGGCTCAAGCTGATTTTCGGCTCCCAGCCGAGATTGGCCTTGGCAAAGGAGATGTCCGGCTTGCGCTGCCTGGGATCGTCGACGGGCAGCGGCCGATGCACGATCTTCGATCGGGCGTTGGTGTAATCGACGACCAGCGTCGCCAGTTCCATGATGGTGAATTCGGCAGGGTTGCCGAGATTGACCGGGTGGGCGGGCGCGCTCGGCGCGTTCATCAGTCGGATAAAGCCCTCGATCAGATCGTCGGCATAGCAGAAAGAGCGCGTCTGTTGGCCGCTGCCATAGACGGTCAGGTCCTCGCCGCGCAGCGCCTGGACGATGAAGTTCGAAACCACACGCCCATCGTCGGGCTGCATGCGGCGACCATAGGTGTTGAAAATGCGGGCGACACGGATATCGAGGCCATAGGTCCTCGAATAATCGAAGAACAGGGTTTCGGCCGAGCGCTTGCCTTCATCGTAGCAGGAACGCGGTCCGTGCGTGTTGACGTTGCCGAAGTAGCTCTCGGGCTGTGGGTGCACGAAGGGATCGCCATAGACTTCGGATGTAGAGGCCTGGAATATCTTGGCCTTGTTCTGTCGCGCGAGTTCCAGAAGGTTCAGCGATCCAAGCACGCTTGTCTTGAAGGTGTGGATCGGGTCTGCCTGGTAGTGCGGCGGAGAGGCGGGGCAGGCGAGATTGTAGATCTCGTCGCATTGAAGATCCGAAGGCAATGCATCGACGATGTCGTGCTCGATGCAACTGAAGCGCGGATTATGCAGAAGGGTATTGAGATTGTATCTTTTGCCGGTGTGGAAATTGTCCAGCGCGACAACGTCGTATCCGTCCCGCAAAAGACGTTCGCACAGATGCGATCCTAAAAATCCCGCTCCTCCGGCGACAAGGGCGCGTGGTCGGCTTTGGTTGGCGCCCCTTTGGCTGCCGGATTCCAGTTTCAGAACCTTGACAAGCTTACTCATGCTTTCCTCATACGCACCGCACACGCTACCGCCGGGCCGGGACAAAGCATCGCCCGGCCACGTTCCTCAGAACGTGGCAAACCTCCGCATCTGCGGAACCGCCATCACTGATGTGCGTCAATTTTTCTTTGGCTTTCGCGAAGCTGGTGCGACTACACAACCTCCGTGCTGCCACTCAGCATTCTCTGCGCCCCGAAATCGCGATTACACGCTCGGTGTCACCATCGTCGATTGCTCGCCCAAATTGCACATCCCAACGCATCGAAAATATACCTGTGGAAATCATAGTCAACTAAATTAGATATTTCTTAACCATATCTGTTTGCGAATGGTTAATCACGGGCCGGCATCGGCCTCGAAGCTGAACCGGGAGATGTCCAGAGCAGTTCCTCATTTCGAATCAGCGTATTGGGTCGGTCGCTGGCCGTCGGCGCCACACGCTGTTCGTTATGTCGAATCAGCGCTTGGCAGCCAAGATCGCCATGGAGGAGGGGTTGCGCAATTCAGGGCGAGGTCGGGATGGATCCAGCCGAAAGTGGATTTAACGACCCAAGCGACGGGAAAATTTCAGATAGCAACGAGATTGCTGCCCGAAACCGCTCGGAGTGCAAATATAAATTCCAGGGCGCGAATATTCATACCATAGGGCTTGACCTATCGTAGGCACGCCGCAGCTGGCTATAGTTGGAAGAAGGGCAAGGGCTAAAGCTTTGTAAGCAAATTCATTCACAGGGACGAATTTTGACTTTATCCTCTTTTGGTGCCGCTGTTCATGATCTTTGCCCATCAAGGCCTCTGGTTCGCAAGGCGCACCGATGGCCCATTTCGCCGAAAAGCGCATGCGCGTGTTCATTTCATAGTGGAGGAGCGGTCATTTCGGCAACGAATTTTAAGCGCATAGGTAGAACTCCGCATTGGCGCCCGGCCACGCCGCCACAGGGTTGTTGCTTGCGCACGTCTAGCTCGATCGCCTGGGGTGGCGACTCGGCTGGCCATCGCCTTTTGATCGTTGGGGCGCTATTGGCAAGGTCACGGTGGAATGTGGTGATGTGAATGCGCTTTCTGTTTGTCCTGATCCTGCTCGTCGGCGCCGGCATTGGTGTCGTCTATCCCTGGGCGATGAGCAATTTCTCCGGCCATCAGA
This sequence comes from Mesorhizobium sp. M0140, assembly GCF_040322475.1. Classification (NCBI taxonomy): domain Bacteria; kingdom Pseudomonadati; phylum Pseudomonadota; class Alphaproteobacteria; order Hyphomicrobiales; family Phyllobacteriaceae; genus Mesorhizobium; species Mesorhizobium sp. M0140. Next base: position 131,419 of record NZ_JAMYTM010000010.1, on the reverse strand, counting down.
TCGGCACCTGGCGGGTCTATGAGCAGGGCCGCTTCAAGCCGCTGACGGTGCCGCTCTCCGGCCGCGACGCGCCGGTGCGGGTGCTGGTCGACCTGACCGCAAGAGCAGAGCGCATCGTCTCGCAGCAGCGCACCGTGCTGACGCTGACCGCTGCAAGCAATGGCCGCACGGTGCTCGCCTCGACGCTGCAGTTCAACCATTCCGACAATCCTCGCCAGGCCAGCCCGCAACTGCCCGACAAGATCTTTCGCGACGAGGCCGGCGTGATCGCGACCGTCAGCCCGGGTCCCTACATCTTCACCGTCGGACCGGGTGATGCCGACGACATACCGATGCGGGCGGTCGATCTCATCCTGCGCTCCGGCGCCGGCGAGATCGACAGCCGTGCACGGCCGGTCGGCTTCGCGCTGATGGCGATCGGCCTGATCGGGTTCTTGCTGACTTTGCGCACTCGTGGCGGCCGGCCGGAAAATCCCAACTCGCAGCCGCCACCGCCGCGCTGGGGCAGGGGCTGATGCATGTCGCCCAAAAGTGTGCAGCGGTTTGGGACAACGACGTGCATAACGGTACAAAACCATGAACTACCGCCACGCCTATCATGCCGGGAATTTCGCTGACGTCGTCAAGCATGTCGTGCTGACACGCTTGCTCGAGTATCTGAAGCAGAAGGACAAGGCGTTTCGGGTCGTCGACACCCATGCCGGTATTGGCCGCTACGACCTGTCGTCGCTCGAGGCGCAGAAGACGGGTGAATGGCAAGGCGGCATCGGCAGGCTGATCGATGCCTCGTTTGCCGCGCCGGTGGCGGTGCTGCTCGCGCCTTATCTGGAGACAATACGGTCGCTCAACCCCGAGGGTGGCATCCAGAAGTACCCGGGCTCGCCGTTGATTGCGCGCCATCTCATGCGCAAGCAGGATCGGCTGACGGCGATCGAGCTGCACCCCAAGGATGCCGCGAGGCTGAGGACGTTCTTTGCCGGCGATTTCCAGGCCCGGATCATCGAGCTCGATGGCTGGCTGGCGCTCGGCGCCCATCTGCCGCCGAAGGAAAAGCGCGGCCTTGTCCTCATCGATCCGCCATTCGAGGAAGCGGGTGAGTTCGAACGCCTTGTCGACGGGCTTATAAGGGCGCACAAGCGGTGGCCCGGCGGCATCTACGCGCTCTGGTATCCGATCAAGGACCGCAAGGCGATCATCGCCTTCCGCAAGGCGCTGAAGCAATCCGGCATTCCGAAGCTGCTCGACATCGAATTCGAGATCAGGCCGGCCTCTTCGGAACCCAGCCTCGACGGCAGCGGTCTGCTGGTGGTCAACCCGCCGTTCACGCTGGAGGGCGAGCTGCGGACGCTGCTGCCGGCCCTGCACAGGCTGCTTGCGGTGGGGCGGCCGGCGCACTGGTCGTTGGAATGGCTGGCCGGCGAGCAGGCTTGAGGCGGGCTCATCGATGACCCAGGGACCGTGCTCTCTTGGGTCTGGATATGAACGTGCCAGAGCCATTCCGGTGCGTGCAAACTCGGCTTTGGTCAAAAAGCGGTTTCAAACTGGGAAACCATTGTCAACGCAACCGCTTGACCGCCGCCGAGCGAATCCGCACAGTGCGCGCAATCGACCTTGAGAGGCTGCCATGACTCGCTTCGCCAAATCTGCCCTTGCCGCCCTGATTTCGCTCTGCACCCCGCTTGCCGCGCCTCTCGGTATCACCCAGACTGTGCAGGCCGCCGATCTTACGGTCTATTCCGATGAAGACAGCGGAGTCTGCGGTCAGCCCTGGGTACTGAACAAGATCACCAGCCGCTTTTCCTATCAGGTGCATCACGTGCCGCATCTGCCTGACGTGCAGATCACCGATTTCCGGCGCATCCACCAGCATCGCTATCTGGCGGCCAACGATACCTGGCCGATCGGTCGCCGTTATTGCGGCGCCACCGTCAGTCTGTCCGACGGCCGCGATCGCACCATCTGGTACCTGATCGAGGAAGGCCAGGGCTTTGCCTCGATCGGCGACAATGTCGAATTTTGCGTCTCGGGCTTCGACCGCTGGATGGTCTACAACGGCCGCTGCCGCATTCTGCGCTAAACCCGGTCTCCCCTTCCAATCTCTTTCGCGCCTGTGGCTTGATGGCTGCAGGCGTTTTTCGTGCCGCGTTGACAGCAGGTGCGATCCGTCGCATAGGTATGAGACAGACCTGTCTCACTACTAGGTAGCCTCCATGACGCCATCGTCCGCTTCCGGCAAGCGCCAGCACGTCGTTGAAACGGCCTACGTGCTGTTCAAGCGCGCCGGCTTCCATGCCACGGGTATCGACCGGATTATCGCCGAAGCGGATGTGGCCAAGATGACGATGTATCGCCACTTTCCCAGCAAGGATGAACTGATCGTCGAGGTGCTCGACTATCGCGCTATGCGTTTCGACCGCCAACTCGCCCGGCTCACCCAAGAGGACGTTCCGCCGGAGCAGAAAATCGGAAGAATCTTCGACTGGCATGGGCGCTGGTTCCGCAGCCCGGATTTCCATGGCTGTCTGTTCGCACATGCGCTGGCCGAGTTCGGCGATCCCGGGCATCCGGTTTTCAAGGCCGTTGTCAGGCAGAAGAACGGCCTCAAGCGGCGCATGCGGTCTATCCTCGAAGATATGATGCCGCGCGGCCGCGCCGAGAGCGTGGCGGCGACGCTGCTTATGCTGATCGAAGGTGCGACCTTGCTGGCGCAGATGGGGCAGGCCGACGCCGCCATTCGCGACGCCCGCAAGGCGGCCATGGGCATCGTCGCTGCTTCGCGCAGGCCGCAATGAGCCCGCTGGTCATCGGGCTCGCATTGTTTGCGGCGATCCTGCACGCAAGCTGGAACGCGTTCCTGCGCACGGGGGCCGACAGGCTGTGGACCGTCACCGTCATGAGCTTTTCAAGCACGGCGCTCGCCATCCCCTTCGCCTTCTTCCACGACCTTCCGGCCGCGCCGGCCTGGTCCTATATCGTGCTCTCGGCCTGCCTGCAGGTTGGCTACAGCTTGTTTCTCGTGGCCGCCTACAGATATGGCGAACTGGGGCAGGTCTATCCGATCGTTCGCGGCAGCGTGCCGCTGCTTGTCACGCTCGGCGGGTTCTTCCTGGCCAACCAGCAGCTCACTCTGCCGCAGACCGTCGGCGTCGCGCTGGTCGCTGGCGGCATCATGGGCCTTTCACTCGGACGGGGCAGGGCCGCCACGACATCGATATTCTATGCATTGGCAACGGGAGCGATCATCGCCGCCTATGCGACGGTCGATGCGCTCGGCGTTCGGGCGGCGGGAAACGCCGGCGCCTACACTGCATGGGTCCTGCTGATCTACGGCGCGTTGCTGCCGGCGGCCTTCGTCGCCTGCCGTGGCCGGCTCATAGTCGACCTGCGGGCGCCGGAAACCTGGAAGGCGCTGGGCGGGGGCCTGTTTGCACTTCTGGCCTACGGTGTCGTGGTCGCGGCCTTCGCGCTCGGACCAGCAGGTCCGATCACCGCGATCCGCGAAACCAGCGTCGTCTTCGCGGCCTTCATCGGACGCCTGTTCCTCGGCGAGGTGCTGACGCCGCGGCGGGTCGGCGCCTGCGCCATCGTCGCGCTCGGCGCCATCTGCCTCGGCTATCAGCCGTGACGGAACTGCGGATCGCGCAGGATTGCCCGGTCACCACGCTATTTCCTGCGCGGCGCCGCCTCGGCCTGGTCGAGGATCTTGCGCAGGAATGCGGCGTGGCCGCGGAACGCGCGCCGTCCACTCATCGTCGCCCTGACGCGCGTCTGCGGCCGGCGGCCGACGAACAGCTTTTCGATGTCGACATAACCGGCCCTGGCCAGCGTATCGAGGTGCGCGCCGAGATTGCCGTCGGTGACGTCCACGATGGCCTTCAGCCCGGTGAAGTCCAGCGTTTGACGTCTTTCCAGCATGCTCAGCGCGGCCATGATCCTGAGCCGAGTGCTCTGGTGGATGATTTCGTCGGCACTCATCGATTGGCTCCGGCGCAGCCAAGCCGGAGGCCACGGACAACCATGCTGCCGCCGTGGCGGACCGTCTTGGCAATCTGGAACGGCGGCAGCGCCGTTTGCCTCTGTGCGATCGACATCGAAGTACTCCCCATGCTGTGCAGAATACTCTGTTACGTAGAGTTATCTGTCAATTCACGAGCAAGCCGGTCTGCGATCGTGCTTGACAAGACGATGCATCGACCGGCTGTCGCGTTGCAGTATAGATCGTCCGCCTGCACGAGATGATCGCACCGATGAGGCGGCGGTCATGATATCGGCGGCCGACGATCGACACGCAAAGCTGTTCACTGATCTTGGGAGCTTCACGAGAGGAGCGGTCCCGCGGAGTGCGGAGAATGTCGGCGACACATTCTAGCCATTGGTCGAAGATCAGCAGTGAATTTCTGCGACGATCAGCACGACCATGTGCCGATCGTAACCGAAATTTAAGCTGCGAAAATCAGTCTATTGCTTCGCTGGCTAGCAAGCCGCGAGTCAGATATGCATGAGCGCGCCGGGTCATTACGGCCGTCGGCACAAAGGAAGGGGCATCGCATGGCTAAGCAGTCATCCAAAGCGCCGGCGTCCAAGGCACCGGCAAAGAAAGCACCCGCAAAAGCAGCGACGGCAAAGGTCGCAGCTGCAGTGAAGAAAGCAGCACCCGCTGCCAAGCCGAAGGCCGCGGCGGCCAAGGCAAAAGCAGCACCGGCCAAGAAGCCGGCAGCGAAAGCTGCTGCGAAACCGGCAGTGAAGAAGGCAGCACCCGCCAAGGCAGCGGCAAAGCCGGCGGCGAAGGCGGCACCAGCCAAGAAGCCTGCAGCGAAGGCCGCCGCGAAACCCGCAGCGAAGAAGGCAGCGCCTGCAAAGAAACCGGCTGCCAAGGCTGCACCTGCCAAGGCTGCACCTGCCAAGAAGCCGGCTGCGAAGGCTGCACCGGCAAAGAAGGCAGCGGCAGCGAAATCTTCAGCACCGGTGAAGAAAGCGGCACCTGCGGCCAAGCCGAAGGCAGCGCCCGCGAAGGCCGGCAAGAAGTAGTCGCGTCTTCCCTCGCCGGGGCGGTGCCAAAACAGTCAAGGGCGGGTGCCTGACAGGCGCCCCGCTCGCTGTTTAGGCAGTCGGAAGGCGAGAACAGAGGCGGACGGAGGATATCTTTTCGCAGCTCCCAGGACTTCGCCATAGGGCGAAGTCCGGTGGGGCTTTTTTTGTGTCATTCATGCGGGTGATGAAATATCGGCGCGAGGCTCTTCGGTCTTGCCTGTCGGCTGAGCGATCCCTGCGATTCCGGCAACTCGGCGACCATGGTGATGAAGCGCCGTCTTCACGGAGCGCTCGCTAAACGGCCCTGGCCGATGCGCCGCTCGCTGGCGGCTGGGTTTTCCGCTTCTGGCCATTGCTCGATCGCGCCTGATCGGTCAACACTGCCGGCCTGCAAAACAGGAAACCGATCATGCCCAGACTGCTCTATGCGTCCACCTCTCCCTACAGTTCCAAAGTGCGCATGGCCGCAGCCTATGCCGGCATCGACATCGAAACGGTGGCGGTCAAAACCGAGGACAAACCGGCCGAACTGGTCGACGCCAACCCGCTCGGCAAGATCCCGGTTCTGGTGCTCGACGACGGTCGCTCCATCCATGACAGTCGCGCCATCACCCAGCATCTCAACCGTTTGTCGAAGAACGCGCTTTTTCCACGCAATCCCGACAAGCGGCTCGAGGCGGAAGTGCTGGAGGCATTGGCCGACGGCATTTGCGACTGCGCGCTGTCGATGGTCTATGAACGGCGCACGCGGCCCGAGGAGATGGTCTATCAGCCTTGGCTCGATCGCCAGTGGGCGAAGATCACGGCGGCACTCGACCTGCTCAACGCCAACCCGCCGAAGCTGCCGAAGAAGATCACCGCCGGCCAGATGGCGCTGCGCGCCTGCCTTGGCTATCTCTCGCTGCGCTTTGCCGGAAAATGGGAAAAGGGCCGCGCCCGGCTGACACGGTGGGCTGCGCGCTTCGACGAGAAGTTTCCAGAGCTGAAGCCCTGCATTCCCGGTTGATAGCCGATTGCCCCGGGATTGATTTCCCGATCACCCGGGAAAATCACTCAGACACAAAAAAAGCCGGGCGCGAGGCCCGGCTTTTTCGTGTCGTGGCTTGAACGACTTAGAACTTCATACCGACGCCGAAGGTGACGCGGTTGTCGGTGGCCTTGACCTTGCCGATGCCGTCGAAGCTCTTGCTGCCGAAGTCGGTGTAGCGGTACTCGACGCGGCCGAAGACATTGTCGGTCAACTTGATGTCGGTGCCAACACCGGCGGTCCAGCCGAGCATCGTTGCGCGATCGCTGGCCCCAAGGACGGTGTCTTCCACCTTCAGGCTTCTGCCGGCGAGACCGCCGGTGCCATAGAGCAGGATTTCTGGGCTGACCGCGTAGCCGAGACGGGCACGCAGCGAACCTTCAAAGCCGGCCTTGGAGTCGATGCCGTTGTCGTCGCCCTTGACGCCGTTGTAGCCGAGTTCGGCTTCAGCGCCGTAGACGAAGTTCTCCTGCTGCCACTGATAGCCGCCGAAGACACTGCCGACGAAACCCTTGGTATCGGTTTCAACGTCGAAATCCTTTTCCTTGGTCCGGCCGCTGAAGCCATAGCCGACGTTGAGACCGGCGTAGGGGCCGGCCCACGAAGCGACCGGAAGTTCAGCGATCGGCGCAGGTGCCGGCGGCTCTTCCGAAACCACGTCAGCAGCATAGGCGGTTCCGCTGAGGGCGAAGAGGCCGAGCGCAACGGCCAGCGGCCGTGCGAATTTGAGATTGGCTTGCATTGTTCTTTACTCCTTAAGCCACAGGACACAGGCTTGTTTCTCACGATCGCCATCTACCCGTCCGGGGGGTGAAACGGATCTGGCGTTCGTCGGTTCCAAATGTCGTGTCAAAATGCGGCTGAAGCGAACCTGAACTTGGGTCATTCCCCGGCACGAATGAGGCAGAACCTTGACGTTGCATCTTCGCAACAGCGAAATGGCAGGAACCATCCCGTGCTGCGCTGCACACCGCTTGGTGCAAGGACTCCAGCACCCTATATTGCGGTCGGGCGCGCCCGAGTCCAGGGCGGGCCGGGATGTCCAAACGGCCGTTTCGCCACAATGCTGCCCAAGGTGCGAACACCATTTAACGCATGCCGGGCCATATTTCGCCGGCACCGCTTTTTCGGGCCGAAATTGAGGATTGACACCATATGAGCAAAGCCACTGTCACGGCGCTGGTGACGGGCGGGGCCAGGCGGATCGGCAGGGCGATCGTCGAGGATCTCGCCGCGCACGGTTTTGCCGTCGCCATCCATTGCAACCGCTCGCGCATCGAGGCCGATGCGTTGGCTGCCAAAATCATCGCCGGAGGTGGCCGCGCCGCCGTGGTCGCCGCCGACCTGACCGATATGGACGCCGTCGACGATCTCGTCGGCCAGGCGCAAGCAGCGCTCGGACCGATCCCGTTGCTGGTCAACAATGCGTCGCTGTTCGAGGACGATTCGGTTCTGGATTTCGACTGGCGGGCCTGGGACCGGCACTTTGCCGTCCATGTGAAAGCGCCCGCGCTCCTGGCGCAGAATTTCGCCCGGGCGTTGCCGGCAGGGCAGGAGGGCCTGATCGTCAACATGATCGACCAGCGCGTCTGGCGTCCGACGCCGCGCTACTTCTCCTATGCGCTGTCCAAGTCGACGCTGTGGACGGCCACGCAGATGATGGCGCAAGCGCTCGGCCCCAGCATCCGCGTCAATGCCATCGGCCCGGGGCCGACCCTGAAGAACGCGCGTCAGGATGACAGCGATTTTGCAGCCCAAGTCGATGGCTTGGTCCTGAAGCGCGGCCCGGATTTGCCGGAATTCGGCGCCACGATCCGCTATCTCTGGGAAGCGCGCTCGGTCACCGGCCAGATGATCGCGCTTGATGGCGGCCAGCATCTTGCGTGGCAGACGCCCGATGTGACAGGCATGACGGAATGAGTCCCGTAGACCACAAAAGCAAGCCGCGCGGCGGCGCCGACGATCTGCCCCCCGATATCGACGTCGAGGACGAGGCAGTCGAGGAGATCGTTGAAACCGTCGGTCCCGATGTCGCCTTCACCGCCATCGACTGGACGCCGCATGCCGGCGACGCGGAAGGCATGATCGGCGCCGAGGTGATCCAGACGCTGGTCAAGCGGCTGCCCAACGCGCCCGGCGTCTACCGCATGATGAACGCTGCCGGCGATGTGCTCTATGTCGGCAAGGCGCGCAGCCTGAAGAAGCGCGTCACCAACTACGCGCAAGGCCGCTTCCACACCACCCGCATCGGCCGCATGGTGCGCGAAACGTCGACGATGGAGTTCGTCGTCACCCGCACCGAGATCGAAGCGCTGCTGCTCGAAGCCAACCTTATCAAGCGCTTGCGGCCGCGCTTCAACGTCCTGATGCGCGACGACAAGTCGTTTCCCTATATCCTCTTGACCGGCGACCATGTCTCGCCCGGCATCTACAAGCATCGCGGCGCGCGCTCGCGCAAAGGCGATTATTTCGGGCCCTTCGCCTCGGCCGGTGCCGTTGGCCGCACCATCAACTCCCTGCAGCGCGCCTTCCTGCTCAGGAGTTGCACCAACTCGTTCTACGAGAACCGCACGCGGCCATGCCTGCTTTATCAGATCAAGCGCTGCGCCGGCCCCTGCACCGGAGAGGTTTCGCACCAGGACTATGCCGAACTGGTCAATGAGGCGAAGGACTTCTTGTCCGGCCGCAGCCAAAAGGTGAAGACGGAAATCTCGGCCGCCATGCAGCAGGCGTCGGAAGCTCTCGATTTCGAGCGCGCCGCGATCTATCGCGATCGACTTGCGGCCCTGTCGCATGTGCAGAGCCACCAGGGCATCAATCCGGCTACCGTCGACGAAGCCGATGTCTTCGCCATCCATCAGGAAGGCGGCCAGGTCTGCATCCAGGTGTTCTTCTTCCGCACCGGCCAGAACTGGGGCAACCGCGCCTATTTCCCCAAGGCCGATCCGGCGTTGGAAGCAGCCGAGGTGTTGGGTTCGTTCCTGGCGCAGTTCTATGACGACAAGCCGACGCCGCGGAACATTCTTCTGTCGCATGGCGTCGAGGATCAGGAACTATTGGCCGAGGCGCTCTCCACCCGCGCCGGCCGCAAGGTCGCGATCTCCGTGCCGCAGCGTGGCGAGAAGAAGGACCTGACCGACAACGCCCTGCAGAATGCCCGCGAGGCGCTCGGACGCCGGCTGGCTGAAACCTCCACCCAGGGACGCCTGCTTGCGGGTTTCGCCGAGACATTCGGCCTGCCGAAGCCGCCGGTGCGCATCGAGGTCTACGACAATTCGCACATCATGGGCACCAATGCCGTTGGCGCCATGGTCGTCGCCGGGCCGGAAGGTTTTGTGAAGAATCAGTACCGGAAATTCAACATCCGCTCGACCGAGATCACGCCTGGTGACGATTTCGGCATGATGCGCGAGGTGATGGAGCGACGGTTTTCGCGGTTGCTCAAGGAGCATGGCGATGTCCCGGCTGGCGATGCAGTTGATGGTTCGGCAGACGATATGGAGGACGATATCTCCGGCAGCTTCCCGGCCTGGCCCGATGTCATCCTGATTGACGGTGGCCAGGGCCAGATGACCGCGGTGCGCAAGATCCTTTCGGATCTCGGCATCGAGGACCGCGTGGTTGCCATCGGCATCGCCAAGGGCCAGGACCGCGACGCCGGCCGCGAACGGTTCTTCGTCAAAGGCAGGGACTCGTTTTCGCTGCCGGTTCGCGATCCCGTGCTCTATTTCGTCCAGCGGCTGCGCGATGAGGTCCATCGTTTCGCGATCGGTTCGCATCGGGCGCGCCGCAAGAAGGAGATGGTCAAGAGCCCGCTCGACGAGATCAGCGGTATCGGTCCAGGCCGCAAACGCGCCTTGTTGTTGGCCTTCGGCACCGCCAAGGCGGTCAGCCGCGCCGCCATCGAGGATTTGAGGAAAGTCGACGGTATTTCCGAGCAGGTGGCGAAACTGGTCTACAATCATTTCCATGAGAGCTGACAGCAAGGATGCTATTTTCGTCTGGTCAATCGATTCTCGCCTGTTGACCCCCTACATTCGCTTCTGATTTGAGTAGGCAGGCAGAAAGAGTTTCCCAGATATGGCCAAGCGCGCGTTCAACCTGCCCAATATGCTCACCTACGCCCGCATCGTCGCGGTGCCGCTGGTGGTGCTATGCTTTTTTCTCGAAGGACATCTGAAGTCGAGCGACTTTGCCCGCTGGTCGGCGCTGATCATCTTCCTGCTCGCCTCGATCACCGATTATCTGGATGGCTATTTGGCGCGCGCCTGGCAGCAGACCTCCAACATCGGCAAGATGCTCGACCCGATCGCCGACAAGCTGCTGGTCGCCACCTGCCTGCTGCTGCTGGCCGCCGACACCGATCGCCATGCGGGCATTGCCGGCTGGTCGTTGTGGGCCGCGATCATCATCCTGTGCCGCGAAATCCTCGTCTCGGGTCTGCGCGAATATTTGGCGGCGCTGAAAGTTTCGGTGCCGGTGACGCAGCTGGCAAAATGGAAGACCGCCATCCAGATGGTCGCCATAGCGTTCCTCTTGGCCGGACCGGCCGGCGACAAGATTTTTCCGCTGACCACCCAGACCGGGCTGGTGCTGCTGTGGATCGCGGCGCTGGTTACGCTCTATACGGGCTACGACTATTTCCGCGCCGGCCTCAAGCACATCATGGACGAGTGAGATGACGACCCGGCTCATTTATTTTGCCTGGGTGCGCGAACGCATCGGCCTGCCTGAGGAGGATGTCGACCTGCCTGCCGGCATCGAGACGGTCGCCGATCTCCTGCGCTGGCTGAAATCGCGCGGCGAGGGCTACGAGCACGCGCTGCGATATCCCGACGTGATCCGCGTCGCCATCAACCAGGAACATGTCGAGCACCGCGAGAAGATCGCGGGCGCCCGCGAAATCGCGCTGTTCCCGCCGATGACCGGGGGCTGACATGAGCGGCGGGGTCTTACCTGTCGTGCGCATTCAGCGCCAGGATTTTGACGTCGCCGCCGAGATCGCCAGACTGACGCAAGGCCGCGCCGATATCGGCGCCGTGGTGACCTTCTCAGGCCTTTGCCGCGACGAGCAGGGCGCGCTCTCAGCGCTCGAGCTCGAACACTATCCCGGCATGGCCGAAGCGGAAATCGCCCGCATCGCTGCTGAAGCGGTCGAGCGTTGGCCATTGCAGGGGCTCACCGCCATCCACCGCCACGGGAAGATCGCGCCCGGCGAGAACATCGTGCTGGTCGTGGCAGCCTCGGCGCATCGCCATGCGGCGTTCGAGGCGGCGAATTTTCTGATGGACTATTTGAAATCGCGCGCGCCCTTCTGGAAGAAGGAGCATCGGGCTGACGGCTCGGAGGGTGGCTGGGTCGAGGCCAAGGAGGCCGATGCAACGGCCGCGCAACGCTGGTCTCAGTCCGAATAAGATCCGCCGCAGCCATGCATTGACCGCAATCCTTTGGCCAATTGGCAGGATTGGTCAGCCTGGGGCATTGGCAGCCCGGGGCATTGGCAGCCAGGGGTGAGGGAGATGGTCATGCTGGACAGGATCGCGGAGTTCTTCATCTTCGGTTTCGTGCCTCTGGTCGTCGGCATATTGGCCGTTCCGGACCAGTCTGTTGCCGCCGAACAGGCCGTGAGGGGCGAGGTCATCTATCGCGAGCGCATTGCCTTGCCGCCCAGTGCCGTGCTGTCCGTACAACTTGCCGATGTGTCGCTGGCCGATGCGCCTGCCACCATCATCGGCGAGCAGAAAGTGCAGCCGGCCGGCCAGGTGCCGATCAGCTTCGAGATCAAATTCGACCCTTCCGTCATCCGGTCGCAGATGACCTACGCGTTGCAAGCCCGCATCACCGTCGATGACAAGCTGCTGTTCATCTCCGATATGCGCCATCAGGTCGATCCGCTGGCCGACGTGCCGCAGACCATCATGCTGAAGATGGTCACCCCGAGCGCCGAGCCCATGGTTTCGGTCTTCGATCAGCTCTGGCTGGTCGACTATGTCGACGGCATCGGCGCCATTGCTGCCCCGCAAGCGACATTCAGGGTCAGCGAGGCCGGCAAGGCGGGCGGCAGCGGCCCCTGCAACACCTATTTCGCCACTGCCAAACTCGATGGCCAAACGATCGTGATCAGAGACATCGGTTCTACCTACAAGGCCTGTGCGCCCGAGGTGATGGCCGAGGAAAAGGCGCTGTTCGATGCGCTGGCCAAGGCGGCGTCATACCGTGTCGATGCCGGCAAGCTCATCATATCGGACAAGGACGGCCGCGAGATCCTGCGCTTTAGCGCGGCGAGCTGACCCCCCAACGAAGAAGGCCGGCGAAACGCCGGCCTTCTTTTTACGGGATCCAAGGTCTGGACTATCGGCTCAGCCGACGATCTCGGTGTCCGAGAACCAGTACTTGATCTCTTCTGCCGCGGTCTCCGGTGCGTCGGAGCCGTGCACGGAGTTTTCGCCGATCGACAGCGCATGAACCTTGCGGATGGTGCCTTCGGCGGCGTTAGCCGGGTTCGTGGCGCCCATCACTTCGCGGTTCCTGGCAATGGCGTTCTCGCCTTCCAGCACCTGGACGACCGTCGGTGCCGACGACATGAATTCCACCAATTCGCCGAAGAAAGGGCGGTCCTTGTGGACGGCATAGAAGCCTTCCGCTTCGCGGCGGCTCATCCAGACCCGGCGCGAGGCGATGACGCGCAGGCCTGCCTCTTCCAGCATCCTGGTGATGGTGCCGGTGAGATTGCGCCGGGTTGCGTCCGGCTTGATCATGGAAAATGTGCGTTCGAGCGCCATGGGTCGTCCTTGTCTGAGAATGGAATTGAGAGTGGCGGGCTCTATACAAGCCGCCCGGCCCATTGCCAAGGGGTGAGGAACGGTCCGCGCGGCGGACGGAAAGCCAACTGCTTGGCTTTCCGAGTGACGAACGGTGAAAGCCCGGTCCGCCTTCGGGCGGATTGAAAGGTCCAGTGGACCTTTCAAAGGGTTTGAACGCCCGAAGGGCAGGGAGCGAGAGCGAAGGGCCGGACGGCTGCGCGTTTCTGCGGCAAGCCGGCCCCGTTCAGACGGCTGCACAGCAACGCTTTGCTTGCTATAGTCGCGTGTCGGCGCCGCGCTGAGGTCGGGCCGTATGGAGACACCATGACCATGACAGACGATCGTCAGGAACGCATTCGCAACCGCGCACACCAGATTTGGGTGCAGGAGGGCCAGCCGGCTGGCCATCATGAGCGCCATTGGCATCAGGCGGCCACCGATGTCGACCAGGAGGACGCCGCAGGCAAGTCGGCAGCCAAAAAGCCAACCAGGAAGGCAGCTGGCGCAGGCAAGGCAAAGGCCGCCCCCAAGGAGGCAAAGGCTGCCACGAAGGCCGGCAAGCCAAAGAAGGCGGCCAAGTAAGTTACTGCTTTACGGCGTCAAGCCGCGGCGGCGACCTTTCGTCCCAGCCCGCCATGCAGGTCGAGGCAGCGAACGAACCACTGCGCCACCACGTCGCCATCGTCGAGCAGTTGGTAGGGAGAGGCTATGCGCGCCCATTGCAAGGCGCCGAAGACGATATAGTCGCTAAACAGCGGCGACGCGCCGCCGATGAATGGCTGATAGCCGAGCATTGAACGCAGCGGCTCCAGCGCGGCGCGGAATGTCGCCAGCCCGGCGTCGCGCGCGGTGACGACGTCCTCCAGCGTCTTGCCAAAGCGTTGCTCGCGGCTCCGGCGGAAATAAGCGGCGTTCTCCTCGTCCTGCATGGTGTGGAGGTCGATGATCGCGGCGGTGGTCACGTAGGGATGGATGGTCAGTTGCGACCAGCGCTCGACGAAACGAGCCATCGCCTTGCCGCCTTCACCGCCAAACAGCGTCGGCCGGTCCGGATAGGCTTCATCGAGATAGAGGGCGATGGCGAAGGAATCCGCGAGGACCGTCTCGCCGTCGCGGATCACCGGGACGGTTTTCGAAACGCCGCCCTCGACAGCGGGCACCTCGAGAAAGCGCGTCGGCACGGTCGATATGTCGAGCCCCTTGTGGGCGACCGCCATCGCCACCTTCCAGCAATGCGGGCTGAACGGACGTGTGCTGTCGCGTCCGACGAGATCATAGAGCAGAATGGTCATTGGCGGCAGGCCCTTCAAGCGTTAGGTAGGCCCCGCATCGACGCGAGCCGAGGGGAAGCCATGAGACAGCATTTCATGATGTTTGCGGCCTATAATCAATGGGCCAATGGCCGCATCTATGAGGCCGCCGCCGAGCTCGATGATGAGGAATTCAACCGCGATGTCGGTGCCTTCTTCGGCTCGATGATGGGCACGCTCAACCACCTTTTGACTGCCGACCGCATCTGGATGAAGCGCTTCACCGGCGAGGGCGACGCGCCGACGACACTGGATGCCATCCTGCATCGGGGGTTGACCGGCCTGCGGGCGGCGCGTGAAGCCGAGGACAGGAGGATCATCGATTGGGTCGGCGGCCTCAATGACAAGGCGTTGACGGGCCGCTTCACCTACATGACCGTCTCGGATATGCGCACCGTCTCGCAAAGGCTGGCGCCGGCGCTGGACCACGTCTTCAACCACCAGACCCATCATCGCGGCCAGGCGCATACGATCCTGACCATCCTGGGACGGCCAAGCCTGGGGTTGGACCTGATGCTTTTCCAGCGGACCGAGGAGGGCAGGGCTTTCGCCTGATCCGGTGGCGTTTTGCGTAGTCGGTCCGGGGTTGAAGAGCTTGCGCCACTATCGCTGCATTTTGTGCTGCAGCATCGTCTTTACCTCGGGCCACTCGGAATCGATGATGCTGAACCGGACGGAATTGCGCTTCCGACCGTCCGGCATGATCCGCTCGTTGCGAACGATCCCTTCCTGCTTGGCGCCAATTCGCAGGATGGCTGCCCTTGACGCGTCGTTCAGTTCGTCTGTGGTGAATTGCACACGGACACATCCCATGAACTCGAATGCATGGGCCAGGAGAAGATACTTCGCCTCGGTATTGACCCCGGACCGCTGAACCGAACTGCTGAGCCAGCTATGCCCGATCTCCAGCTTTCTATTCGTGCGATCGATCTTCCAAAACCGCGTACTTCCGCAGATCACTCCCGTGCTGCGCATGACGATTGCATAAGGCATGACAGTGCCGGCCCGTCGTCCAGCCAGGGCATTGGCAATATATCCATCGATCGTGTCTGGCCCGGGGACCACGGTGGCCCTCAGGTTCCACAACGCACCATCCGCTGCCGCGCTCAGAAGCCCCGACGAATGTGCCTGCTGAAGTGGCGTGAGCTCAACAATCTTTCCGACCAAGGCGGGCTGTACGGATTGCACGTCCATTTCAGGCAGCCGTCGAAGCTTCGCCCCTGATTTCGCTGTCCAGCTGGCACTGCGTCAGAGCCGCTTCCGCCATCACCCACTGCTTGAACAACTGGACCTTGCGTGCGGCAAGGCCTTTCTGCGGAGAGACAAAATACCAGCCAGCCGTGTTGGGATGGTGGACGGCGAAGGGAGCCACCAGCCTTTCGGCGCGGATGTCGCTGGCCATATAGGCACGGTTGGCCACCGCAAATCCCATCCCGGAATTGGCTGCCTCGTAGGACATCATGCACGAGTCGAAATAGATGCTCTTGGTCTCGCTGAGCACGAAGCTGGCGCCGGCGAAACCAAGCCAGGATTGCCAATTCTGGGTGCAGGTGTCGGAATGCAGCAGGGTGAAGTGCTTGAGGTCGTCCGGTGTCACCTTCGACAGCCGCTTATCGCCGAGGACTTCGTGGAACAGCTTGCGGCTGCACACCGGTGTCAGGTCTTCGCGAAACAGCAGATCGGATTGCAGCCCGTGAAAGTGACCGTCGCCATAACGGATTTCGAGATCGAATTCCGAGGCCGTGAACTCATGCGTCGCGTAGGAGGTCGAGACCCGCATCACGATATCGGGATATTGCTGCTGGAACAGCGGCAGGCGTGGAAATAGCCAGCGTGCGGCAAAGGTCGGCAGCACCGATATTTTTAGCACATGCTCCTGCGATTGCCCGGTCGCTTCCATGCTGGCGGCGACGATTCGCTCCAGCGCCTCGCGAACGCGCGAGACATAGGTCTCACCCTCCGGCGTCAACGAGACCGCATTGCCGCCGCGCTGGAAAATCTTGAAACGAAGCTGATCCTCCAGGCTTTTCACCCGCTGGCTGACCGCTGAAGCGGTAATGAACTGTTCTTCGCCGGCACGCGTGAAATTACCGTGCCTTGCAGCACTTTCCACGATTTTAAGCGAATTGAGGTTGACCTGACTGAGCAGACGCACGGTTTCGACCTTAAGCTTGGCTTACACTAGCACCAGCATTCCTAATTTTACAGGGGTGGGTGAATTAATCGACTGTTTACCAAGTGTTGCCCCCATCCTGGAGAAGTACAATGAACGCCCATACCATTCCCGAACTGCGTTATGCGATGAGCCGCGAAGCCATTATAGGCCATGAAACCGCCTGGAAAGTGTCGAGTTTCGGTGTCGCGCAATATCTGCACGGCTATGACCCGGCACTGCTTGCCGCGATCGAGGAGGCTGCCCTGAAGCTCAAGGCCAGCCATGCCGTGCACAAGCACCTCGATCTGACCTTCATCACCGGGGCCGACCGTTTCATCCCCGAGATCAAGGAATTGCTGCATGACAAGCTGCGCCTGGAGCGGCTGTCCGACATGATGGGCACCAAGCTGGAGCCCTATCCGCTGTCGATCGTCGGCTCGACGGTCACCTTCATGAATCCCAAGGACGGCGCCGTGGAGTGGCATTGCGATGGCGTTCCGGTCACCGAGCTCATTCCATTGTCGATCAGCAATCCGCTGGTCGGCGGCCACCTCGAAATCTACTGCGACGACTCCGAAACCGGCCGCGCCATTCTCGAAGCCGGCCGCGAGATCCCGCGCAACAGTGTCATGCGCATCGATCACAAGATGAACTACGCGACGCTCGGGCAATTCCTGGGCGTCCTGCATCGCACCGCTCCGATCCGGTTCGGCGAGCGCGTCACGCTGGTGCTCAACCAGCGCTCGGTGGCCAAGCCCTATGTCGACGACAACAGAATGTTCTATCTCGCCGCCGACAATGACCACGACCGTGAGTGGGTCAGCGAACTGGCCGAAGATGTCTGGACCAACCAGTTGCCGGCCTATCGTCGGTTCGAGGCAGAGCATCCCGTGCCCGCGGCCGTCGATGCACCGGTTCCGGGCGGCGCCAGGGAATCATGGTAATGAACCAAGATCCCGAAAAGTCGGAACCGGTTTTCGGACAGGATCATGGTCGAACAGCAAAATAGAATCCCATGCCGATTGTTTCGGCAGGGATCCGGCTCGATATCCGCGTTGGTCTTCGCTGCCGGTGCGGTGGCGTTGTGGTCCACCAATGCGCTGGTCGGCAAATCCCTGCTGGCCAGCCACCCGGCGTCGCAGGTCCAGTTCCTGCAATTTGCAGGCGCTGCACTCGTCTTCGCCGCCATCCGATTGATGAGCCGGGAAAGAGTAGCACCGGTCACGGCCGGGGCGGCGCTCATCTCTGTCGCAGTCGGATTCATCGGTCTGGTCGGCACCATGGTGCTGCAATACATCGCCTTCGCTTCGATGCCGGTCATCGAGGCCAATCTGATGGCCTACACCTGGCCGTTGATGGTCGCGGTGGCAGTCATCGCCTTGGAAAATCCGCGGCATCCGGCCCTGTTGGGTCTCGCCACGGTGGTAGGCTTCATCGGCGTCGCACTGGTGATTTCGGGAGGGCGCAGCCAATCCTGGTTCCAGGGCGATCTGGTCGGCTATCTCGCCGCATTCGGGTCGGCGCTGTGCATGGCCTTCTACTCGATCATGGTGGGACGGGTCGCCACCCCAGCGGATCGCCTGTTGCTGCCATCGTCTTTGATTGGCGTCGCTTTGACGTTTCTATGGTGCGCTCGCGACGGTTTCACCTGGCCCGTCGGCGCGGACCTGGCTCTCGGCCTTTATCTCGGCGCCGGTCCGATGGGCTTGGGCTACTATTTCTGGTCGCGCGCCTTGAAGCTTGAAGGCAGCGGCAGGGTCGCGGTGGTCGCCTATCTCACGCCGATCGCCTCGACCCTGCTTTTGACCTTGTCCGGCGAGCGGCTGACGGTGACGGCCATTGTCGGAGCTATCCTCGTCATCGGCAGTTGTGTCGCGGTCGGTGTGGAACGTTCGGAGGCCGAAAACCATGTTTGACGAGAATGAGCGTCTGGCTATTCAGGAAGCGAATTGGCTGATCGATGAATTCGGCGCCGAGGCACCGCTTTACGCCGCGATGAGGGCCGAAAAGGCGATAGAACAAAAGGATTTCGCGCGTTGCGCCCGCTGGAAGCGTATTCTGGAGATATTGGACGAAAGTCCTGCCTCTAAGTCTGCTGGTTCCAAGTATTAGATTTTCTAATTTGCACAGCGTCGATTTTGCATGAATGCTATTTTTGCTGATTCTTGATTCTTTTATGAGGCTTGGCGGTCCGTTGGGGGACGCGGTTAAAGAGATACATCGACACAAGTCTTCGCTGGGGTGGATGATTTTGTCGCAAATAAGGTGAAAGAATTGTCAAATATCGATGATAAGACCGTTATCGAGCTGACGGCCGATATTGTCTCGGCCTATGTAGGCAACAATCCGCTTCCGGCTGCCGGCCTGCCCGAGCTGATTGCCAGCGTCAGCGCCTCGGTTCGCAAGCTCGCCGGCGCGGCTGTCGCGGAAGTCCCAAACCTGGTTCCGGCCGTCAATCCGAAGAAGTCGGTGTTTCCCGACTACATCATCTGCCTTGAGGACGGAAAGAAGTTCAAGTCGCTCAAGCGGCATCTGCGGACCGACTACGGCCTGAGCCCGGACGACTATCGGGCCAAATGGGGCTTGCCACCGGACTATCCGATGGTTGCACCAAACTACTCGGCGACGCGATCGGCGCTGGCAAAGTCGACGGGACTTGGCCGCAAGCCGGCAGCAGCGCCGGCCGCTGTCGCCAAGGCAACGAAGCGCAAGGCGACTGCCTGAGAGCAGGCAAGCCACTGTTCGGCTGCTTTGACGGCGCCCTAGCGGGCGTCGTTTCGAGGCCTTGTGCGGCCAACTGGCCCGCAAGGCCTTGCGAAGCGTTGATGTCCGGTGCAAAAGCGCGGCCATGCTGATCATCAACGACCTATCGCTCCGCATGGCCGGACGCTTGCTTCTCGACCATGCCTCGCTGACCTTGCCGGCCGGCACCAAGGCCGGCCTTGTCGGCCGCAACGGCACCGGCAAGACGACACTGTTCAAGGCCATCACCGGCGATTTCCCGTCCGAGACAGGATCGATCAGCCTGCCGAAGAGCACCCGCATCGGCCAGGTGGCGCAGGAAGCGCCGGGCACCGAGGATGCGCTGATCGAGATCGTGCTCAAGGCCGATCTCGAACGCACGGCGCTGCTCGAAGAAGAAAAGACGGCGACCGATCCGCACCGCATCGCCGACATCCATATGCGGCTGGCCGATATCGACGCGCACTCAGCCGAATCCCGCGCCGCCACCATTCTCGCCGGCCTCGGCTTCGACGACGCTGCCCAGAGGCGTCCGGCATCGTCCTTCTCCGGCGGCTGGCGCATGCGCGTGGCGCTCGCTGCGGTGCTGTTTGCCGAGCCCGACCTTCTGCTGCTCGACGAGCCGACCAACTATCTCGATCTCGAAGGCACGCTGTGGCTGGAAAACTATGTGTCGAAATACCCGCACACAGTGCTCTTGATCTCGCATGACCGCGACCTGCTCAACCGCGCCGTCAACTCGATCGTCCATCTCGACCAGAAAAGGCTGACCTTCTGGCGCGGCGGCTACGACCAGTTCGAGCGTCAATATACAGAGCAGAAGGAATTGCAGGAGAAGGGCCGGGTCAAGCAGGAGGCCGCCCGCAAGCACATGGAATCCTTCGTCGAGCGGTTCCGCGCCAAGGCCTCCAAGGCGAGACAGGCGCAGTCGCGCATCAAGGCGCTGGAAAAGATGAAGCCGATCGCGGCCCTCGTGAACGATTCGGTGCGGCCGTTCTCCTTCCCCGAGCCGGTGAAGACGGTGGCCTCGCCGATCGTGGCGCTGAACAACGTCAATGTCGGCTACACCGAGGGTCAGCCGATCCTCAAGAAGATGACGCTGCGCATCGACGCCGACGACCGCATCGCGCTGCTCGGCGCCAACGGCAACGGCAAGTCGACCTTCGCCAAATTGCTGTCGGGCCGGCTGAAGCAGGAGAGCGGCACCATGACGGTGGCGCCCGGGTTGAAGGTGGCGATCTTTGCCCAGCATCAGCTCGACGATCTCCGGCCGGACGAAAACGCCTACGAGCATGTCCGCCGGCTGATGCCGGAGGCCCCGGAATCGAAGGTACGCGGCCGCGTCGCCCAGTTCGGCCTCACGACCGAGAAGATGAACACCGCCGCCAAGGATCTGTCGGGCGGCGAGAAGGCGCGGCTGCTGATGGGGCTGTCGGCCTTCGAGGGCCCAAACCTGTTCATCCTCGACGAACCGACAAACCATCTCGACATCGACAGCCGCGAATCGCTGATCCATGCGCTGAACGAATTTCCCGGCGCCGTCATCCTGATCTCGCATGATCGCCATCTGCTGGAGGCAACCGCCGACCGGCTGTGGCTGGTCAAGGACGGCGCGGTCAACCCGTATGACGGCGACTTGGAAGACTACAAGTCGCTGGTCACCGGCGTCTCCGGCGACCGCCGCGGCAAGCGCGAGGCCGACAAGGCGTCAAAAGCCGACCGCCGCCGCGATGCAGCGGCACGCCGCGCCGCCTTCGAGCCGCTCGCCAAGGAGATCCGCGCCACCGAAGCGCTGATGGACCGCATTCGCAAGCGAATCGACGGCATCGAGGACGAACTGTCCAATCCGGCGGTGTACGAAAAGGATCCCTCGACGGCGACCCGGCTGGCCAAGGAGCGCTCGCAACTGGCCCAGACACTGGCCGGCCACGAGGAAAAATGGCTGACCATGTCGGCCGAGTATGAGGAAGGCACGGCGGAGTGAGCAGCCGGCTATGCAAGCGAATTCATCGTGCCAGCCGCACGATGAATTGCCTGTGAACGCCGGGACGGTGTAGAGTAGCGGCGGATCCGGCAGATGGCTGAAAGGCCTGTGGCACAGATGCACTTGCTGCGGCTATTTTGCTCGACCGGACGACGCTGCCCGGCATCTATTGCCGCCTTTGGCGTTTAGAAGCGGACCGCGGATCACAAACTCTTCCGCGACCATGCACGAGTTCCTGCTTTTTTCAGGCGGCTTTCCGCTCGTCTTTCCATGTCTCGTGCCGCTTTCCCCATGCCGACATAGCGGTGACCGCATCGTTCAGACTCAT
Source organism: Mesorhizobium sp. M0140 (assembly GCF_040322475.1). NCBI lineage: Bacteria > Pseudomonadati > Pseudomonadota > Alphaproteobacteria > Hyphomicrobiales > Phyllobacteriaceae > Mesorhizobium > Mesorhizobium sp. M0140. The sequence continues at coordinate 110,039 of NZ_JAMYTM010000010.1, read as the reverse complement.
GCCCAGGGTCGTGACCGAGTATTCCACGCGTGGCGGTACCTCGTCATAGGCGCGCCGGCTGACGAGTCCGTCGGCCTCCATCTGTCGCAATTGTTGCGCGAGCATCTTCTCACTGATTCCAGGCAACCGCCGGTGCAGTTCGGCGAAGCGGTGCGGCCGCAGGTGCAATTCCCACAATAGCGAGGTTTTCCACTTTCCGCCGATTGCCTGCATCGCGGCGGCAAAGCCGCAACTGTCTGGCTCCTTGCTCCTCATGTGACAACTCCTGACATGATTCCAATAGCTTACCTCAAGGTGCGTACTTCTCAACACAGCAAGAATATATATCTTTGGATCAGCGCGCCAAACACAAACCAATCCCTCGTCGAGAGGGCTATCGGAGAAGTCACCATGAAATCCAATGTCTGCGTGCTCGGCGCGGGCCGCATGGGCTCGTCCATCGTTCGAACGTTGCTCGACCGAAATTATCCAACATCCGTGTGGAATCGCACTGCAGCCAAGTGCCAGCCCCTGGCTGCTCTTGGCGCGAGGTTGGCCTCTTCAGTAGAGGACGGAATCCGGTCGGCCGATGTCTTGATCATAAACGTTCTGCATTATGCCGCCAGCGATGCGCTGCTCAAGCAGCGCAATGTCGCTTCGGCGCTGGCCGGCAAAGCCGTCATACAACTCACCTCCGGCTCAGCGCGTTTGGCGCGGGAGGAGGCGCGCTGGATCGAAGCGCATGGCGCCGGCTATCTGGACGGCGCGATCCTGGCGACTCCGGATTTTATTGGCAAACCGGACACCGCATTGCTGTATTCAGGATCCCACGCCGTCTACGAAGCGAACAAGACCCTGCTTTTTGCCCTTGGTGGCGGCACGAGTTATGTCGGCGAGGTGCCTGGCCAAGCCTCCGCGCTTGACACCGCGCTGCTCACCCAGATGTGGGGCGGGCTGTTCGGCGCGCTCCAGGGCATGGCTGTCGCCGAGGCCGAAGGTCTCGATCTGGATACGTTCAGGAGCCATCTGTCCGCATTCAAGCCGGTTGTCGATGCCGCTTTGTTCGATGTGGTTGACCGGACAAAGGCGCGCCTCTTTGCCGGCGACGACGCAACGCTCGCGTCATTGGGCGCCCACTACAGCGCCTTCCGGCATCTTCTCGAAGCATGCCAGGAGCGAGGTCTTGACGCGGCCATGCCGCGCGCAATGGACGGGATTTTTCAGCAGGCGCTCTCGCGCGGGCGCGCGGATGATGATTTTGCATCTCTCTCACCCCTGTTTGGAAATGGCTCGCCCCGTCCGGGCAGGGAGCCCGCGAATGCGTGATGGCAAGACAGAGCGAAGGGCGACCTGCTCGTGTCGCGGCGCGGAACTGGTTCTCGCCGGAGAGCCTCGGCGCGTCTATGCCTGCAGTTGCCTGGAATGCCAGAGATGCACCGGGGCAGCGTTCTCATACCGAGCCATCTATGCCGACTCCGCCATAGTCGCCCAGAAAGGCGAGACGAAATCCTGGCGACGAACCGGTTCGTCGGGGCAATGGCTGGAGCAGACATTTTGTACCACATGCGGATCGATCGTCTTCATGCGTGCAGAAGGCCTGACGGAAGCGCTGTCGGTATCTGTCGGCTGTCTGGAGGACCTGGAATTTCCGGCTCCGGCAATTCTCCATTGGCCCAACAGGAAGCACAAATGGCTCTGCCTGGAAGGCGTGCCCCTGGCGGAAGTCTCCTGAAGCAGACTGCCCCAGCATTGAGTGGCCGATCGGCTTCTTCCAAAGAGGAGAAGGCAGGGGGCTTGCTCGCCGAGGCAAAACCGTGCGCCGCATCTGGCCCTACACGCGGCGTTCTGAACCCGTTAGTCTTGCAGAATGAACCAGCACGCGCACCTCCGCATCGGCCATTCGGCCTGTCCGCATGATTGCCCCTCGACCTGTGCGCTCGAGGTCGAGCTGCTCGACGGCAAGCGCATCGGCCGCGTCCATGGCGCCAAGTCCAACAGCTACACGGCCGGCGTCGTCTGCGCCAAGGTCGCGCGTTATGCCGACCGCGTCCACCACCCCGACCGTTTGCTGAAGCCGCTGATCCGCGCCGGCGCCAAGGGCGACGGCGCCTGGAAGGAAGCAAGCTGGGAGGCGGCGCTCGACCTCGTCGCCGAAAAATTCATCGCGGCCGAGGAGAAATACGGCTCGGAGACGGTCTGGCCCTATTATTATGCCGGCACGATGGGACTGGTGCAGCGTGACGGCATCGACCGGCTGCGCCACGCCAAGAAATATTCGGGCTTCTTTGGTTCGATCTGCACCAATCTCGCCTGGACCGGCTGGATGATGGGCGCCGGCGCCTTGCGCGGGCCGGACCCGCGCGAGATGGCGAAATCCGACTGCGTGGTGATCTGGGGCACCAATGCGGTGGTGACGCAGGTCAACGTCATGACCCACGCCATCAAGGCGCGCAAGGAGCGCGGCGCGAAGATCGTCGTCATCGACGTCTATGAGAATGCGACGATGAAGCAGGCCGATCTCGGCCTGGTGCTGAAGCCGGGCACCGATGGCGCGCTGGCCTGCGCGGTCATGCATGTCCTGTTCAGGGAAGGCATGGCCGATCGCGCCTATCTCTCGAAATACACCGACGACCCGAAGGGGCTGGAAGCGCATCTCGAGACGCGCACGCCGGAATGGGCGGCCGGGATCACCGGCTTGACGGTCGCCGAGATCGAGGCCTTCGCCCGCCTCGTCGGCACGACGAAAAAGACCTATTTCCGCCTCGGCTACGGCTTCGCGCGCCAGCGCAATGGCGCCGTCAACATGCATGCAGCGTCCTGCATCGCGGCTGTCACCGGCAGCTGGCAATATGAGGGCGGCGGCGCCTTCCATTCCAATTCCGGCATCTTCAAGCTCAACCAGGATGTGCTGGAAGGCACGAAGATGCGCGATCCTTCGATCCGCCATCTCGACCATTCGCGCATCGGCCCGGTGCTGATGGGAGCCAGCGACGCGCTCTATGGCGGCCCGCCGGTGACGGCGATGCTGATCCAGAACACCAACCCGGTGAATGTTGCACCGGAGCAGCGGCTGGTGACGCAGGGTTTTATGCGCGACGACCTGTTCACTTGCGTGCATGAGCAGTTCATGACCGACACGGCCAAGCTTGCCGATGTCGTGCTGCCGGCGACGATGTTCCTCGAGCACGACGACGTCTACAAGGGCGGCGGCAACCAGCACATCACGCTCGGCCCGAAGCTGATCGAGCCGCCGGACGGGCCGCGCACCAACCATTTCGTCATCGAGCAATTGGCTGATCGCCTCGGCGTCGCCGATCGCCCGGGCTTCGGCCTGACCGAGCAGCAGCATATCGACATCATCCTGGGCAAGCGCGGGCTGGGCAGCTTCGACAGCTTGAAGGAAGAAAAGTGGGTCGACCTGCAGCCGGATTTCGACACCGCGCATTTCATCAGGGGATTTGGCCATGCGGATGGAAAATTCCGCTTCCGTGCCGACTGGACGGGACAGGCAGCGCCCAATCGGCCGCCGAAAAGCATGGGCCTGTTCGGCCCGGTGGCGCGGCTGCCGGAATTTCCTGATCATGTCGATCTGATCGAGGTTGCCGACGAGGCGCACCCGTTCCGGCTGACGACGTCGCCGGCGCGCAACTTCCTCAATTCGACATTCTCGGAAACGCCGGTGTCGAAGGCCAGGGAGGGCCGCCCGGAACTGCTTCTGCATCCCGACGATGCCGCAGCCCTTGGGTTGGCCGACGGCGATCGCGTCGAAGTCGGCAACACGCGCGGCGAAGTCGTGCTGCATGCGAAGCTGTTCGACGGCATCAAGCGCGGCGTGGTGATCGCCGAAGGCATCTGGCCAAACAGCGCCCATGAGCGCGGCGAGGGCATCAACGTGCTGACCGGCGCCGATGCGCCGGCGCCCTATGGCGGTGCTGTCTTCCATGACAACAAGGTCTGGCTGCGCGCGGCGGGGTGAGGGCGGCATAGCCGGTCAGGGATTTCCTGGTCGTGCATCTGGCGATGCGGCAACAATAGCAAGTATTGGCCGCGCGCCGTGCATAGCTGCGACGTTAATATTGTTGAGATTTCAGCGGGGGCTATGTATCGCGGAAGTTAGGAGGGATTCGAAATAATTTCGCTTTGGGATGGATGCACGTGAAGTTCATTTTCAAGAAATATTAGAATATTTTTTATTTGGTTGTTGAATGAAATCGAAATTATTAGGTGGAAAACCGCAAAAAATATGAGGTAGAAAAACATATCGGCCCCATTTTCATTGGTTACTAAGAAATATACCCATCCAAAAAAGGCTAAAATTAAAATAAGGTATGATATCAATGTCCAACTATTAGTAAATGAGCCACGTATAAAATTACCATTTTTGCCTTCAATAAACTGTGCCTTAAATGTTGTTATGTTTCTGTATACTCCAGCTTCAATCCAGAATTTCTTGTTAACTTTGTCTAAAAGCACACTGCTTACCAGGTTGCCGTGTTTTTCATTCGAATCAGAAATTTTAAAGAATAGATCTTTTTCTAATGTCTCATATTTAAAATCCCCAACCATTCTAGGGAGGACTAAAATTCTTAGGAAATTGCTATATCTGGGAGATTTCATGAAGCGCCGCTTGCTCTCTTTTACCAAATAAGAGGTTTCGCATAAACTCCCAATTTAAAGCTACGATTTTGTACCAGAGCTTTGCAACACCCTTTAGCGGGCTTTGCGTCATCTCACCACCATCACCCAATATTCTGGCTCTTCCGGCCGTGGCTGGCGTTTTTCCCATTCGACCGTAAATCCGGCTCCAGCTAGGGCCGCCCCCGCCCCAAACCAGGATCTCTAAAACACGATGGCGCTTGTCGCCGCCAAGCTGACGAAGGAGATTGCCAGCATGATGCTGACGACTGCGCTGGGATAGGCAGACCGCAGATCAAACCGGCAGGATTTCAGCCGCCTTGTTTCGGTCTCGTCGGAGGCTGATGTCGTCGGCGATCTGCTCTGCCTCGATCGAGATTTCGCGCAGCAATCCGGTGACCGGATTGTGAAACCCAATCAGATAAAGACCGAGGTCCGAAGCCCTCGCATTGACGCCGCTACCGCCTGGCTGGACGCCGGGCTCCAGCAATCTGGCATAGCCCGGCCGGAAACCGGTGGCGAAGATGATCGCATCGAACGCGCCATGCTTGCCATCGACAAAACGGGTGCCTTGTTCGGTGATCTCGGCAATATCGGGTGTGACCTTGATCGCGCCTTCGCGGATCTTGCCGACCGTACCGATATCGATCGTCGGGATGCGCGACGAGAGCGCGATCTGCTGCAGCATTCCTTGCCGCGGCCGCTTCAGCCCATATTTCCCCAGCCTGCCCAACGCCAGATCGAGAATGATAGGGAACAAGGCATCGTTTATGCGTTGCGGCATCAGGCGAGCCGCCATGCCGATCATCTGGATGGGCACGCCGAGCAGCTCGCGCGGCACGATATGGACGCCGCCGCGCACCGAAATCGTCGGTCGCGCACCGCCTTCCACCAGATCGAGCGCAATCTCGGCGCCGGTGTTGCCCATGCCGACGATCAGAACCGACTGGCCGGCAAAAGGCATGGCGTTGAGATAGTCGGCGCTATGCAGCCTTTTGCCCCTGAAGGCATCGGCGCCGGCAAATCCGGGCATCAGCGGCTCCGCGTTGTTGCCCGACGCGATCACCACGTTTGAAGCGTGCAGGGGGCCGGTTGTCGTGTCCACGAGCCAGCTTCTGCCTCGCCGGCTGATCGCCCGCACCGTTTCTCCAAATCTGGGCCGCAGATCGAAGCGTTGCGCGTAGGCATCGAGATATGAAGCGAACAGATCGCGCGGCACATAGCGCGGATACTCCCTGGGAAAGGGCACGAAGGGCAGCGACGAATAGCGTTTGGTCGTGTGCAAATGGACGCGCTCATAGTGGCGTCGCCACGCGGGTGCGGCCTGCTCCTCTTTTTCGAGCAGGACGAAATCCTGCCCTGCCTGCCGCAGGCACGCGGCAATGGCCAGGCCCGCCGGCCCGGCACCGATAATCGCAACTGGTGTGGTGTCGTCCAAGCGCGCCTCCCCCGACAAATTCGCTTCCGGAGAATGGCAAAAGCATGGCAGCCGGAGCCTGCCATGCCTGCAACGCTCAGCCGGGCAAGGGCACCGTCAACCCGACCTTGACCCTGTCCATCGCAACAAACGTGCGGAACTTGCGGACATTGTTGCTGTCGAAGAACAGTTTTCGCGTCAGCGCTTCATAAGCGCCCATGTCGGCCACGGTGATGACCAGGATGAAATCGGCCTCGCCGGTGACATAGTAGCATTGCTGGATTTCAGGGGTCGCCGAGAATTGCCGCTTAGCCGCGTCGATCAGTTCGGCGCGTTCGCTCTCGAGTTCCACCTCGACGAAGATGGTGATCGGCTGGCCGACCGCCGCCGGCTCGATCACCGCGACATTGCCGGCGATGACGCCGGTCTGTTCCATGCGCTTGATGCGGCGCTGCACCGCCGGCGCCGACAGGTTCACAGCTTCGCCGATCAGCCGCTGCGGCGTCGTGTTGTCGCGCTGCAGGATGGCAAGGATGGCGAGATCGAAACTGTCGAGCGAGGGCGGGATTGCAGGCAATGAGATATTCCTGACGAAACAAATTTGCATTCGGGAGGCCATATTACAGCGCTCCTTGCGCCGATCCTGCAATATATTCTCGCTGAATGCCAAGGAGGCCTGCCAGTGTTCCTGCTCAACCGCAATGCTTTGCATCGCCTGCCACTCGATCCAACCGATGCCGAAACTCTTGGCGTGGCCGGCGCCGACACGGTCGAGCGTTTTCTCAGCCATCGCGACAATCACCTGATGACGCCGCTGCATGCGCTGCCGGCGCTCGCCGCCGAATTCGGACTTGGCGCCGTCCACATCAAGGATGAGGGCTTTCGCCTCGGCCTCGGCAGCTTCAAGGCGCTTGGCGGCGCCTATGCCGTCTTCCGGCTGGTGCTGGAGGAGGCAGGCAGCCGGCTTGGTCGCCCTGTCGACGTGGCCGATCTCGATCGCTCTGATGTGCGGGCCGTCGCCGCGGCGATGACATTTGCCTGTGCGACCGACGGCAACCATGGCCGCTCCGTCGCGCAAGGCGCGCAACTCCTCGGTGCGCGGGCGGCGATCTTCGTCCACGCCGGCGTCAGCGAGGAGCGCATCGCCGCGATCGCCCGTTATGGCGCCGAGATGATCCGCGTTGACGGCAACTATGATGATTCGGTCAGGCAAGCTGCCCAGGTTTCGGCCGAGAAGGGCTGGACCGTTGTGTCCGACACCTCGTGGCCCGGTTATGAACGGATTCCTGGCCTGGTCATGCAGGGCTATACGGCGATCGTGCGCGAAGCCTTGCGCCAGCTCTCTCGGACGCCAACCCACGTCTTCGTGCAGGCCGGTGTCGGTGGCATTGCCGCCGCGCTGGCCGGCCATCTGGCCATCGTGCTCGGTGACGCCAGGCCGACCTTCATCGTGGTCGAGCCGGCGCGTGCCGGCTGTGTTTTTGCAGCCGCCCAGATTGGGCACCCGGTCAAAGTCGCGCACGGCCAGCCGACGGTGATGGCCATGCTTGAATGCTACGAGGCGTCGCCCGTCGCCTGGCGGGTGTTGGCGCGCGCCGCCGATGCCTTCATGACGGTGGATGAGGCCGACGCCGTCGCGGTGATGCGGCGGCTGGCACGGCCGGCCGCCGGCGATCCGGCGATCGTCGCCGGCGAAAGCGGCGGTGTTGGTCTTGCCGGGCTGATCCGGGCGATGGCCGACAACCCGACCGAGCTTGGACTGGACGGCAAATCGCGGGTGCTGGTGATCAACACCGAAGGTGCCACCGACCCGCATCGCTATGCCGAGCTGGTTGGCATGAGCCCGGCCGATGTGCTGGAAGGCAAGATGAAAGCCGAGGCAACGGCATGACCGCGATCGATGCACAGCGCCTGCTTGGCCGTATCCGCGAACTCGGTGCCGTCGGTCGCGACGGCGAGGGCAGGCTGATCCGGCTGGCCGCCTCCGACACCGACAAGCAGGGCCGCGATCTCTTCGTCGGCTGGCTGCGGCAGGTGGGGCTCGATGTCGCCATCGACCGGGTCGGCAATATTTTCGGCATCTGGCAAAGCCCGGACAACAGGGAGCAGGCGCCGCTGCTCATCGGCTCGCACATCGACACTGTCATCGATGCGGGCATCTATGACGGCTGTTATGGCGTGCTTGCCGGGCTGGAGGTGATCGAGACGCTCAAGGGATCAGGCTTTTCGCCGTCGCGTCCGGTCGCGGTCGCCGCTTTCACCAATGAAGAGGGCGTGCGCTACACTCCCGACATGATGGGCTCGCTGGTCCATGCCGGCGGCATCGATGCCGAAACGGTGCTGGCGGCTGTCGGCACCGACGGCAGCGTGCTGGGCCAGGAGCTCGCCCGCATCGGCTATGCCGGCGACCGGGAACCTGGGTTCCTCAAACCGCATGCTTATCTCGAACTGCATATCGAACAGGGGCCGGTGCTGGAGCGTGAAAGCGTGCCGATCGGCGCGGTGGAGAATCTGCAAGGCATCTCCTGGCAGCGTATCACCATAGACGGCGTCGCCAATCATGCCGGCACCACGCCGATGTCGATGCGCAACGATGCCGGCCATGCCGCCGCCCGGACCATCACCTTCCTGCTCGACCGGACCAAAGCCTCGAACGCGCCGACGGTGGCGACCGTGGGTACGATCCGCTTCGAACCGAATGCCATCAACGTCATTCCCTCGCGCGCCGTCTTCACCATCGATCTGCGCGATCCCGACGAACAGCGCCTGCAGGCGGAGGAGGCGGCGCTTGCCGCCTATCTCGAGCAGCTTGCCACCGATGGGAACGTGACGATCTCGGTCGAGCAACTGGCCCGCTTCGAACCGGTGATCTTCGACCTTCGCATCGTCGAGCTGATCGAGGCCGCCGCGAAGAACCGTGGCCTCGGCGTCCGGCGCATGACGTCCGGCGCCGGCCACGATGCACAGATGCTGGCGCGCATCGCACCGGCAGCGATGATCTTCGTGCCGAGCACCGGCGGCATCAGCCACAGTCCGCGCGAGCACACCGATGACGCCGAGCTTGTTGCCGGTGCCAACATCCTGCTTGATGTGGCCGCGCAACTTGTGAAGTAACAGGGCGAAAAATGTCTGAACTCGATCGCGACGCGCTGAGGCGCGAGATGATTTTCTGGCGGCGCGATTTGCACGCGCACCCCGAATTCGGCTTCGAGGAGAAGCGCACCGCAGCCTTCGTCGCCGCCAAACTGCGTGAGTTCGGCCTCGACGACGTCAGCGAAGGCGTCGGCGGCACCGGCGTCGTCGGCACGTTGAAGCGCGGCAGCGGCAACCGGGCGATTGCGCTCAGGGCCGACATGGATGCGCTGCGCATATCAGAGCGGTCGGACGCATCCTACCGTTCCTGCAATCCCGGCATCATGCATGCCTGCGGCCATGACGGCCACACCACCATGCTGCTGGGCGCGGCAAAGCTGCTGGCGGAGCAAGGCGGTTTCGACGGCACCGTGCGATTCGTCTTCCAGCCAGCCGAGGAATGGGGCAGGGGCGCGCTCGCCATGCTCGACGATGGGCTGATGCAGCGCTTTCCCTTCGACGAGATCTTCGGCCTGCACAATATGCCCGGCCTGCCGATCGGGCATTTCGAGACCCGTGCCGGCCCCATCATGTCGGCCGAGGATATCTTCGAGATCGTGCTCACAGGGCTCGGCGGCCATGCCGCGCGGCCGCATGCGGGCAACGAGACGCTGGTCGCCGCCTGCGCGCTGGTCACCAATCTGCAGACCATCGTCTCGCGCCGGCTGAGCCCGGCCGACATATCGGTGGTTTCGGTGACCGAGCTGATCACCGACGGCACCCGCAACGCTCTGCCCGGCCTTGCCCGCATCCTCGGCGATGCGCGCAGCTTCCGCCCCGAGGTCAGCGCCGAGATCGAGCGGCAGATGCGCATCATTACGCAGGGCACCGCCGCCGCCTACAATGTCGCGGCCGAGGTCAATTACAGCAGGGAGTTCGTGCCGCTGCGCAACGATGCCGAACTGGTCGATGCGGCATTTGCCGCCGCAAGGCACGTCTTCGAACCCGGCAAGATCGCCGTCGCCCGCGAGCCGATGACCGCCTCCGAGGATTTCGCCCGCTTCCTCGACCATGTGCCGGGTTGCTTCGTCTTCCTCGGCAATGGCGAGGCTTCCGCGCCGTTGCACAATTCCAGCTACGACTTCAACGATGAGGGGCTGTTGTTCGGCACGAATTTCCATGTCGCCGTGGTCAGGCAAAGGCTGGGTGGCGAGGCGGGAAGATGATCGAGTTTTGATCCCCAGGCCGCGCTCGCCGCTAGCCCAAACACCACCGCTATTGCCAACCAGCTCCGGAGTTTATTGAGATTGCCGGGATGATGGTCAACACAAGCTTGTGACGGCCGGCGACCGATAGGGCCGTGCGCATCGGTACGTTTTTAACAAAGATAATCCCCCAATGACGCAGGGGAAAGACTCAGCTAGCCTCACCTGTGCGGCGGACCTAATTATCCGCTTGGCCGGCGCTTCATTCCTCCTCCCAAGCGGCGCCGGCCTTCTTCCCCAAAAGCCTGTCCGGGACGCCACAGCGGCATGCGGCAGGACACGAGCCCCGCAAACGCCAAGTTCCGCCTCCGGTGCCCCGAGAATGCATCGGGAAAGCGCTGGCGAAACCCATAGCCGTCCTCCATCTTCGACTGCGCGCGTGGACGATTGGCAAGGGAACCAAAGGCGGTTTCCCCGGTTGGTTCTGCTCCAAAGGAGTGTTGCACCATGTTCCGTCTGCTCGTCGTCGGCGCCTTCGCCTATGTCACCTATCGTATCGCCAGGAAGATGGTCGAAAACGTGCCCGATACGGTCGACCCGCTGCTGTTGCCGCCGTCGCAATATGACCGCGAGACCTTGCGGCGGCAGTCGGCCGACATGGGTGTCGATCCGCAACGCTAAAGACACGGACGTCACGCTTCGGCCTGTCGAGCACGAGGCCAGCCTGGCATCGACGTTGCGAACAAAGCAGAAACGATGCTTGATGGGCGATGAACCTCGCCACTGCTGATTCGACCTTTCGGGCCCCGACCGTCCAGCCTGCCTATCTCGCCCGGCTCAACGATGCCCAGCGCCAGGCAGTCGAGCACGGCGACGGCCAAATAGCCGGTCCGCTGCTGGTCATTGCTGGCGCGGGTTCGGGCAAGACCAACACGCTGGCTCACCGCGTCGCCCATTTGGTCGTCAAGGGGGCCGACCCGCGCCGCATCCTGCTGATGACTTTCTCGCGCCGCGCCGCGTCCGAAATGGCCAGGCGCGTCGAGCGTATCGCCGGCGAAGTGCTCGGCCGCGATGCAGCTGTCCTCACCGATGCGCTGACCTGGGCGGGAACCTTTCACGGCATCGGCGCGCGGCTGCTTCGCGACTATGCGCTGGAGATCGGCCTCGACCCTGCCTTCACCATCCATGATCGCGAGGATTCCGCCGACCTGATGAACCTGGTCCGCCACGAACTCGGCTTCTCGAAGACGGAAGCGCGCTTCCCCACCAAGGGAACCTGCCTTGCCATCTATTCGCGCGCCGTCAACGCACAGGCGCCGCTCAACGAGGTATTGGGTTCTGCCTTTCCCTGGTGCGCCGGCTGGGCGGAGCAACTGAAAGAACTGTTCGCCGGTTATGTCGAGGCCAAGCAGGCACAGAACGTGCTCGATTACGACGATTTGCTGCTCTACTGGGCGCAGATGGCGGCGGAGCCCGAGATAGCAGCGCATCTGGGCAGGCGTTTCGACCATGTGCTGGTCGATGAATACCAGGACACCAACCGCTTGCAGGCTTCGATCCTGATGGCACTGAAACCCGACGGCGCCGGGCTGACGGTGGTGGGCGACGATGCACAGTCGATCTATTCGTTCCGTGCCGCCGAGGTGCGCAACATCCTCGACTTCCCCAACCAGTTCGCGCAAGCCGCCGACGTCGTGATGCTGGAGCGCAATTACCGCTCGACCGAAACCATCCTGGCGGCCGCCAATGCGGTGATCGGCGAAGCCTCGGAGCGCTTCACCAAAAACCTGTGGTCGGAGCGCAAGTCGACCGACAGGCCAAAACTGGTGAGCGTGCGCGACGAGGTCGAGCAGGCCAATTTCGTCTGCGATACCATCCTGGCCGAGCGCGAGGCCGGCACGGCACTGAAATCGCAGGCGGTGCTGTTTCGCGCCTCGCACCACAGCGGCCCGCTGGAGATCGAGCTGACGCGGCGCAATATTCCCTTCGTCAAGTTCGGCGGGCTGAAATTCCTCGATGCAGCCCATGTCAAGGACGTGCTGGCGGTGCTGCGCTTCGCCGAGAACCCGCGCGACCGCGTCGCCGGCTTCCGCGTGCTGCAGCTGATGCCAGGCATCGGCCCTTCGGCTGCCGCGCAGATCGTCGAGACCATGACGACGGCGCTGGACGAAGCCATGGGGCTGGCCGGCTGGCGTCCGCCGCAACGCGCGGCGGATGACTGGCCGGGCTTTGTCTCGCTCTATTCCGGCCTGCGCGCCGGCGCCAAATGGCCTGCCGACCTCGAACAGATCAGGCTGTGGTATGAGCCGCATCTGGAGCGCATCCACGAAGATGCGACGACGCGGCGCGCCGATCTCTTGCAACTTGAGCAGATCGGTTCGGGCTATGCTTCGCGCGAACGCTTCCTGACAGAATTGACGCTCGATCCGCCCGACGCCACCAGTGACCAGGCCGGGCCGCCGCATCGCGACGAGGACTATCTGATCCTGTCGACCATCCATTCGGCCAAGGGCCAGGAATGGAAGAACGTCTTCGTGCTCAACACGGTCGACGGCTGTATCCCGGCCGATCTCGGCGTCGGCACCAAGGAAGACATCGAGGAGGAGCGCCGGCTGCTCTACGTGGCGATGACGCGGGCCAAGGACAATCTCAACCTGGTCATGCCGCAACGCTTCTTTCCGCACGGCCAGGCGGCGCGCGGCGACCGCCATCTCTATGCCTCGCGCACCCGCTTCATCCCGGCTTCGATCCTTGCCGCGTTCCAGCAGGTGTCGTGGCCGAGCGCACAGGTGGCACAGGGCAGGGCGGCCCGGCCGGAGGTGCGCGTCGACATCGGCGCGCGCATGCGCGGCATGTGGAAATAAACAGCCGCGGGATAGCGCCATGTCGAAACCACCGGTCAGGGTCGCCATCGCGGGTGCGCTGGGCCGCATGGGCCGCGAGATGGCGGCGGCCGTGCAGGGCGACGCGCGGCTGGCGCTCGCCGCCCGCTTCCACCGGCCGGGCAGTATCGGCGAAGGGCTGGTGAGCCGCGACGAGGCGCTTGCCGTGGCCGACGTGGTCATCGACTTTACCACGCCGGCTGCCTCGGCTGATCTGGCCAGCATTTGCGCCGAACGCGGCGGGCCGGCCCTGGTCATCGGCTCAACGGGCTTCGATGCTGATGAATCGGCTGCGATCGCCGACGCCGCGAAAACAATTGCCATCGTGCGCTCCGGCAGCTTTTCGCTCGGGCTCAACATGTTGATCGGACTGGTCGAGCAGGCGGCGCGGGCACTCGATCCCGATGACTGGGACGTGGAGATTGTCGAGGCGCATCATCGCCACAAGGTCGATGCGCCATCGGGGACGGCGTTGATGCTGGGCCATGCCGCAGCCGGCGGACGCGGCATCGATCTGAAGACGGTCGCAAGGCGTGCACGCGATGGCACCATTGGCGCGCGGCCTCCCGGTGAGATCGGCTTTGCGGTGCTGCGTGGCGGCAGCATCATCGGCGAACACAGCGTGAGCTTCTGCGCCGACGGCGAGCTTGTGACCCTGTCGCATGCGGCCGGCGACCGCGTCATGTTCGCCCGTGGCGCCATCGCCGCCGCGCTCTGGCTCGAGGGACGCCCGCCAGGCGAATACGACATGCGCGACGTGCTGGTCCTGAACGGCTCATAGCAGGGCCGATTTGTCGCCCCGGGTGGATGTCCGGACCCATACCTCGTCCACCTTCTCCACCCTAAAAGATCGCCTGACGCGGCCAGACTGCTTCAAACCGAACCGTTCAGTTCGATTTCTGTTGACGCGCTGTGTAGCAGATGGTGAACGCCGGCCTGGTGAATGGTCGCAGCCGGTGATGAGTGTTTTCGGGTAAATATCTGATTTTAAATAGTTAAATTATGACCGCTGAGACCCTGTGTCAAATTTCAAGGCCTGGATTCGAGCCGCGGGGGAACATCTTCGTGATTGGAATCCGCGACAGGGCAAGCCCATCTCGGGGTGGTCCGAGCGACGCGAAATTCCTCCCAAGGGCACGCCACTAGACGGACATGACAAATACTGGAGTAATTAAAATGACCAAGATCGCTCTTACCGCCGCCGCCATCCTCGTTGCCACGGGCACCGCTTTTGCCGGCAGCGACAATTATGGCTCTTACAATGCCAACCAGCCGGTTGCGAACCAGTCCGTGTCCAACATCGACACCACGCACACCGGCTCGATCCCGAAGTCCGTGAAGACGCAGGGTGATGCCAATGCCAACGTGCCGGCTCAGTCGGGCCAAGGCATCTGGGGTCGTTGATTTTCTGAAGTCTGCGACCACAAAGAGCGGTGGGCTTTGCCCGCCGCTCTTGTTTTTATGCATGAGCAGGATTTCGGCCGACGGCGCCAGTGTCGGGCGCCGATCGTAAATCGAACCAACTGGTTCAATTTACGTCGACGAATCGTGAACGGATGGCGAGCGCTGGCTCGACGAACCGCCGCACCATGCGTCAGGTATCCCCTTATAAACGTTTGAGATCAATTGATAAAACAGGGTGAGCTCAACACCTTGGCCCACGTTCGAGGTCCGGATTCCGCACGTGAGGGAACGTCTTCGTGATTGGAAGTCGGCGCACGAAAAACCCAGATCGAGGCTGTCCGAGCGACGCGAAATTCCTCCCAAGGGCACGCCACTAGACGGACAGGAACAGGAATACCGGAGTAAATAAAATGACCAGGATCGCTCTTACCGCCGCCGCCATCCTCGTTGCCACGGGCACCGCTTTTGCCGGCAGCGACAACTATGGTTCGGACAATGTCAATCAGCCGGCCGTCACCTCGCACGCGCTCAATGTAGACCACAGCTACACGGCTTCGACCCACAGGCTGGTCAAGCACCGCGACCTCACGCTGAGGCCCGATTCGGTCCAGCCGGAATCCGGCCAGGGCAACTGGGGAAACTGACGGCTCAAGCGGGCGTGCGGTGGGCTTTGCCTGCCGCACCTGCCATGGACGCTAGCCAAGGTCCTTCGGCCGCAGCAATGTGTCAACCGGGCGGGGGACACGACGGACCAATCGCCTTCGAAGACCACCCGGGCCAGGGCTGCCGTCGGGAATTTCTCCTCAAGTCTCTTGAGCGCCTTGGCGTCTGACCCCGGCCCGGCAAGCTGTCTGGCCAAATGTTCCAGGCCCGGATTGTGGCCAATTACCAGCAAGCTGCCGCTTGAAGCGTCGGTTTGACCAATCTGGCTCAGAATGTCCGCCGCTGAAGCATCGTACAGCGCCTTGAATGCGATCCGGGGTGGCACGGGCAGCTCCGCCGCCACAAGCCGCCAGGTGTCGCGGGTGCGCGGTGCCGGCGACACCAGCGCCAGGTCCGGCAGCCAGCCGCGCGCTGCAAGCTCGCGTCCCATCAAGCACGCCGCCTTAACCCCGCGTTCGGCCAAAGGCCGGTCGAAATCATCGAGATCAGGGTCGTCCCAGCTCGATTTGGCGTGACGGAGAAGAAGTAGTTGTCTCATCGATGTTGGTCAGGACCAGGGAGACTGGTCAGACGAGTGCGGGCCTTTTGTTTGATCGCTTCAATGTCGAAGGGATCTAACGGGCCGCTTTCCAATCCTTCCAGCCAAGCTCTGCGCAGCCGTCCGTTTCGGCCTGGCACCGAGTCTGATTTGGCGGTTCCAGGCTAAGTGCCG
This sequence comes from Mesorhizobium sp. M0140, assembly GCF_040322475.1. Lineage (NCBI taxonomy): Bacteria > Pseudomonadati > Pseudomonadota > Alphaproteobacteria > Hyphomicrobiales > Phyllobacteriaceae > Mesorhizobium > Mesorhizobium sp. M0140. The sequence continues at coordinate 94,070 of NZ_JAMYTM010000010.1, read as the reverse complement.
TTGTCATTCCCGATCTAGGCTCAAGGCGTAATGCGCGCCAGATGCTCGAGGTCGGTTTCTTCGCGCAGCGGGTCGGGGGCCATCACCACCGAAATGCCGTTGTCGGCATCGTCGGCAAAGTGGGCAAGCACGGTGCGGCCGGCCTCCATGCGCGCCTTGCCCTCGGCGACCAGCCCCAATGCCAGCGGATAAAGCCGGTGCTCGGCCTTCAGCACGCGGGCTGCCAAAGTATCGGCGGTGTCGCCGACCATCACCGGTACGGCTGCCTGCGCGATGATCGGGCCGTCATCCATCTCTGAGGTGACGAAGTGCACGGTGCAGCCATGGATGCGAATGCCGGCGGCCAGTGCGCGCGCATGGGTGTCGAGCCCCTTGAAAGCGGGCAGCAGGGCAGGGTGGATGTTGATCATGCGGCCCTGCCATCTCTGGACGAAGCCGGGGGTGAGGATGCGCATGTAGCCGGCCAGCGCCACGATCTCGGCGTTGAAGGCCGCGAGCGCCGCGTCTATTGCCGCGTCATGCGCCTGCTTGCTGCCATGGTCGGCACGCGAGACGATCTGCGTGGCGATGCCGCGCGCCCTGGCGATGCCGAGCCCGGCGGCATCCGCCTTGTCGGAAATGACACCGACGATCTCGGCCGGGAACGCCGGGTCGCTGGCCGCGGCAATCAGCGCGGTCATGTTGGAGCCGCGTCCCGAGATCAGGACAATTGTGCGTTTCCTCTGCGCGTTCATAGGCCGATCGAGCCCCGATAGATGACGCCGGCATCGCGGCGCGGCACGATGCGGCCGATCGGCGTCACCGTCTCGCCGGCCTCCTGCAGCACGGCGGCGACCTGTGCTGCCTGGCCGGAGGCGACTGCCAGAATCATGCCGATGCCGCAATTGAAGGTGCGCATCATCTCTTCCGGCGCCACGCCGCCGGTCTTGGCCAGCCACGAAAACACGGCAGGAACGTCGATCGCTTCGAGGTCGAGTTCGGCCGAAAAATCCTTGGGCAGCACGCGCGGGATGTTTTCCGGGAAGCCGCCGCCGGTGATGTGGGCGAGCGCCTTGATACCATGCGTGTTGCGGATCGCCTTGAGAATCGACTTGACGTAGATGCGGGTCGGCTCGAGCAGCGCCTCGCCCAGCGTGGCCTCGTCGTTGAACGGCGCCGGATCGCTCCACGACAGACCGCTGACGGCGACGATGCGGCGCACCAGCGAATATCCGTTCGAGTGCAAGCCAGAGGAAGCCAGGCCCAGCAGCACGTCGCCTTCGACAATATCGTCGGTGGGCAGCAATTGGCCGCGTTCGGCGGCGCCCACCGCAAAGCCGGCCAGGTCGTAATCATTGCCGTGATACATGCCGGGCATCTCGGCCGTCTCGCCGCCGATCAGCGCGCAGCCGGCCTGGCGGCAGCCCTCGGCAATGCCGCCGACGATCGCGGCACCCTGGTCGGGATCGAGCTTGCCGGTGGCGAAATAGTCGAGGAAGAACAGCGGTTCGGCACCTTGCACGACGATGTCGTTGACGCACATGGCGACGAGGTCGATGCCGATTGTGTCGTGCTTGCCGGCATCGATGGCGATCTTGAGCTTGGTGCCGACGCCGTCATTGGCCGCCACCAGCACCGGGTCGGTAAAGCCCGCGGCCTTGAGGTCGAACAGGCCTCCGAAACCGCCGATCTCACCATCGGCGCCCGGCCGGCGCGTCGCGCGCACCAGCGGCTTGATCTTCTCGACCATGAGATTGCCGGCATCGATATCGACACCGGCCTCGGCATAGGTGAGCCCGTTCTTGCGCTTGTTCACGTCGCGCTTGCTCATTTCTGGTGCCCGTTCAACAATTTTCCTTGTCGCGGGCTCTTCGCATGAACGGTTTCTGTCCGCAAGGATAACGGCCATCTCGGCCCATAAAACCGTGGACGGCGCGCGCGTTTAGGCGCTCGTGATTGGCGAAAGCCAGGCTGAAAACCGCTCTCCCATGCGGGGAGATCGGCAGCTTCTCCCTTGTTGCCACCCGCCATCTTCATCATCTATCTCCGACCAAGAGGAGGTGCCAAGCATTTGACCATCCCCAACCTGATCACCATCCTGCGCCTTGTCCTGGTGCCGGCGGTGGTGCTGGCGATGCTGCAGGCGCGCTGGGACTGGGCTTTTGCCGGGTTCCTCGTCGCCGGTATTTCCGACGGCGTCGACGGGTTCATCGCCCGCCGTTTCAACCAGCAATCCACCCTCGGCGCCTATCTCGACCCGGTGGCCGACAAGCTGCTGCTGGTTTCGGTGTTCGTTGTCATGAGCTTCATCGGGCAATTGCCGCTGTGGCTTGTCGTCATCATGGTGTCGCGCGACGCGTTGATCGTCTGCGCGGTGGTGTTGTCCGCCGTCATGACCCATCCGGTCGAGATGAAACCGTTGTTCGTGTCGAAGGCCAACACCGCGATCCAGATCGTGCTGGCCGCGCTTGTGCTGGGAGAACTTGCCCTTGCCGTTCATCTCGACCCGCTGAGGTCAGTTCTCATATTGCTGTCCGGGGTCTTGACCGTGGCTTCGGCCGCAGCCTATCTCGTGACTTGGCTGAGGCACATGAGCGGCTATGGCGAAGGCTCCACTCCGGACATCTGAGACAGAAGCGGCAGCGATCGAGGCCGCGGCCGCCGACACCGCCGCGTCCGCGACCTTTCGCCGCCAGATCTTCTTCTGGCTGGCCGGCGCCGCGCTGCTGGCGCTTTTCCTCTATGTTTTCAGCGCCATCCTGCTGCCCTTCGTCGCCGGCATGGTGCTTGCCTATTTCCTCGATCCCGTTGCCGACCGGCTGCAGCGGCTCGGCCTGTCCCGTTTCATGGCGACGGTGGTCATCCTCATCTCCTTCCTCATCGTGCTGGTCCTGGCCTTCGTCATCCTCATTCCGGTTCTGGCCACGCAGATGGCGGATTTCGCCGGCAAATTGCCGGAATATCTGACCCGGCTGCAAAGCCTGATCACCTCGTTCGATCCGAAATGGCTGGAACAGAAGTTCGGCGTCAACGCCAATAGCTTGCGCGACGGGCTGAATTCGCTGCTGACCTCGGGCTTCGGCCTGATCACCACCGTCTTCACCTCGCTGTGGAGTTCCGGCATGGCGCTGGTCTCGGTGGTCAGCCTGTTCGTGGTGACGCCGGTGGTCGCCTTCTACATGCTTCTCGACTGGGACCGCATGGTGGCGGTCATCGACGGTTGGGTGCCGCGCGACAACGTCGCGACCGTGCGCGCCATCGCGCGTGACATCAACACCGCAACAGCCGGCTTCGTGCGCGGCCAGGGCACGCTGTGCCTGGTGCTGGGCGCCATTTATGCCACCGGGCTGACGCTGACCGGGCTGAATTTCGGCATCCTCATCGGCCTGTTCGCCGGGCTGATTTCCTTCATCCCTTATGTCGGCTCGCTGACCGGGCTGGTGCTGGCCGTCGGCGTCGCCTTCGTCCAGTTCTGGCCGGACTGGACGATGATCGTCGCCGTCGCGGTCGTGTTCTTCATCGGTCAGTTCATCGAGGGCAACATCCTGCAGCCGCGGCTGGTCGGCAAAAGCGTCGGCCTGCACCCGGTATGGCTGATGTTTTCGCTTTTTGCCTTCGGTGCGCTGTTCGGCTTCGTCGGCTTGTTGATCGCGGTGCCGGCTTCTGCGGCCGTCGCCGTGCTGGTGCGGTTCGCCATTGCCCGCTATCTCGAATCGCCGCTCTACAAGGGTCGCGGCACGGCACCTGTGCCGCAGCTTCCGGCCGATCGCGGCGGCGGCCACCGCACGCAACCGCGTCGCTGAAGTGACTGCCCAGCCAACCGACCCGCCACGCCAGTTGCCGCTCGATCTCGGCCATGGCACCGGCTATTCGCGCGACGAACTCGTCGTCTCCGGCACCAACAACCAGGCGGTGGCGCTGGTCGACCGCTGGCCGGACTGGCCATCGCCGGTGGTGGTGCTGGCCGGTCCCGCGGGTTCGGGCAAGACGCATCTGGCCTCGATCTGGCGCGCGCGTGCCGATGCGGTGGCGGTCGACGCCAGGCGCATCGGCGACAGCATTGCCAATCTCGGCGCGCGGCCGGCGCTGATCGACGATGTCGATACCGGCGCGGTCGATGAACAGGGCCTGTTCCATCTGATCAATGCGGTGCGTGGTGCCGGGTCGACGCTGCTCCTGACGGCGCGCCGCTTTCCGTCCGCCTGGGGCGTCACGCTGCCTGATCTCGCCTCACGGCTGAAAGCAGCGGCGACAGTGGAAATTCATGAGCCCGACGATCTCCTGCTCGCCGGCGTCATCACAAAACTCTTCGCCGACCGTCAGATCGAGGTCGAACCGCATGTCGTGCAGTATCTGGTCCGCCGTATCGAGCGCTCGCTGGCGACAGCGATGCGCGTGGTTGAGCGGCTCGACCGGACCGCGCTCGAACGCAAGACGCCGATCACCAGGGCGCTGGCAGCCGAAACCGTCAACGCCATGGACGAAGGGCAGGGCGAATTCGAGATTTAGCCTGAGAGGCCAGTCTCAGAGCCACATTCTGGCGAAATGACGGACCGCGAGGTAGACGGCAGAGTGAGCGGCGATATAGCCGGCGGCGACCAGCACAAACATTCCGATACTGATACGCCAGGAGCGGGAGACGACAGCGCCTGGGGCCTGCCTCGCCTGTCTGCGGCTTTCACGGTTGTTCCACATCGCCAGCGCGGCGCAGGCAATTGCCCACGTCACCATGAACGGAACGGTGATGCCGGCATAGGCAAAGTAGGCCGGTCCGAAAAGCGACACCCAGGCATCGATTCCAAGCATCTGAACCCCCTGTTTGCCGAACCGGCCCGCGGCTGCCGGATGCACGACCGGAGCCGGAGCAAGTGACCATATGGCTGCGCCGGGCATTGGGCTGTGAGGGGATGGTCGGAGTGGAGAGATTCGAACTCCCGACCCTCTGGTCCCAAACCAGATGCGCTACCAGGCTGCGCTACACTCCGAACGGTCTGTTGCCTATTCATTTCGGTGGTGCATGGCAAGTGCAAAAACCCGCGAGAGCAAAAACCTTGCCGCCGTGCGCATTGCGCAGTAATGACGGGCGAAGGGTGGCGATGCTGCCTTGCACAAGAACGAGGTGGCCATGTCCGCGCGCATTTTCAGCCCAGCCAAAACCGCGATGCAGTCCGGCAAGGCCAAGACCGGCCACTGGGTGCTGGAATTCGATCCCGAGACGCGCAAGAAGATCGATCCGCTGATGGGCTATACGACGTCGGCAGACATGAGAAGCCAGATCAGGCTTAGCTTCGACACGCGGGAAGAGGCGGTGGCCTACGCCGAAAAGCAAGGGCTCGCTTTCCGCGTCGAAGAGCCGAAAGAGACCAAGCGCCGCCAGATTTCCTATGCGGAGAATTTCCGCTATGACCGCAGGACGCCCTGGACGCATTGAACCGCCCAGCGCCAGAATATCCAGCCGGTCCAAAGGCCGGCCAGCGGTCCCGTAGCTCAGCTGGATAGAGCACCGGCCTTCTAAGCCGATGGTCACAGGTTCGAATCCTGTCGGGATCGCCAAAGCCTTTCGGGTCCATTCCGGACACATAGGTCGCGGTTTATACCGGAGACATGGGCTTTCAGAGAGCGTCACCAGGCCTCGTGCGCTCAAACCGCCGCCGCCAGAAGCAGCGTTACCCCCAGGACCGTCGACGCGTAGATCGTGGCTAGAAGCACGATCGGGCGAGGATATTCGGCGGGTGTCGCGAGGCCGGCAAAGTGGGGATTTCGAAATGTTTCGGTGCCGGGCGACGGGCCGTCGGCGGCAGCGGGAGTGTTGTCATTGCAAGCGAGTAGAGAAAGACGCTGGGCAATATCGGCGGCGATCAGAGGATCGTCCGCCACCAATTTCGACCAGTCCGAAACAATGCCGATTTCACCTTTGAACATCGCGCGCCTCCCGTTTGGGATCTAACAGCGATATCTAAATTATGTTCCGCCGATAGTTTGACGAGGCGGACCGCTCTTGGTCCTTGCAACCTTCTGATCGATGAAAACCACGCCCGCTGCCTCCAACCCTCGACGGATGGCAGCCAGCTTGGCCGAACTCGGAATCCTTCGTCCGCTCTCGAAACTGCCGATCGTTCCTTCGCTAAGGCCGCACTTCGCGGCGAGTCGCACCTGCGACCATTTCAGCATCGCTCGTGCGGCTCTGCACTGCTGGGACGTAAGGGGCTGGATCCCTGAGACGGTGGAGCTTCGCGTGTTCACATCCTCAGATCCCTTCGCTTCGGCGGGAGGTGGCTTTGCACCAGGTGCACCTTGTCCAGATCCACGGTGACCATTGTCCGAACGACACCGTGACCTTGTCGCCCTCGATCTGCGTAACGTCGCCGGATAATTCCATCGGCTGGCCCTCGGTCAGCTTGGTCGCTGGACCAATGACCGAATGCGGAAAATTGTAACCGGGGATCGACACGCTGACGCGGTCTTCCGTGACGCGCTTCAGCACCGTCGCCATGACCGCCACTTCGTCGCCGACCTTTATTGCCATGCTTCTGATTCTGGGGCGGCATCCGGCTGGCGTCAAGGATTAGCTATGCCTTATATAGCAAGTCACGGAATCACCTCTTTCCATCCAGGAATGCCACGACAGCGGTAAATACCGCAAGCTGTTCAGCTCTATCATGGTGATGAGGGGATTTAGCGTGGCCGGGCAGTCGGCTGGGGCCAGCGTATTATTTCGTTACTCTGCCTTTTCGGAACCTTCCCGCGCACGGCGCGTTCGGCCCGCTGTATTCGCGGACCCTCATATAAAAGTGGACAGGCGGGAGGCAAACAAGGGTGGGGAGGAGTGTTGCCATGTCGAAGCGAGAAATAGGCATATCTTCGGCTCTGGATCGGCGCATCGCCGACCTCAAGGCCAGGATGCAGGACGCCCGGATCACGGAATATGAAATGAAGACCTTTCAAAAAGTGGCTTCAGCCATGGGAGGCGACGGAGGCTCCCTGCGCCTCGATGCCGACGACCTGATCGCGGCATCCTTTGTCGTCGATGCGCTGAGTGAGCCGACGCTCAACTGACGACGAGCGGTCTGGCTTCGCGCGCCGTTTTGCCCTTGCTCGGCCGGCAGTTGGCCCACGCCTTCAAGCTCTGAAACAGGATGGCTGCTTTCCAGCGGCCGTCTTGTAGCGTCTGTCGCAAGTCATCGACAGGGCCGGCGGGTTGGTTCCGCCGCCCGATATCGAATTGGAGGGAAAGTCTTATCAATTTGTTGGGGTTGGTGCGTCATAGTAGCGACGGCTAACGGAGTTGAACGCGATGAAGCTCGATCTGTCGCCGACGAGTTGGGGCAGGGTGATCGCTGTCACGGCAGTCGGTACGGCATTCTTCATTGCCGTGGCGTTCTTCGTCGATTCCTTCAACTTTCCCTATCTTTCGCCCGAGGCTCTGTGGCGGGCACAGATGACCGACCTGATGCTGCCTTTGGTGCTGGGTGGTTCGTTTCTGTTTTTCCTGATGTGGAAGATTCGCCAGCTGGCCATCGCGCAGCGCGACCTCAGCGTCATCGCCGCGACCGACAGCCTGACGGCGGTGCTGAACCGTGGCGCCTTCTCGATGCTGGTCGAAGCCTATCTCGAGCAGACCCGAAAGCAGGAGCAAACCCGTTCGGGCGCGCTGCTGATCATCGACGCCGACCACTTCAAGTCGATCAATGACCGCCTGGGCCATGACTGCGGCGATCAGGCGCTCAAACTGATAGCGCAGGCGATCAAGGGGCAACTTCGTGGGGGCGATATCGTCGGCCGCATCGGTGGCGAAGAATTCGGCGTGTTTCTGCCCGGCGTGGATCCCTCGCAATCCTGGGTGGTTGCCGAAAGCATCCGCCGGCGTATCAGGGAGATGGAATTCTCACCCGGCGGCAGGCCTTGTCCGCTTTCCGTCAGCATCGGCGGCACAAGCTTCACCGGCCCGATCACCTATGAGGAAATCTTCTCCGCTGCCGACAAAAGGCTTTACACGGCCAAGTCGAACGGACGCGATCAAGTCAGCTTCGATCCGGCCGGAACGTCTCCGGCGCCTGAGCCCGGGGTCGCCACCGTGCATTGATGGCAGAAACTTGCGGATGGCTGATCGGGAAGCTCTCGAAATCGACGCAGGCCGCTTTCTCGACGCTTCAATGCTTACAGTCATATGCCGGGATGCGATCTTTACGGATAGCATGCCGGCTCGATAGGCCATGGACTGCAACCGCTTACCGGTATACTTCCCCGCATTGGCGATGTTTCATTGTCGGCAGAAACGGTTCTCACTCCTGAGTTTCCAAGGGTTACGGCCGACGTGCGATCATGATTTTGACGCCGGCGAACAATGGCGGAAACGGTCAGGTAAGCACACGATTATGATCCATTTGTTCAACGGCTTTCAGGATCCTTTCGGTGGCAGTGACCTCAAGACCTTGGAACTCTATCGGCTGTTGAGCGCCGATTCGGAGGTGCGCCTTTGGGCTGCGTCATCGCGGGCTTCAGGTGAATTAATGCGGCAATTCCCGATACGTCGTATTTCCCCGCTTACGCGAAAAGTTCCGGATGGCGGCACTTACGTTTTTCTCGGAGCGCATTGGCGCAACAAGGTGTGGCCTTACCTGATCCCGCGGCCGCGCCGGCTGATTTACGACTTCAACACCCTTCATCCGAAGGTTCTCAACCTCACCACGCGCATGCCTCGGAGCTTGGGATGGCCCGCCGCCGAGATAGTGCTTGTTTCCGACTTTCAGAAGCGATTGCTCCAAATCGACGGCACGGTGCACCCCTCTCCGATCGAGATCGAACGTTTTTCACCACGGCGTCTGGATTCGGATCGCCCGTTCATCGTCGGACGCTTGAGCCGCGATGGGCCGGGCAAACATCATCCCGATGACATACCCCTTTACGAGACATTGCTGGCCGAAGGTACAGCCTTGCGGATTCAGGGAGGGACAGGGCTCAAGGGCAGCCTCATGCCGCATCCGCAACTCGAGCTGTTGCCACCCGGCCAATTTTCCGCCGAAGAGTTTCTGCAGACGCTCGACGTGTTTTATTATCGCACCGGTTGGCATGTGGAAACCTTCGGTCGCGTCGTGTTCGAGGCGATGGCCTGCGGGTTGCCCGTGGTCTGCCATTCATATGGAGGCTATTCCGACCATATCAGGCATGGCGAAAACGGCTTCTTGTTCGAAACGACGCAGCAGGCGGCGCGGATCCTGGCCGATCTCAAAGCCGATCCGGCGCTGCGGGCGGCAGTGGGCCTCAAGGCCCGGCAGACCGTCGAGCAGCTGTTTTCGCCGCAGGCACTGCGGCAGCGGCTGGATTTTTATCTGAACTAGGCGCCCGAAACAGCGCCGGGGTCGATTGCGGGAGCGTGGTTCCGACAGACGTCCGGCTCCGGCGGAGCGCCTTGTGTCACCAACTCGGAAAGACCGCGCGCGCCTCGGGACCCCATGACACTCCCCGATCCTGTTGGCCGGACAGATATCAGGCCTCGGGTATCGACTGGAGAAAGGATACGGTCTTCTCACGCCTGAGCCGGCAGATATCGAAAATCTGCCGTGCTACACGCCTCGTTTCGACCACGAGCTTTTCGACCGGGCTCCTCTTTGGAGCGGGATTTGCTCTAGCTCTCACCAGCCGCTCTTCACTAAGGAGGCTGGTCAACCCGGAGGTCTTCTCGCGTACATGATCATGTTGCACACACAGTGCGGGCAAGAGTTGGTATATGGTTTTGCTTGACGACGTCGGAAGTGACGGATCGAAGATGACCTCATCGGCGCGTTCATCAAGACTCCGGGAGATCAGATCGAGCGCCGCTTGCCTGGAAAGGATGTAACCGGCCGACCCGAAATGTATTCCATATAATCTTGCCACCGAAAACGCACGGCTGACAGAAGTGCGCTTCATCGCGATGACGGTCTTCCTTAAGCTCGTTTCCAGCTTGACGATATCCGCGTCGGCCGGAATCCATCCATCATTGGAAAGCATCGGGCCAGCCGCTTCGGACAAAAGGATGTCATCCTCGAAGATCGCGCCAAAGGCACCATCACCATCCGCGATGATTCTCCAGCAAACCCTGTGGCTCATGAGGCAGGCCATTTCCGTCGGGGTTAAGCCGGATGAAGTCTCGGCAAACTCCGGTCGGTGCCACGCGTCTATGGCAGAAACCCGGTCGAACGAAACACCAATCTTCGAGAATTCAACTGTGACATGGGCAAGTCGATCGGGAGACCGATCAAGGTTGATGACCATACATTTCATTTGATGCCCCCCCAGGCTATCTACCAATTGTCGTACTGCTTTGGAACTTGACCCGGAATCTATCCTCCACGCCCTGGAACGGCCGGGCTTAACCGAATAGTCTCCGCCGCAGCGCTCGCAGTCTGCCATTCAGTCTTTTGTTCTCCAAGTGGACCACCCGGTTGCTTCTACCGAGATAGCTGTCTGGATGAATAAAGTCGAGATAATCGGGGTTTGCTGGACCGAGACCTAGCTTTTCGCCGGTCTCGTCGTTCGCCATCAAGAGGAGGTTCTGGCGATACCAGAAAGGAATTCGACCGTCGGCCCATATCATTGGACGTACTATGTCATAGGTCTTGAATCCGTGAACCTCGAACCGGTGAGCCCATGTACTGTGCCATGCTTCATTGATATGATTGGTCCCGCCTTGGTGCGGCACAGCAGCGGAAAATAGAATGGCCGGGGCGCTTTGACAAAGCCATTTCACAGCTTTGACAGACGCCGCTTCGGATATGTGTTCCAGCACCTCCGCGCAGATAGCCATGTCAAATCGGCCCAGATCGGGAAGAGGTTTTTCCAGATCAACAGCAAGAAATTCACTTTCGGCGATCTGGCGGAGTTCCCTTGGAACCCACGGCCCGTCGAGACCCCGTACATTGGTGATCTCTAGCTGCTTAGCGGCAGCAAGCCACGATCCCACACCAGTTCCGAGATCAACAATCGAAGTAGGTCGCAGAATATCGGTCACTTGTTTCAGAATTATCTTAGCAATTCCGACTTCCTTTGCCCGCTCGACGAAGAATTTTTTGCTGTAGAGATAGTGTCTCCCATACTGAGCCTATAGCGTTGCCAGATTCCATTGGCAAGTGGAGCCATAGGTACCTTTCCGCAGACGCTTGGCGTACTTCCGCGCCGGCTCGCACGTTGAGACGTTCGGCCGGGTGGTGTTCGAGCGATGGCCTGCGGGTTGCCCGTGGTCTGCCATTCATATGGAGGCTATTCCGACCATATCAGACATGGCGAAAACGGCTTCTTGTTCGAAACGACGCAGCAGGCGGCGCGGATCCTGGCCGATCTCAAAGCCGATCCGGCGCTGCGGGCGGCAGTGGGCCTCAAGGCCCGGCAGACCGTCGAGCAGCTGTTTTCGCCGCAGGCACTGCGACAAAGGCTGGATTTCTATCTGCGTTAGCGGCACGTCATCCCTTGGGCGGTGCTTGACGCAACAACATGCCTGGCTGTCTGTCATCGATCTCGACATCGCGCTAAAGCAGGCACGCAAATCAGACCATTGGGGCTGACAGGCAGCGGCGCGCCACAGGGCAGGACTTCTTATCGATGACATTGATGGGCGCGGCGGCACTGCTGATCCTGATCCTGACTTACGCCGGTGTTGCCATTGGCCGCATCCCCGGCCTGCGCCTCGACCGGGCGGGGATCGCGCTTCTCGGCGGGGCCGCGATGATCGCCATCGGCGCGCTCAGCATGGAGGATGCCTACCGGGCGATCAATTTCGACACCATCACGCTTCTGCTCGGCATGATGATCGTGGTGGCGCATCTGAAGGTGTCAGGCGCCTTTCGCGGCCTTGGCGCCGTCGCCATCGAGCATGCGCACGCGCCCTTCATGCTTTTGGTGATGGTGACGCTGCTGACCGGGGTGTTGTCCGCCTTCCTGGTCAACGACGCCATCTGCCTCGTCATGGCGCCGATCGTCGTCCATGTCACCCGTGTGATCAAGCGCAACCCGATCCCTTATCTGATCGCCACCGCCACCGCGTCGAATTGCGGCAGCGTCGCCACCATCACCGGCAATCCGCAAAACATGGTCATCGGCGCGCTGTCGGGCATTTCCTATCCGGCCTTTTCGGCGGCGCTCGCTCCGGTCGCCCTGTTCGGCCTCGTCGCGGTCGTTGTCATCATACGCATCGTCTACCGGGCCGAATTCGCCCGCACGGTGCAACTGATGCCCGAGGTCTCGCGTGGCCGCATGCACAAGAGACAGGTGCTGAAGGCGGTGGTGGTCTGCATCGGGCTGGCAATCGCCTTCTTCGCCGGCGTGCCTGTCGCCAAGGCCGCACTCATCGGCGGCGCCATCCTGTTGCTCACCCGGGCCATCAAGCCGGAACGCATCTACCGCGAGATCGACGGTCCGCTGCTGTTCATGTTCGCCGGTCTGTTCGTGGTGGTCGCCGGCGCCGAAAAGACGCTTCTTTCGCCCGACATGATCGCTTCGGCCAAGAACCTCGGGCTGGGCGACGTCTGGCGCCTGTCCGGTTTCACCGCGGTGCTCTCCAACATCATGAGCAATGTCCCGGCCGTGCTGGCGCTTCGGCCCTTCATACCGGGCCTCGAAAACCCCGAGCGCGCCTGGCTGGTCGTCGCCATGAGCTCGACACTGGCCGGCAATTTCACGCTGCTGGGTTCGGTCGCCAATCTGATCGTCGCCGAACAGGCACGAGCCGCCGGCACGACGCTGTCGTTCGGCGCTTTTTTCAAGGTCGGCTTGCCGTTGACGCTGATAACGCTGGCCGCCGGTACGGCATGGCTGGCTTTCGGGTTCTAGACCTGGCTGCCTGAAATTCGCGCCCGCACAAGCGTTGCCGCGGCGCGGCCGGCGGCCTCGATGTAATCGGGGTTGCGGTGGATCAGCATGATCGAAAAGCAGCCGTCGATCAAAAGCACGATCTCGCGTGCCAAGGCAGGCGGCTCGCCGACGCCATGGTCCGACAAGGCGCCGGCCAGCCATGTTTCGAAATTCAGCTTGTGCCGCGCGCCGACCTTGACCGCCGGATGTCCGGGCATCGAGGCGAGTTCGGCGGCCGTGCGCAGGAAGCCGCATCCTTTCCATTTCGGGTGACGAGCGGACCTCGCCAGATTGGTGAAGATCGCCTCGACCTTGCGATCCGCGCCGCCTTCGGCAGCATCGAACCAGCCAGCCATCCGCTTCAGATTGGGTTGGTCGCGGCCATCGAGATAGGCCGCGATGAGGTCGTCCTTGCTCTTGAAATGGTAGTAGAGCGTGCGCTTGGTGAGACCCGCTTCCTCGGCGACGGCATCGACGCTGACGCGACCGATTCCTTCGGCATAGAAGAGCCTGGTCGCGGCATCGCCAATGCGTTTGCGGGTAGGACTTTGCGTGTCAGGCATGAGCTTAGGTATACCGACTAGTGAATATACACAAGCGGAAAGAGGCATAGTCTTCCGGTCATCAGCATGATGAAGAAGGAAGAGCCAATGACCGATCTTGTCCTTAGCGAAACCCGGGATGGGATTGCCATCCTCACCCTCAACCGGCCGGAGAAGCTCAACGCGCTGAATTATGCCCTGATCGATCGCCTGCTTGCGATCCTCGACGACATTGAAGTCGATGACAGCGTCCGCGCAATCATTCTGACCGGAGCAGGGGAGCGGGCGTTTTCGGCGGGCGGCGACATTCATGAGTTCTCGGCAAGCGTGGCGGTCGGCGTCGATGTCGCGATGCGGGACTTCGTCATGCGCGGGCAACGGCTGACGGCGAGGCTGGAAGCGTTTCGCAAACCCGTCATCGCTGCCGTCAACGGCATTGCCTTTGGTGGCGGTTGCGAAATCACCGAGGCGGTGCCGCTGGCCATCGCCAGCGACCGCGCTTTGTTCGCCAAGCCGGAAATCAGCCTTGCAATGCCGCCGACCTTTGGCGGAACCCAACGCCTGCCGAGGCTCGCCGGGCGCAAGCGGGCGCTCGAACTGCTGTTGACCGGCGACTGGTTTGCGCCGCCGCGGGCGCTTGAACTGGGTCTCGTCAACGAGGTTGTGCCGCATGCCGAGTTGATGCCGGCCGCAATCGGCCTGGCCAGGCGCATCCTGCGGCACTCCGATCTGGCGATTGCCGGCATCCTCACGGCAGTGGCGCGCGGCCTCAACCAGAGCATCGCCGAAGGCCTGCTGGTCGAGGCCGAGCAGTTCGCCCGCATGGCCCCGACCGCCGATCTGCGCGAAGGGCTGAATGCCTGGATTGCACGCCGCGAGCCGGGCTATGACGGCTCGTGGACGCATATCGCGCGCCCCGACGAGGCCAGGCGAGCCTCGTTGGCGCTGGATCAGGGGGCCACCACCAAACGGCCTTTCATGTTGGGGTGAAAGCGGCAGAAATAGTCGACCGGTCCCGCGGCCTTTAATGTCAGGCTTGCGGATTTCTTCGGCGGGATCATCACTTCCCAGCCGCCTTTCACGGTGGCCGTGTGGGCGAACACATCCTTGTTCACCCACTCGATCGTGTCGCCGACCTTGGCCTCGACGGTGGCTGGCGAGAACACCAGCCTGTCGATGATGACCTGGATGGTTTCTGCTCGCGCCGGAACGGTACCGACGGCCAGCGCCAACGCAATCCACAGATGGCGTTTCGGCATGCTCCGGGCCCTTACTTGAGCATGCCGGCGACGTGCTCGGCGTGCTGCTCATGGCCCTGGAAAATCTTCAGGCCGGTTTCCAGCAGGCTCTTCAGTTCGGCATTCTGCGCCGACGGGATCAAAAGGGTTTCGAGCGCGCCGTTGACCTGCTTGTGGTAGGCGACCTCATTGTCGACATAGGCTTTGTCGAAGGCAGCGCCGTCGAGTTTGGCAAGCTTGGCCCGCTCCTCCGCCGCAGCTTTGGTCAGCGCCTGGCTGGTGGCGTTGTCTTCCGGCGTGACCTTGAGCTTCTTCACCAGGTCGAGCGCCTGAACATTTACAGCCTCGTGATCCCGGACCATGTCCTTGGCGAAATCGACAACCTCCTTGTTCTTCGATTTCTCGATCGCCAGCTTGGCCGCTTCGACGTCGATGACCCCGGCCGTGTAGGCGATGTGGGCGATCTGCGGATCGGTTGGCTTGTCGGCGGCTTGTGCGAATGGGGCAGTGCCAAGCAGCAACAGGGCGGCGAGCGCGGCAGTGTGTCGGATAGACATGGCATCTCCTTCGTCCGGACGCTGAAATCGCGCCGGACTGTGTTTTTCGGTTGACGTTCATTGGATGCTGGTCAGCGGCAAACGTTCCCGCTGAAATGAACTGAAATCCGGTGAGGGTCAGCTTTCCAGCCCGAGCCGCCGCATCACGGCGCTGGTCAGTCGTTCGCAACGCCGGCCGGCGAAGGGGAAGGCATCGAGCAGCACCGGTCCGATCTGGTCGTCCAGCGCCTTGCGCACGAGGGCGCGCGCGCGGTGCAGCCTCGTCTTGACGGTTTGCGGCCGCACGCCGAGGAGATCGGCGGTCTCCTCGATGCTCAGCCCCTCGATCACCCGCGCCACGAACACCGTCCGGTAGACGTCGGGAAGGCTGTCGGTGGCCTGTTCGACCAGTTGGAGGATCTGCCTTTGCGCCATCGTCCGTTCCGGATCGTCGCTGGGGTTGAGAGGGAACCGGATGATCTCGGCTTGCGGATTTTCCGGCAGTGCCACCGTTCTGCGCCTGTTGCGCAGGCGGCCAAGCGCCTCGTTGATGACGATGCGCGACAGCCATGTGGCGAGCGAGGAGTCGCCGCGAAACGCATCGAGATGGGCGAAAGCCTTGACGTAGGCCTCCTGCACGATGTCCTCGGCCTCGCTGTCATTGCGCACGACGCCGCGCGCGATCCGGTAGAGCCGCTGATTGTGTGTCTTGATGATGGTGCGGAAGGCATCGCCGTCGCGCGCCAAGGCGCGGCGCACAAGCTGCATCTCGCCTGGCACAGCAGAAGGCACGGCCGTCAAGACAGCAGGCATGGCCAGTTTCCTCAACCCAATCTCCGGACCGGACCTCGATTGAGAGATTGGACGCTGTCGCCGGCAAAAGGTTCCCGAAGACTTTTCGCGGGGCCTGGCGGCGGTACCCTACCGCGCGAGTGAAGGCTTGTCAGGCAGCCTGCAGGCGCGCCGTGGCCGCCAACAGATCGGTCTGGGTGATCAGCCCGAGAATCCGTTTGTCGTCGTCGACGATGATGACCGCATGGCTGCGGCCGTCGGTGAGCACCGGCAGCAGACCCATGGCGGCAAAACCTGCGGCGGCTGTTGCCGCGGGTGATATGACGGATCCGACTGTCCCGGAGGCCTGGGTGAGTTCGCGCAACCCCACGGTGCCTGCCAGCCTGGCTTCCGCATTGACGACCGGCAGGGTCCGGATGTTGTGGTCAAGCAGCAATTGGCGCGCTGCCTCGGTGGAGGTGTGAGTATCGACCGAGATCACATCGCGCGACATGATGTCCTCGCACAGA
This sequence comes from Mesorhizobium sp. M0140, assembly GCF_040322475.1. Lineage (NCBI taxonomy): Bacteria > Pseudomonadati > Pseudomonadota > Alphaproteobacteria > Hyphomicrobiales > Phyllobacteriaceae > Mesorhizobium > Mesorhizobium sp. M0140. The sequence goes on along the minus strand of NZ_JAMYTM010000010.1, from coordinate 77,649 downwards.
AGCGTCTTGTGCGCGCGCACCATCGCCTGCAATTCGACCTGCCGCAGCAGCCGGTCGAGATCGTTGCGATCGATATCGAACGTCTCGTCGAGTGCGCCAAGCGCGGCATCGATGTCTTCGGACCGGAAGCCCACGCGCAGCTGCGCCGGCGGATCGCCGGTGCCGTGGCTGTTCGCCGGCGCTGCAACCGGTACATGCGGATAATTGCGCCGGGCCAGCCTGTGGAAGCCGTAGCCGAGCGCCACCAGCAGGATCGAGTTCAGCGCCACCGGCACGAATGGAAACAGGAAGCCGGCGCTGATGACGGCAGGCCCTCCCAGCACCGCGGTCAGCGCGGCCGCTCCGCCCGGCGGATGCAGGCAGCGCGTGAACGACATGGCGGCGATGGCCAGTGCCACCGCGATGCCGCTGGCAAGGGCGGTTTCGTGGATGAAATGCGCCACGATCACGCCGACCAGCGCCGATATCGTGTTGCCGCCGATGATCGACCATGGCTGTGCCAGCGGACTGGCGGGCACGGCGAACAGGAGCACCGCCGACGCCCCCATCGGCGCCACCAGCAGCGGCACATGCGGGCCGTTGCCGAGCACAAGGCTGGCGATCACGCCGGTGAGTGCAATGCCGATCGTCGCGCCGATACAGGCGACGAGACGCTCGCGCAGCGTCGCGCCGGCAAGAATGGGAACAAAAAGGCGGAAAGCCATGGGGTCGAAAACTCTGCCGGTATTCCAGGGGACGTCGAAAATGTGCTGATTGCACCGCAATGACGCGGCATCGTTGAATTTGAAAGCCAAACTGATCCGCGAAATCGCAGTTTTAGGGAATAGAATTCCGCTAGTGCATGTCGCCCAAATGTGACCTCGGTTCTGGGAGAACGACATGCACAAAAACAAAACTGAAGCGGGTCGCCTGAAAATCTTCAGGCGCGACACGCTTTAGGCTGCCGCTGCGGCGGTCAGGCCGCGCGAAATATCGGCCTTCAGGTCGTCGACATCCTCGAGGCCGATCTGCAGGCGGATCAACGGACCCTCATAGGGGGCTTTTGCAACAACGCGGTCGCCGAGCCAGACCGGTACGGCAAGGCTCTCATAGCCGCCCCAGGAATAACCGAGGCCGAAGATCCGCAGCGCGTCGAGGAAGGCGTGCTGCTGCTTCTGGCCGCCACCGGCAAGAACGATGGAAAAGATGCCGCTCGAGCCGGAAAAGTCGCGCTTCCACAGAGCGTGATCCGGATGGCTGGGCAGGGCCGGGTGGAGCACGCGCGCCACGCCCTTCTGGCCCTCGAGCCAGGAGGCGATCGCAAGCGTACTGCGCTGATGGTGTTCGAGGCGCACGCCCATGCTGCGCAGGCCACGCAGCACCTGGTAGACGTCGTCGGGCCCGGCGCAACAGCCAAGCGTGCAGAAGCTTTCGTAGAGGTGCGTCCAGCAACTCTCATTGGCCGACACCGTGCCAAGCAGCACGTCGGAATGGCCGGCCGGGTATTTGGTCGCCGCATGGATAGATATGTCGACACCGTGGTCGAGCGGGCGGAAATAGAGTGGCGTCGCCCAGGTGTTGTCCATCATGACGATGGCGCCCGCGGCGTGCGCCGCCTTGACGATGGCCGGGATGTCCTGCACCTCGAACGTGTTGGAGGCCGGCGATTCCGTGAACACCACCTTGGTGTTGGGCTTGATCAACGCCGCGATGCCGGCGCCGACATCGGGGGCGTAATACTCGACCTCGACGCCCAGCCGCTTCAGCATCGTGTCGGCGAAATTGCGCGTCGGATGATAGACGGTATCGACAATCAGCAGATGGTCGCCGGCCGAGACGAAGGCGAGCAGCGGCACCGTCACCGCCGCAAGGCCCGACGGCACCAGGATCGTGCCTGCCGAGCCTTCCAGCGCGTCTATGGCATGGGCAAGCGCATCGGTCGTCGGTGTGCCGCGCGTGCCGTAAGTGTATTTCTGGGTTCGCGCCGCCATCGAAGCCGCGTCGCGGAAAAGCACGGTCGAAGCATGCACCACCGGCGGATTGACGAAGCCGAAATAGTCGTGCGGATTGTTGCCCGAATGGGCAAGCCGCGTGTTGATGCCCATCCCGCCGTGCTCGCTGCCGTCTTTCGCCATTCTGCGTCGCCTTGTTTGATAAGCCGCTAGCCATAGTGCGGCGCTATGGACCGTGCAACAGCCACCGCCCGCCAGGAGGCGGACTTCGAATATGCCAATTCGTCGCGGCAAAAACAGCGATGCGGGGACGGAGTATTAAACGAAAAACCCGCCTGTGCGGCGGGTTATCGGCGCAAACCAGCACCATGGACGAATATGTACCATAGCTGAGGGCAGGGAGTCAAGAAAAAATTCCTATCAAGAAAAGCGACAGGCACAAAAGCTACCGGCACAAAAAGCTGCTGCCGCCGCCGAACTGGTTGTCGTCAGGTCTTTTGTTGACCTGTGTTCGGAGCCCTTGTCCCCGCCGATCGGTCTATTGTGGGCGGCGGTGAATGGTATATGATTGTCGGCTAATATTAATCGCCGGATTGCTTCGATCAGATGCTGCCGGATGGTTGCTGCCGGTTGACTTCTGGTCCTCCACGATCCGGATCGCGCTCACGAAGCGTGAGCGCGGCAAGGGAGGAATGCCATGCCGGACGTCAAATGGGCCATGAAGGCGAGCGAATTCATCAACTGCAACTGCGCCTATGGCTGCCCGTGCCAGTTCAACGCCATGCCGACATACGGATTCTGCCAGGCAGTCGCCGGCATGGAAATCGAGAGCGGCCATCACGGCGACACCAAGCTCGACGGGTTGCGGTTCGTCGGGATTTTCAGCTGGCCCGGCGCCATACACCAGGGCGGGGGCGAAGCCGCGGTGGTCATCGACGAGAGGGCGACGGAAGCCCAACGTGGCGCGCTGCTTCGCATATTGGGCGGTCTGGACACCGAGCCAGGTGCAACGATATTTCAGGTCTTTTCGACCACGCTGGAGAAATTCCACGATCCGATCTTCGCGCCGATCGAATTCAAGATCGACGTCGACGCGCGAACCAGTCAGCTGCATGTCGAGGGTATAACCGACGGTCGCGGCGAGCCGATCCGGAATCCGGTCACCGGCGCCGCGCACCAGGCGCGCATCGACTTGCCGCACGGCTTCGAATACGCGATCGCCGAGGTCGGGCGCGGCTGGACCAAGGCGACGGGCCCGATCAAGTTCGAGCTGGCCGATACGCACAGCCATTTCGCCAATCTGCATCTCACGCAGAGCGGCATCGTGCATTGACCTGATCCAATGGGCGATACGGCCCTCGAGGCGGTGCTGAGGCGCGATCGCGCGGTCGTGACGGTCGCGCTCGTCGTGATTGCCGTGCTCGCCTGGGCCTATGTGCTGTGGCTCGCCGCCACCATGGTCATGCCCGGCTCCCCTTTGCCGGACGGCGGAGGCGACGACATGGCCGGCATGGATATGGGCGGCATGGATATGGGCGCCGCCATGGCGCCCGGCTTCCGGGCCTGGGCGATGGGCGATTTCGCTTTCACCTTCACGATGTGGGCAGTGATGATGGTTGGCATGATGACGCCTTCGGTCGCGCCGATGTTGCTGCTCTATGCCGGTGTCGGCCGCAAGGCGCGGGCGGATGGCCGGCCCATCGCTTCGACGGGATGGTTTTTTGCCGGCTATCTCGCCGTCTGGGTCGTCTTCAGCCTCCTGGCGACCGGTGCGCAATGGCTTCTCGCCCGTGTAGCCTTGCTCGATCCCTTGATGGCGACCGTCAGCGCGATCCTCGGCGGCCTCGTCCTGATCGCCGCCGGTCTCTATCAATGGACGCCGATGAAGGGCGTCTGCCTGCGCCAATGTCAGGCACCGATCGCGTTCCTGGCCAGCCATGGCGGATTCCGTTCCGCTCCGCTCGGCGCGCTTCGGCTCGGCATGGATCACGGCGCTTATTGCTTGGGGTGTTGCTGGGCGCTGATGGCTCTGTTGTTCGTCGGTGGCGTCATGAACGTGCTGTGGATCGCCGGCATCGCCATCCTTGTTCTGCTGGAGAAGACGGTGCCGACCGGGCAGCTGATTCCGCGCGTTTCAGGCGCGTTGATGGCCGCCGTCGGGACCTGGATCGTCTTTCAAGCCTTTTGAGAGCAGTCTTCGTCGGCGGTCTGTATTGGTATGCAGCCGTCAGTAAATCGTCAGATGACAATCTTGGAACCTGGTAGTTCGTCGCACGGGGAGGTCAACAACGACGAGGTATTGCCCGGGATGGATTTCGCTGCCGCAGCCCGTATTGGCCCGGCGTTGGCGTTGCATGAGATTTGCCGCCTTTATTAGCCCTGCTGGCTAAATCGCGGGCGTGTTTGTCTGTAAATCGGGCATTTGCGGCAATCGGTTTTCAAACTCTTTGGGTTTCGGTCATTTTCCTTGACCTCACAGGAATTATCGCCTTCGATGACATTTGTGAACGGGAGGCGGCGCGTCGGTTACGATGCGGGGTTCCGGGATGGGCCGGGATGGGAGCCGCGTTCACACGGGAGAAAAAAATCAGGATTTACTCCTGAAAAACAGAGAAAAGGGTCTGTGGGTCATGAAACATATTGCTATCGGCATTCTAGGCGCCGCCACGCTTGGATTGATGGCGTCCGCCGCGTCGGCGGCCACGCTCGACACCGTCAAGGCGAAGGGCTTCATCCAGTGCGGCGTCTCCACCGGCCTGGCCGGCTTTTCGGCGCCGGACGACAAGGGTGACTGGCAAGGCATCGATGCGGATTTCTGCCGCGCTGTCGCGGCCGCCGTCTTTGGTGACGGCTCCAAGGTCAAGTTCACGCCGCTCAGCGCCAAGGAGCGGTTCACCGCGCTGCAGTCGGGCGAGATCGACATCCTCTCGCGCAACACCACCTGGACCATCAACCGCGATACGGCGCTTGGCCTGAATTTCATCGGCGTCACCTACTATGACGGCCAGGGTTTCATGATCAACGCCAAGAAGCTGCCGGGCGTCAATTCGGCATTGCAGCTTTCGGGCGCCGCCGTCTGCGTGCAGAGCGGCACCACCACCGAGCTGAACCTCGCCGACTACTTCAAGGCCAACAAGATGGAGTACAATCCCGTCGTCTTCGAAAAGCTGGAAGAGGTCAACGCCGCCTATGATGCCGGCCGCTGCGACGTCTACACCACCGATCAGTCGGGCCTCTATGGCATCCGCCTGACGCTGGGAGCGCCGGCCGACCATGTCGTGCTGCCCGAGATCATCTCCAAGGAGCCGCTCGGACCGGCCGTTCGCCAGGGCGACGACCAGTGGTACCACATCGTCAAGTGGACCTATTTCGCGCTGCTGCAGGCTGAAGAGCTCGGCATCACCAAGGCCAATGTCGATGAGATGAAGAACTCGGCCAGCCCCGAGATCAAGCGCGTGCTCGGCCAGGAAGCCGATACCAAGATCGGTACCGATCTCGGCGTCTCCAATGACTGGGTGGTCAACATCGTCAAGGCAGTCGGCAATTATGGCGAAATGTTCGAGCGCAATGTCGGCTCGGGCAGCCCGCTGAAGATCGCGCGCGGCATCAACGCGCTGTGGACCAAAGGCGGCCTGCAATACGCGCCGCCGATCCGCTGATCGAAATGTGATCCGGGAGGCAGATCATCTGCCTCCCGGTTTCTCTTTCCAGGGGACGGTCGAATGGCATCGCAGGACGTACTTCGCGAGGAGCCCAGCCGCGGTTCCTTCATCAACGATCCGAAAATCCGGGGCATATTCTTCCAGGTGCTGGTCGTCGTGCTGCTGGTGGCGGGCGTCTGGTGGGTTGCCCACAACGTCATCGACAACCTGACGCGGCTGCGCATCGCTTCAGGCTTCGGCTTCCTCAAGGGCCGCGCCGGCTTCGACATCAGCGAGAGCGCGATCGCCTATTCATCGGATTCGACCTATGGCCGCGCGATTCTGGTCGGCCTCATCAATACCTTGATCGTCGCCATCGTCGGCATCATCACCGCGACAATCATTGGCTTCGTCATCGGCATCGGCCGGCTCTCGCAGAACTGGCTGATCAGGAAGATCTGCACGGTCTATGTCGAGGTTTTCCGCAACATCCCGCCGCTGCTGGTCATCTTCTTCTGGTATTCCGGCGTGCTGGCCGTGCTGCCGGCGCCACGCGACAGCATCGGTTTGCCGTTCGGCTCCTTCCTCAACCAGCGCGGTTTCTATTTTCCACGCGCCGTGTGGGGCGACGGCTCATGGCTGATCTTCGTCGCCCTGCTCGTCGGCATCGCCATGGCGTGGTTCGTCGCGCGCAGGGCGCGGCAACGGCAGATGGCGACCGGCCAGCAATTTCCAGTGTTTTGGACGTCCACCGCGCTGATCGTCGGGCTTCCGCTGCTCGCCTATGCGCTGAGCGGCTTTCCCCTGAGCTTCGACTACCCGAAGCAGTCGACTTTCAACCTGGCCGGCGGCTTTCAGGTCCGGCCGGAGTTCCTGTCGCTTTATCTGGCGCTGTCCTGCTATACCGCCGCCTTCATCGCCGAGATCGTGCGCGCCGGCATCAGGGGTGTCAGCGCGGGCCAGACGGAAGCCGCCGGTGCGTTGGGCTTGCGGTCCGGATCGATCCTGCGGCTGGTCGTCGTGCCGCAGGCCATGCGCATCGTCATTCCGCCGCTGACCAGCCAGTATCTCAACCTGACCAAGAACTCGTCGCTGGCTATCGCCATCGGCTATCCGGACCTGACGGCGACCGCCGGGACGGTGCTAAACCAGACCGGCCAGGCCGTCGAAGGCGTGGTGATCATGATGGTGATCTATCTGGCCATCAGCCTCCTGACCTCGCTTGTGATGAACTGGTTCAACGCCAAGATGGCGCTGGTGGAGAGGTGAGGTAAGGACATGCAAGAACATGATATGTCCTGGGTGCGAACCGAAATGGTGCTGGCGCAGCCGGCGCCCGCCAGCGTCACCGGCCTCGGCGCATGGGTGCGCAAGAACCTGATCGCTTCTGCCGGCGACACCATTTTGACCATCGTCGGCATCGCCCTGGTGGCGATGATCCTGCCGCAAATCATCAATTGGGCGTTCATCAACGCCGTGTGGACCGGACCGGACCGGACCGTATGCGCCACGGTGGCGCAAGGCGGCATCCAGCCGGATGGCTGGACCGGCGCCTGCTGGGCTTTCGTCAACGCCAAATTCGGCCAGTTCATGGTCGGACGCTATCCCATCGAGGAGCGCTGGCGGCCGATTTTGGTCGCCATACTGTTCGTGGCACTGCTGGTGCCGATGCTTATCCCGAAAGTGCCGCGCAAAGGGCTGAATGCGGTTCTGCTGTTCTTCGTGCTGCCGGTCGTCTCCTTCGTCCTGCTGGTCGGCGGCATGTTCGGCCTGCCGCATGTCGAGACCTCGCTGTGGGGCGGGCTCTTGGTAACGCTCAGCCTGTCTTTCGTCGGCATTGCCGTGTCGCTGCCGCTCGGCATCGTGCTGGCGCTCGGCCGCCGTTCCAAGATGCCGATCATCAAGACGCTGTGCGTCGTCTTCATCGAGACGGTGCGCGGCATCCCGCTGATCACCGTGCTGTTCTTTGCCAGCGTCATGCTGCCGCTGTTCCTGCCGGAGGGTGTCTCGTTCGACAAGTTCCTGCGCGCTTTGATCGGTGTGTCGCTGTTTGCCGCCGCCTATATGGCCGAAGTGGTGCGCGGCGGCCTGCAGGCGATTCCCAAGGGCCAGTATGAAGGTGCCGATTCGCTCGGTCTCGGCTATTGGCAGAAAATGTATTTCATCGTCATGCCGCAGGCGCTGAAACTGGTCATTCCGGGCATCGTCAACACCTTCATCGGCATGTTCAAGGACACCAGTCTGGTCATCATCATTTCGATGTTCGACCTGCTCGGCATCGTCAAACAGAATTTTTCCGATGCAAACTGGGCAACCGCGCAGACGGCGAGGTCCGGCCTGATCTTCGCGGCCTTCGTCTTCTGGCTGTTCTGCTTCGGCATGTCGCGCTATTCAATGTACACCGAACGCCGGCTCGACACCGGCCACAAACGTTAAACAAAAGAACAAGGGGACCCCCTGTCATGGCCACCGAAAATGCCGTCAGCGCCGAAGAGATCAAGGTCAACGCCGCCAAGATGCAGATTTCCACCACCGATGTCGCCATCGACATCATCGCCATGCACAAATGGTATGGCGAGTTCCATGTGCTGAAGGACATCAACCTGAAAGTGATGCGCGGCGAGCGCATCGTCATCTGCGGCCCCTCCGGCTCCGGCAAATCGACGATGATCCGCTGCATCAATCGCCTGGAGGAGCACCAGAAGGGCAAGATCATTGTCGACGGCAAGGAATTGACCAACGATCTCAAGAAGATCGACGAGGTGCGCCGCGAGGTCGGCATGGTGTTCCAGCACTTCAACCTGTTTCCGCATCTGACCATCCTGGAGAACTGCACGCTGGCGCCGATCTGGGTGCGCAAGACGCCGAAGAAGCAGGCCGAGGAAATCGCCATGCATTTCCTCAAGCGCGTCAAGATTCCGGAACAGGCCAACAAATATCCCGGCCAGCTTTCCGGCGGCCAGCAGCAGCGTGTGGCGATTGCCCGCTCGCTGTGCATGAACCCGCGCATCATGCTGTTCGATGAGCCGACCTCGGCGCTCGATCCGGAGATGATCAAGGAAGTGCTGGAGACGATGGTTGGTCTTGCCGAGGAAGGCATGACCATGCTGTGCGTCACCCACGAGATGGGCTTCGCCCGCAAGGTCGCCAACCGGGTGATCTTCATGGACCAGGGCCAGATCGTCGAGCAGAACACGCCGGCCGAGTTCTTCGACCACCCGCGCCACGAGCGCACGAAGCTGTTCCTGTCGCAGATCCTGCACTAGGCCTCGACGGCCACGAAGAGCCCGGCTGAAACACTGCCGGGCTCTTTTGCGTATGGGATAACAGGCGGGCGTTCGTGTCGCGCCGGAGCGCGTTTGCAGGGCCGCCTTTCATGAAAAGACTGGGACATTTTCTAGGTCTTCTGTTGGTTGTCGTCGCACTCGCCGTGACGACGGGCACCTTCGTGCCACGGCCGCTGTGGCCGGCGGCCGCCGCCATGCCCGCGGCGACGCGCCACATCCTGGTGCTGAACAATCCGATACACACCGATATCGCCATCCCGGTCGATGACGCCGTGCGCCGGCGTTTCCATTTCCTGGTCGACGCGGGCATACCGGCCGACAGGCCGGAGGTCCGCTACATCGTCTTCGGCTGGGGCGGCCGCGCCTTCTACCTGGAGACGCCGACATGGTCCGAGCTGAAGGCGGTGCCGGTGATGAAGGCACTGACACTCGACGCCTCGGTCATGCATGTCGATGTCGCCGGTGACATCGTCGAACCGCGCCCTGATATCGCGGGGTTCGACATCACTGAGGATCGGTTCACGGCGTTGCTCGATTTCATCGATGCGAGTTTCCAGCGGGGACCGGAAGGCCCGATCCTCGTTCCGGACGCAGCCTATTCGAGGTTCGACGGCTTCTACGAAGCCAATGGCCATTTCAACGCACTGGTCGGCTGCAACACCTGGACGGCGGCGGCCTTGCGCACCGCCGGCCTGCGCACCGGCTGGTGGAACCCGCTGCCTGTATCGCTTGGCCTGTCGATGCGGCTGTATAATTGAAGGCCATTCCGGTGATCAGCCGGCCTTGCGATCCTGTTTGGACACATATTCTCGAAGCGCTCTGTTGATTGCACTCTGGTAGCCGCGACCATCCGGTGCGCGCCTTTTGAACCAAGCGACGAGGTCAGAATCGAGACGCAGGGTCAGTTGTTGCTTGACCGGCTTGAAATAAGGATTTCGGACGGCGTTCTGCCAGAATTCCTCGGTCAATTCGGGAATGTCGCTCGTGTCGACATCATCCTCTGGTCGCGCCTTCAAAGCCGCGATCTCCGCTTTCTGTGCTTCTGTCAGAGGAGGCGGATTGGCCGGGTCGAATTCATATCGAACGATTTTGCGCATAATGCCTTTTCTCTTTTGACGTAGCTCGCCGCGCTGAAATGATGCGGATCACCTCGATCCCGTCTTCCTCTCGATCTGCGTGTGCAACCAGCAATATCAATGCGGTGTCAACCAAGCCGGTTGTCTGCCAACGATATTCGCCCCCTTCAATTCGATCATGCTCCAATAGCGCGAAAGGATCGGCGAAAACACGAACGGCGGTGTCGAAGCTTACGCCATGCTTGCGGAAATTGGATTTCGCCTTTTCGGCGTCCCATTCAAATCGCAATTTGCGCCTCGTTGACTACAAAAATGTAACTACAAATTGCCATTACGTCAAGGTCGACCGATGTAAGCATTCTAATGAGCCCGCCAGCCGTAGAGCCAGTCCAGATCCGCCGCGAGTTTTTCCGACGAGCGCACCTTCAGAAACACATTGCGCGCAATCGCCACTGGACCCGAGGCATGCCAGGCCAGCCGGTTGACAGCGCCGCGTCGGGCGACCTGCGCGACACGCGGCCGCCGTGACTGCTCCCAGACGGCAAGTGCGGCCAGGGGGTCGGCAGGGAAGTCGGCGATGATGTCGGCAAGCGTCGCCGCATCCTCGATCGCCATGGCCGCACCCTGCGCCGCGAACGGCGTCATCGCATGCGCGGCGTCGCCGATCAGTGCGATGCCGTTCGGTGTTGTCCAGGGCTGTTGCGGGTCAACAGTGTGGATCGGCCATGCGGTCCACGGGCCGGCCTGCTCGACCAGACGGGCAAGTTCTGCCGCGGTGCCGCGCAGGGCTCGGGTCAGGATCCCGGCGTCGGCGTTGCCGGACCAGCCCTCGGCAATGCGGTCGCCCCTGGTGAAGGCCGCGAGATTGAAGGCCGCACCCTTGCTGACGGGATAGGCGACCATATGGAAGCCAGGATGCAGGAAGGTGGTGACGCAGTCCCTGGCGCCGATGGCGGCAAAGCTCCGACCGGCGGCACTGCCGGCCGCGACGGTGGCGCGCCAGGCCAGTTCGCCGGAGAAATGGTTCCTTGGCGAAGCCGACCCCTTGGCCGAATCGACAAGTGCGCGCACCGACGACCAGACGCCATCGGCCCCAACCAGCAGGAAACCCTCCGCCTCGATGGTCTTGCCGCCGATCTCGGCCGTCGCGGTGATGCCATCCGGGCCGGTGTCAACGTCGCCGATGCGGGCGCCGGTGGTGAGATGGATATCCGGCATCTCGGCAACGCGCGCGGTCAGTGCGCTCTGCAGATCGGCCCTGTGCGCGACGAGATAGGGTGCCTGCCAGCGCGTTTCGGCGGCTTGCCCCAGCGGCACGCGCGCCAGTTCGCGCAAAGTCGTGGCCTCCTTCAACACCACGGCTTCCGGCCGCACCGCCGCCGGCAGCAGCCGGTCGAGCACGCCAAGCTGGCGAAGGATGCGGGTCGCGTTTGGAGAGAGCTGAATGCCGGCGCCGGTAGCTTCCAGGCGCTGCGCCTGTTCGAACACCCGAACAGGGTAGCCGCGTTCGGCGAACGCAAGGGCTGCGGTCAATCCGGCGACGCCCGCCCCGGCGATGACAATTTGCCGGGATCGCGTGTCGGTCATCGCGCTTGTCGCGAAGGACTCAGGCGGCCTGGTCGATATAGATGCAGCCGGCCGGCAACGTCTCGGTCGCCTTCAGCTTCGGCGAATAGCGGTAGAGCGTCGAGCAATAGGGGCAGACTTTTTCGTTGTCGTCGCCCATGTCCAGAAACACATGCGGGTGGTCGAAAGGCGGATTGGCGCCCGTGCACATGAATTCCTTCACGCCGATGTCGATTGCCTGAAAGCCCGCATCGTTCTGAAAATGGGGAATGGAACCGCCTGCCATCGTCGTCTCCTTAACGCAGTCTCGTCTGCATCTGGATCATATCAGGCCTCTTTGCAAGTTCGATGAAATGAAACTGTCGCAAAAGCCTGTCAGAGGATAAGTTAAGCCGGTTAACCCATGAACCGAAAACCGAGTTCGGTTTCCGGGGGGACCATGGGTCGCTATAAAGACGGCTAACCGGCTGACGGTACGGGAAGAGCGGGAATCATGAACGAACTGAAGCCGGTGCAGAGTGAATTCGTGAACGTCGAGGTGGCTCGCCCGGAGGGCGGCAACCCGGACCGGTTTGTCAACCGCGAGTTTTCCTGGCTGCAGTTCAACCGGCGCGTTCTCGAGGAATCGCTGAACCTCAATCATCCGCTGCTGGAGCGCGTTCGCTTCCTGTCGATCTCGGCCGCCAATCTCGACGAGTTCTTCATGGTCCGCGTCGCCGGTCTTGCCGGCCAGGTGCGCGAGGGCATCACGCTGAAGAGCCCTGACGGGCGCACCCCCGAACAGCAGCTCGAACAACTGCTGCGCGAGGTCGAGCGGCTGCAGGAAGACCAGCAGAAGAGCCTTTCGGCGCTGACCGTGCTGCTCAACAAGGAAGGCATCGAGAGCATCACCCGCGATGCGCTGACCAAGGACGAGAAAATCTGGCTGGAAGACCATTTCCAGGAACAGGTTTTCCCGGTGCTCACCCCGCTGTCGATCGATCCGGCGCACCCGTTCCCGTTCATTCCCAATCTCGGCTTCTCGATGGCGCTGCAATTGCGCCATCGCAAGAATGGCGAGGAGATGAGCGCGCTGCTGCGCCTGCCGGTGGCGCTGAAGCGCTTCATCCGTCTGCCGGACCGCAAGCATCATGTCCGCTTCATCCCGCTGGAAGAGGCGGTCGGCCTCTATATCGGCAAGCTCTTCCCCGGCTACGAGGTCAAGGGCTCCGGCACGTTCCGCATCATTCGCGACAGCGATATCGAGGTCGAGGAGGAGTCCGAGGATCTGGTTCGCCTGTTCGAAACGGCGCTGAAGCGGCGGCGGCGCGGTTCGGTGATCCGCATCGAATTCGACAGGCTGATGCCTGGCGAATTGCGCGACTTCGTCGCCGGCGAGCTTGGCGTGTCGTCGAGCCGCATCAGCGTGCTCACCGGGCCGCTGGCGCTCAGCCAGATTTCCGAGATCGTCGCCGTCCCTCGCGACGACCTGAAATTCATGCCCTACAATCCGCGTTTTCCCGAGCGTATCCGCGAGCATGGCGGCGATTGTTTCGCCGCCATCCGCGAGAAGGACATCGTCGTCCATCACCCCTACGAATCGTTTGACGTCGTGGTGCAGTTCCTGCGCCAGGCGATGGCCGATCCGGAAGTGGTGGCGATCAAGCAGACGCTTTACCGCACCTCCAATGACAGCCCGATCGTGCGTGCGCTGGTCGACGCGGCCGAGGCCGGCAAGTCGGTCACCGCGCTGGTCGAGCTCAAGGCGCGCTTCGACGAAGAAGCCAACATTCGCTGGGCGCGCGACCTGGAGCGTGCCGGCGTGCAGGTCGTGTTCGGCTTTCTCGAGCTGAAAACCCATTCGAAAATGTCGCTGGTGGTGCGGCGCGAGGACGGCAAGCTGCGCAACTACGTGCACCTCGGCACCGGCAACTACCATCCGGTAACGGCGCGCATCTACACCGACCTGTCCTTCTTCACCACCGATCCGACGATTGCCCGCGATGTCGCCCAGCTGTTCAATTTCATCACCGGCTATGCCGAGCCGACGGATGAAATGCGGTTGGCGATCTCGCCGTTCACGCTGAGAAGTCGCATCCTGAAGCACATTGCCGACGAGATTGCCTACGCGGTGCAGGGGAAACCGGCGCGCATCTGGATGAAGATGAACGCACTCGTCGATCCGATCATTATCGACGCGCTCTACGATGCCAGCCGCGCCGGCGTCGAGGTCGACCTGGTCGTGCGCGGCATCTGCTGCCTAAGGCCGCAGGTTCCGGGCCTGTCGGAAAACATCCGCGTAAAATCGATCGTCGGCCGCTTTCTCGAGCACAGCCGCATCTATTGCTTCGGCAACGGTCACGGCCTGCCGTCGGACGAGGCGATCGTCTACATCTCCTCGGCCGATCTGATGCCGCGCAATCTCGACCGCCGCGTCGAAACCATGGTGCCGATCACCAATCCAACTGTGCACGAACAGATCCTTGGCCAGATCATGCTGGGCAACATCATGGACAATCAGCAAAGTTTCGACGTATTGGCTGATGGAACCTCCCGGCGCGTCGTGCTGGAGGAGGGCGAGGAACCGTTCAACGCGCAGGAATATTTCATGACCAATCCGAGCCTGTCGGGACGGGGTGACGCGCTGAAGTCGCATGCGCCCAAGCGCATTGCGCAGTTCAAGCGCCGCAAGAAGAACGCAGCAGCGTCCGGCTGATGCTGTCTGATTCCCAGGGCCGGTTGCAGGACCGCCGACCGCTGTCCATCATCGACATCGGATCGAATTCGATCCGTCTCGTCGTCTATGAGGGGCTGGCGCGTTCGCCGACCATGCTGTTCAACGAAAAGATGCTGGCCGGTCTCGGCCGCGGCATCGTGTCGACCGGCAAGCTCGACCCCGAGGCGGTGACGCGCTCGATGGAGGAGTTCCGCCGCTTTCGCGCGCTTTCCGACCAGGCCGGCGCCGAGCATATGTATGTGCTGGCCACCGCCGCGGCCCGCGAGGCGGTCAACGGCCCCGATTTCATCCACCGCGCCGAGGATGTGCTGAAGACCGAGATCCGTGTCATCAGCGGCCGTCAGGAAGCCTATTATTCCGCGCTCGGCGTCATTTCCGGCTTCCACCCGGCCAATGGCATCGCCGGCGATCTGGGCGGCGGCAGCCTCGAACTGGTCGACGTCAGCGGCGAAGCGATCGGTGACGGCATCACGCTGCCGTTGGGCGGCCTGCGCCTGCAGGACATGGCGAAGAACTCGCTGGCTCAGGCGGCGAAGATCGCGCGTGACGAACTGGCGAAGGCGAAGCTGTTGAAAGGCGGGCAGGGCCGGCCCTTCTACGCCGTCGGCGGCACCTGGCGAAATCTTGCCCGGCTGCACATGGAAATGACCAACTATCCGCTTGGTGTCATGCACCATTACGAGATCTCGGCCGAAAGCGCGGCGAATTTCCTCAAGCAGGTGGCCAAGGCCGAGATCGAGAAGGTCAAGGGCATCGAAGGCGTTTCCAAGAACCGCCGTTCGCTGCTGCCCTATGGCGCCGTCGTGCTGCAGGAGATCATGGCGGCGATGCAGCCGTCGAAGATCATCGTTTCGGCTCTGGGTGTACGCGAAGGCTTTCTCTATTCGCTGCTCGATGAGGCGGAGCAGAAGGCCGATCCGCTGATTTCGGCCTCGGAGGAACTCGCCCGCCTGCGCTCACGCTCCGTCGCCCATGCGCATGAACTCGTCGACTGGACCGCCAAAACCTTTGCCGCTTTCGGCATCGAGGAGACCGAAGACGAGGCGCGCTACCGCCACGCGGCCGCATTGCTGGCCGATATCGGTTGGCGCGCGCATCCCGAATATCGCGGCAAGCAATCGCTCAACATCATTGCGCACGCCTCCTTCTTCGGCGTCGACCATCCCGGCCGTGCTTTCCTGGCCATGGCCAACGCCTATCGTCACGACGGCATCTTCAACGAAGCCATCGCCCCCGAGATCAAGGCGCTGGCGCCGCCGCGTTATCTGGAGCGGGCGCGCGTGCTCGCCGCGATGATGCGCGTCGTCTACCTGCTGACGGCGTCGATGCCCGGCATCATGCCCAGGCTGAAATGGGAACAGCGCGCCAACGGCGTGCTGGCGCTGGTCTTGCCGGCATCGCTGGCCGATCTCTATGGCGAGCGGCCGGCCGGGCGCCTGGCGCAACTGGCCAGGATCACCAACCGCCGGCTGGTGTTGGCCGTCGAAGGTGGGCCCAGTGGGTCGGTGAAGTAGAGTCGGAGCAGAGCGGATTAGAACCTGCTCGGTCGAGTTTCTTCACACCCCTCTCTGTCCTGCCGGACATCTCCCCCGCAAGGGGGGAGATTGGCTGCTTCGTCGTCGGTGCTTTTTTCTTGCAACATTGAAGATTGGCGAAAGCCTGGATGACATCCGATCTCCCTCCTTGCGGGGGAGATGTCCGGCAGGACAGAGGGGGGTGCTGTCCCGTCGACGTTTCCAACCCAGTCCGTCAGGCCAAACCACGTCCGTCGACCGACCAGGCTCCCGCACCGGCCATCGCCAACGCAACGAACCCCCCTGATATCGCAATGTCCTTCATCAGCATCTGCTGGTGCAGGAAGGCGAGCATCGCGTCGCCGCCGCCCTGGCCGTAATGGCCGATGAAACCGGCGGCAATGCAGAAGGCGGCGAGCAGCAGCGCCGCGATCCGGGTCTGGAAACCGACCAGGATGAGCAGCCCGGCGATCAGTTCGAACAGTCCCGTGCCCCAGGCGGCAAGCGTCGGCAGCGACAGGCCGAGGCCGGCGAAATAGCCTGTCGTGCCGGCAATATCGCTCAAAGCTTGGAAACCGGAGGGCACGAACAGGGCGGCGAGCAGCAGCCGGGAGAGCAGGAGCAGCGCGTTGCGGGGCATGTTCACCTCCGTTATCGGCCGCCGGCCGGCCTCGTCCGATGCCCCGATCCTAGAGCAATTCCAGGAAAAGTGTGAAACGGTTTTCCGCCCAGAATTGTGTCAAATCAAAGAGTTAGAGCGGTTGGCCGTTTCCGTGAAACGGTGAACTGCTCTAGCAGAAAACTCCGGCCGACCGATCGGCGGGCATGTACCAACAACGAAAAAGCGGCGCGGAAAATTCCGCGCCGCTCTTTCGTTCGGCTATTGCCAGTTTTTGGCTCAGCCGCGCTTGGCGTCGATCGAATAGGCACCGGCGCCCGAGGAAGCCAGCACGAGGAAGCCGCCAGCGATGGCGAGGTTCTTGAGAAACTGGATCATCTGCATCTGGTCAGCCCAACCGGTGTGGGCGACCAAGCCGGTAGCGACCGTGAAGATCGCCAGCACCCAGGCGACAATCCGGGTCTTGAAGCCGACGAGGATGGCGAGGCCGCCGAGAAGCTCGATCAGGCCGACGACAATGGCCGTTACGGTCGGCAAGGGCAGGCCGAGGCTGCCGAAATAGCCGGCCGTGCCGGCGATGGCGGCCAGCTTGCCGAAACCTGAAAGCAGGAAGATGACCGCAAGCAGGACGCGGCCGATGAGGATGGTGGTCGAGGCATTGGATGCGCCGGAACCGGCGACTGAAGTGTTGATGGACATGGTGGCTCTCCGGAAGGGGTTGATACCGGGGAGATAGAGCAAGCCGACTGTTCACCAAAGCCACCAGGTTGGCGACACATTGTTCACAGTACTTACGTTTCCGTGATCGGGCGGCCCGCGCAAAATTCGCTTCGGGTCAGGTCGTGACGGGAGTAAATTCTCCCGTCGCCAAATACCGGGCTTTTGTTGACGCAATTCCGGACGGAAAACCGCAAGACATTTTTCCTGGAATTGCTTACCCCGGATGCGTCATGTCCTCCGGCCGCACCAGCCGGTCGTAATCGGCTTCGCTGACCAGCCCGGTGGCAAGCGCTTCCTCGCGCAGCGTGGTGCCCTTCTTGTGCGCGGTCTTGGCGATTTTGGCGGCATTGTCGTAGCCGATGGTCGGCGCCAGCGCCGTCACCAGCATCAGCGAGCGGTCGAGTGCCGCCTTGATGTTGTCTTCCCGGGCTTCGATGCCGACGACGCAATTGTCGGTGAAGGAGACCGATGCGTCGGACAGCAGCTGCACCGACTGCAGGAAGTTGTAGGCCATCAGCGGGTTGTAGACGTTGAGCTCGAAATGGCCCTGGCTGCCGGCGAAGGTGAGGGCGGCATTGTTGCCGAACACCTGAACGCAGACCTGCGTCATCGCCTCGCATTGGGTTGGGTTGACCTTGCCCGGCATGATCGACGAGCCCGGCTCGTTTTCGGGCAGCGACAGTTCGCCGAGGCCCGAACGCGGGCCGGAGCCGAGGAAGCGGATGTCGTTGGCGATCTTGAAGAGTGCTGCGGCAGCCGCATTGATGGCGCCGTGCGAAAACACCATGGAATCATGGGCCGCCAGCGCCTCGAACTTGTTCGGTGCGGTAACGAAGGCGATGCCGGTGATGGTGGCGATGCGATCCGCCACCCTTTCGGCGAAGCCGACCGGCGCGTTGAGGCCGGTGCCGACGGCGGTGCCGCCTTGCGCCAGTTCCTGCAGGCCTGGCAATGTCAGCTCGATGCGCTTGATCGACGAGGCAACCTGCGCGGCATAGCCCGAAAATTCCTGGCCAAGCGTGAGGGGGGTGGCATCCTGCGTGTGCGTGCGGCCGATCTTGATGATGTGATTGAACTCTCTGCTCTTGGCGGCGAGCGCCTTGTGCAGGTGCTTCAGCGCCGGCAACAGATCGTGCACGATGCGTTCGGCGCAGGCGATGTGCATGGCCGTCGGGTAGGTATCGTTCGACGACTGGCTCATATTGACGTGGTCGTTGGGATGCACCGGCTTCTTGGAGCCCATGACGCCGCCCAGCATCTCGATCGCCCGGTTGGAGATCACCTCATTGGCGTTCATGTTGGACTGCGTGCCCGAGCCGGTCTGCCAGACCACGAGCGGGAAATGGTCGTCGAGCTTGCCGTCGATGACCTCTTGTGCCGCCTCGACAATCGTCTTGCCGATCGCCGGGTCGAGCCGCTGAAGGTCCATATTGGCTTCGGCCGCGGCCCGCTTGACGATGCCCAGCGCGCGCACGATCGATGCCGGCTGCTTTTCCCAGCCGATCTTGAAATTGCCAAGGGAACGCTGCGCCTGCGCGCCCCAATAGCGGTCGGCGGCGACTTCGATCGGGCCGAACGTGTCGGTTTCGGTTCTGGTCTTTGCAGCGGTCACGGGTCTCTCCTTGTCGAAGTCGGCAACGGCGTATCGCGTTGCACAAACGGCTTCAAGCGGAGATTGCGGACGGCGAGGATGCAAATCGGTTGAAGGTGCGGCGCTTCTCGCCTTCTCCCCTTCTTGTGGGAGAAGGTGGATCGGCGCGCAGCGCCGAGACGGTTGAGGGGTGGGTGACGGAGTGCCGTCGGCGCCAAGCTGGAACACCCCTCATCCGACCTCTTCGCGGCCACCTTCTCCCACAAGGGGAGAAGGGAAAGAATGCGCGGTTTCGGCCTCTCACCCTAGCGGCGGACCGACAATGTCGATGCCGTTTTCTGCGCAGAGCTGCACCAGTGCCGCGATGATTTCCGGTGTCGGTTGCATCTGCGGCGGCACCTCCGGCTGTTCGGCGGGACGGCTCGCCTGACGCAGCATCGTCTCGAAATCCGAACCGCGCGTGATGGTGAGCGTACGCGCGCCTTCGCGCGATTCGACCCGGTAGGTGTGCGGCAGGCCTTTCGGCGCAATGACGGTTTCGCCGGCTTCAGCAATGCGTTCGTGGCCGTCGATCTGAAAGCGCAGTCTCCCGTCCAGGATGTGAAACACTTCGTCCTCCCTGCGATGCACATGCAGGGGCGGGGAGTCGCCATAGGGCATGCGATGCTCGACGACGCAGGTGCCGTCCTCTCCTGCCGCCGACGAGACGTGGATCGCGACAAGCGTGTTGTTGAACCAGAAGAGTTCCTTGCCTGTGATCGTGCCGGGGGTCATTGTCATGGCCGTCTGATCCTCCTGTTGCCTGTGCCTGCTGGGCCGATGACGATCTAGCCAGGGATATGCCGACAACGGAAATCGAATGATCGTATGGGGCGAATTGATGCGATGAATTTGAACGCGCTCGACCTCAATCTCATCAGGGTGTTCGACGCCCTTCTGCGGGAGAGAAGCGTTACGCGTGCCGGCGAGCAGATCGGCCTCAGCCAGCCTGCCGTCAGCGCTGCGCTCAATCGCTTGCGGCATCTCCTCAACGACCAGCTGTTCGTGCGACGGGGCAATGACATGATGCCGACGCCACGCGCCGAGAGCATGGCCGAGCCGTTACGCGTGGCGCTTCGTGAAATCGAACGCGTCTTCCACTCGGCCAAGGCGTTCGATCCGGTGGAACTGGAGCGAACCTTCACGTTCATGGGTGCGGATTTCTTTTCCATGATGCTGATGCCAACTTTAGCGGCGCGCATCGCGGGTGCCGCGCCGCGCGCGTCGCTAAGGTTTCTCGACAGCGCGCGCGGCGACGTCTCGCGGCTGCTCCAGGACGATGAAATCGACGTAGCGCTCGAGCGTCCGCTGGAGGTCTCCGACTGGGTCTCAAGCACGCCTCTGTTCCATTCACCATTCGCCATCATCGCCGCGAGCGACAACGCTGCGATCAGGCAGGCGGGGATCATGGAAGGCGAGCTTCTACCGATCGAGCTCTTCTGCGAACTGCCCCATGTTCTTCGTTCTATCGATGGCTCGATGTCGGGCTCCACCGACGAGGCGCTCCGCAAGATCGGACGAACGCGCCGTGTAAGCCTGGCCCTGCCGCACTTTCAGGCTGTCGCATTGGCAGTGGCAAACGGAAACCACCTGGCGGCAGTTCCCAGGCAGTTCGCGGTTTGGGCGGCCAAGACCCTGCCGCTCGTCATCTTTGAACCGCCACTTCCCATTGCTGTTCCGGAAATCAGGATGTACTGGCACGCGCGCCACGACAACGAGCCACCCCATCGCTGGGTTCGCGATCAGGTCCTGGAGGCGGTAGGCGCACTCGGATTCGTGGAAAGCGGCGCCGCGGAAAATGCCGGCGCCTGGTCTGGCGACCGGACGGATCACCCCGCGGTATAGCCACCGTCGACGGAGAAGATCCCACCGCTGGTCCAGGCGGCCTCTTCGCTGGCCAGATAGACCGCGATACCGGCCAGATCGTCGGGGCGGCCGATTCTGCCAAGCGGATAGCTGCGCTCGACATAGGCTTTCAGCTCGGCCTTTGCCTCGGCCGGCAAATTGTCGACGGTCTTGCGCCGCATGGCTGTGTCGACCGTGCCGGGCGCGATGGCGTTGACGCGGATGCCGCGCGGGCCGAGTTCGAAGGCCAGCGATTTGGTCAGCGAGTTCAACGCGCCTTTCGACAGGGAATAGAGGCTCGACGGCCGCTTCGGGATCATCTTGTTGGCGAAATAGGACGAGATGTTGATCACCGATGCGCCGGCCGCCAGATGCGGCAGCAGGCCCTGCGTGAGGAAGAACACCGCCGCCACATTGAGCGCGAAGGATTCTTGGAACTGCGCCACGCTGACGGTCTCGAACGGCACCAGGAAAGCCACTCCGGCATTGTTGACGAGGATATCGAGAGGCCTGCCCGATTTTTTCACATGCTCGACGACGGCCGCGATGCCGGCCGATGTGGCAAGATCGGCCGACAGCGTCTCGATAGTGCCGCCGAGTTGCTCGCGGGCAGCGTCGAGCTTCTTGGTGTCGCGGCCGACGATCAGGACGTCCGCGCCCTCGCGCGAAAAGGCCTCGGCGATCGCCAGGCCGATGCCGTCCGAGCCACCGGTGACCAGCGCGCGCTTGTTGTGAAGTCTCATGGGACGCTCCGAGATTTAGTCGTCGTCGAGATCGCCGTATAGTGGCGGCCGCGGTCAAGCCGTCGGCCTATCCCCCGGTATGAACTTCGACCGTTGCCATCCGGCAGGCCAGCCGAGTTGGTTTAAGCCCCGGCGGTCGCAAGCTTCCCCAAAGTCAACCGACCCGCGACATAATTCTTGACCTGGCGGACCGCCTGTTCCCGCGACACGCTGCCTGGCTGCAGGCCGAGCCGCAGCCAAAGCCCGTCGATCAGCGCCGTGACGCCAAGCGCGATGTCGTCGGCGTCTCCAGGCGAGGCGAGGCCGTGCAGGCCCGACAACAGGTTCGAGCGCATGCGCGCATGGATCACCCGCTGGATACGGGCCATCTTCTCGTCGCGCGGCACCTCGGCGCAGAGCGACAGCCAGGCATGGCACAGAGGCGGCTGGAACAGATGCTCCTCGAAATTGCCCTCGATCACCGCATCCATGCGCTCCATCGGCGTACGCGCCCGGCGAAGCCGCGCGATCACCGCCTGGCACAGGACGGCATTGGCCTCGCGCATCGCGTGCTCGAACAATTCCTGCTTGTTGCGGAAATAGTGCAGCACGATGCCCTTGGAGGCACCTGCCTGGGCGGCCACTTTTTCCAGGGTCGCGCCGGCAATGCCTTCGCGCTCCAGCACCGCGAAGGCCGCCTGCCGCAGCTCCTTGCGGCGTATCTCGCTGAGACGCTTGAGTTTCACGGGGTCGGTCCATGCATGGCGAATCCACGTTGACATTTTCGTCCGCTCAGATCAATCATTGACCCGTGGGACAATAAAAAGACCAATCGGTCAATTTGATCACAATGAGGAGAACCGAAATGTTGCGCATGCTTGCAAATGGCGTCTGTCTTGCCGCGCTGATATTGGCCTCGAATGCGGCCCAGGCAGCCGAGGCCGAGCAGTGCGGCACTGTCCGCATGGCTGAACCCGGCTGGAACGACCTTGCCTTCACCACGGCGGTCGCCAATGTCCTGCTGCAGGCGCTCGGCTATCAGCCGCAAAGCCAGGTTCTTGGCATCAACGTCATCTACGAGGGCATGAAGAACAGGGATCTCGACCTGTTCCTGGGCTACTGGGACCCGGCCATGGTCACCTATTATGAGCCCTACAAGAAGGACGGCTCGGTCGAGAATGTGCGCGTCAATCTCGTAGGCGCCAAATACACATTCGCCGTGCCGACCTATGTCTGGGAGGCCGGCGTTAAGGATATCTCCGACCTGCACAAGTTCGCGGACAAGTTCGGCAAGAAAATGTACGGCATCGAGCCCGGCTCCAACCAGTTGATGATGGACGCCATCGCCGATCCCGCCTTTGGCCTGGACGGCTGGCAAGTGGTCGAGTCCAGCGAAGCCGGCATGCTTTCCGAGGTCGGCTACGAGATCAAGGAAAAGCAGTTCATCGTCTTCCAGGGCTGGGCGCCGCATCCGATGAACACGATGTACGACTTCAAGTACCTGACCGGTGGCGACAAGTTCTTCGGCCCGAATTTCGGCGCCGCGACCGTGACGACGCAGGTGCGCAAGGGCTATCTGCAGCAATGCCCGAACGTCGCGCAATTCCTCAGGAACCTCGCCTTCGACATCGATTTCGAGAATGTCGGCATGGGCTATCTGATCAATGACGGCATGAAGCCGGAGGACGGTGCGCTGAAGGCAATCATGGCGAACAAAAGCCGCCTCGACGCCTGGCTCGCCGGCGTCACCACTTTTGACGGCAAGCCGGGCCTCGCCGCAGTCAAGGAAAAGCTCGGCCTGTGAGAGCGGCCGCGCTCGATGACTTGCCGAAGCAGGCTGTGGTGGCGGAGCAGGGCGCCTGGGCCGGCCGCAAGCAGTTCGTCACTGTCGGCGATCTCGACATCGCCTATGTCGAGATATCGGGCGCCGAGCCGGCACTTCTGTTGGTGCACGGCTTCACCGACACCAGCCGCAGTTTTTCGCTTCTGGTGCCATATCTGGCCGGCCGCCGTCTGATCATGCCGGATCTGCGCGGCCACGGCGCCTCGCAGGCTGGCAAGAACTGCGGCATCGCCGATCTTGCCGATGATATCGCCGGGCTGATCCAGAGTTTACAACTCGACCGACCGGTCGTCGTCGGCCATTCGCTGGGCGCCATGGTGGCTGTCGCTTTGGCTGCGGGGCACAAGGAGTTGATCGGCGGGCTGGTGGTCCTGGCCGGCACGTTGAAGCCCGATTTCGCGCCGGGTCATCCGCTGGTGGTGAGCGTCGAGGCCCTGCGAGATCCGATATCGCCGACCGATCCGTTCTATGCCTGGTGGCATGCCTGTCGTCCCGACGTGCCCGCAGCCTTTCTCACCGGCTTGGCGCAAGAGGCCTCGGCGATGCCGATCCCGCGCTGGCGCGCGATTCTCGAGGAAATCCGCCGCGCCGACCTGACCGATGCTGCGCGGGCCGTGCAGGCCCGGACGCTGATCATCGCCGGGGCCTGCGACCCGCTGTTCGGCGCGGCGCACCAGCAGGCGTTGCAATCCGCTCTTGCCGGAGCCGTCTTCGTTCGGGCCGAGAGCTGTGGCCACAACCCGCATTGGGAAGATCCAGGCCTCGTGGCGAAGGTCATCTTCGAGGCGTTTGAAGTCTGATGCATGTCGCCCAAAAGTGCCCCCGGTTTTGGGAGAACGACATGCACAAAAAAGGCCTATTCCTAAAGCGCGTCGACGCGCTTTAGGAATAGCGCCCGACCAATGATTGCGATGTCGGCGACAGCCGCAAAGTCTCCGTTGGTTTGGTCAGGCCGAGCTGCGCGGCCTGCCAAAAATCCTGCCATGCCGGAGAAGCGGCGAGGGCGGCCTGGTGGCGGGCATGCGCCTCGGTGCTGGCAAAACCCATGACGCTGATGAAGACGCTTTCATCAGCCCGTACCGGCAGGCGCGGAAAACTGTTTTCGGCATGCTCGGTAACGAAAGCGGCGAACAGGCGTGCGTCGGCCGTCATCAGGCACGCCGTCTCAGTCTCGAAGCGATTGGCGAAATCAGCCTCTGTGCCGGGCTGCAAATGATGAATCTCGATGACAACGATGCCGGTCAGCGGTTTGTTTTGAATGGGCTTTTCGTCATCGGCCAGGCTTGGCCGCTGCTTGCCCGCGAGGTCGAAGCCGGCGCCCGGCCACGCCGGCTTGAGCAGCAGCACATCGTCGGAATCGATCATCGTTGAGTTGGCCGCATCACTGTGCGCCGCCCAGACCGGCCCGCCATAAAAAGCGGCGAGAGCATTTTTCCGCGCATCCATGCCGTCGAAGCCGCGCATCCAGACGAACATGTCAGGCCGATCGAGGTCCCGGAACTGGCCGATGATGGTCATGCCGGCGTCCTCCTGGCCCTCGATCAGCCTGCTGTCGAAGATGCCGATGAGCGTGTCGCGCCGGCCGGGTTTCAGCGTGTATTGCCGAAGCTCGACGACAGGCGAAGCGAGCGCTGAGGGTTTCGTCGCGACGTTCTGGGGCAGGTTCATCCGGCACTCTCCTTAAAACAGAGTGATCGTCCTGTTTTGTAAAACAGACCGGTTGTCCTGTTTTGTCAACATGCTAAAGTTCGGCAATGTCAGCAGAGATGACCGTCCAGCCAAAACCGCGCCCGGGAAAACGCATCAACGACCCTGAGGGCATGCGCAAGAAAGTGCTCGATGTCGCCGAGGACGCGTTCCAGGCGCGCGGCTATCACGCCTCCAGTATCGGCGATCTGATGGCGGCGGCTGATGTCAGCGGCGGAGCGCTGCATCACCATTTCCCGACCAAGAAGGCGCTGGCGCTGGCTGTGATCGACGAGCGTGTGGCGGCAGCGGTCGAAGAGACATGGATCGCGCCGGTGCTGGCGGCGGCATCGGCGCGCGAGGGCGTGCGCGCCGTGTTCGAGGCCGTGGCGGCGGAACTGGAGCAGCAGGGGTTCGTGCGCGGCTGCCCGCTCAACAATCTGGCGCACGAACTGTCGCTTGCCGATCCCGATTTCCGCCTTGCCCTTGCCGATATCTTTGGCGGGTGGCGGCGGGCGATTGCCGACAAGGTGCGTGCCGACCAGCAGGCGGGCAAGGACGAGGGCACGGACCCCGAACGCTTCGCCGCGCTGACGGTCGCCGCCTATTCCGGGGCGATGTCGATGGCCAAGACGGCGCAGGATGCCGGTGTGCTGCGGGATTGCCTGGCGGGGCTGGAGCGCAGCGCGCCGTCGCAGGGCGGCTTGGTTGCCAGGCGACGCAACAGGATACTGCCACGGCCGAGAATTATTTGATGTCGGCGGGACAGCACCCCCCTCTGGCCTGCCGGCCATCTCCCCCGCAAGGAGGGAGATCTGCAGCATCGGCGCTCGCTCGTACCTTCACCGGTGGAGATTGGCGAAAGCCGGTGTGACAGCCAATCTCCCCCCCTTGCGGGGGAGATGTCCGGGACAGAGGGGGGTGTGCAGGATCGCGACGCAGCCACTTCTCTCGACCTTGCGGCTTCGCTCTGGCTGACACGAGGGGGAAGCGAAGAAGCCTGGGCTCTTAACCTACTCGGCCAGCGGCTTGATCGTCTCGTAGCCGTTGACGGATTCCGAACTGGTGCCTTCATCGTAGCGCCGCGCGAGCGCGGCTTGCAGATCGGGCGCATAGAGGGTGGTGAATGAGTCCAGCGTCTCGCCGGCGCCGTTCTTGAAGGTCTCCTTGACCGCCAGGACATTGTATTTGCAATCGCCCAGACGGAATGTCTCCTTGCCCTTGACGACCAGGCTCAGCGTCTTGGTGCCCTTCGGCGGCTTGTTCGGCGACAGCTCGACGAACTCTATCGCGGCCTTTGCCCCCGCCTTCAGCGGGAACAGCTTTCGCAGATCGGAAAACGGGATCATCGCCTGGCGGCCGGTGTCGCTGTCGCGAAACACCTCGATCAGGCCGGCGAACAGATATTGGGTCTGGGGCGATTGCGATTCGTAGGTGTTGGCAACCGACATCATCCCGCCGGCCACGGGCCGAAATTCGCTCTGGATGCCGGATCTCGCCAGAACGAAACCCTTCCTGGCGGACTTGGCATCGACGCAACCGGCGGCATGCGCTTGCGCAAGCGAGACATGCCAGACCCGTGGCGTCATGTCGATGATGGCGCAGAGGCGCTGGACGACCGGCTGCTGTCCATGCTGAATCAGCAGATGATGAATCGCCGTTCGACTGGATCGCTTTCCCGACGCAACTTCCTGGTACAAGCTGCAGGATTTGCCGCGGCCGGCGCCTTGCCGCGGCCGGCCTTAGGCCAGACCGGGCAACGCGTCCAGTCGATCGACGCCACCTTCCTGTTCATCGCCGATGTCCATGCCTGCCGCATGGCGAGCGGCTTGAGCCCCAACTGCCTGCAAGAAGGCAAGACCGACGCCGCGCTGCTGCGCAACGTGGCGGTGCTGAATGCGCTTGGCGACAAGGACTGGCCGGCCGAGATCAATGGCGTCGCCACCGGCCTGCGTTCGGCCGGCAAGATAGGCGCGCCGCTCGGCCTTGTCGTCGGCGGCGACATCACCGACGATGGCGGCGGCCAGATCACCCAGCCGAGCGAGGGCACCCAACTGCTCCAGTTCAGCCAGCGCTACAGCCAAGGCGTCGGTCCGGATCGCGTGCACATGCCGGTTTATGTCGGGCTCGGCAACCATGATCTCGACCAGAACGGGCCGCCGCACCATGTCGACTGGTACCGGCGCGAACTGCGCGACTATGTCGAGGTCAACCATCGCGCCGGCGTGTTCTTCAAGCCGCCAGTGCCGGCCACCGACTATGATGTCGACACCGACTGCTACTCCTGGGACTGGGGCGGCCTGCATCTGATCCAGACGCATCGTTTCGCCGGCGATACCGGCCACGGTGCCGAGAGCAGCCTGCCATGGCTGAAGCAGGACCTGGCGACCTATGCGGCGGACGGCCGCCCGGTCGTCCTGTTCCAGCATTATGGCTGGGACACTTTCTCGGTGGAACGCTGGGATGCCGCCAGGAGCCACTTTGATGATGACGGCACCGGTGCGCCGCATTGGTGGAGCGAGGCCGACCGGCAGGCGCTGCTGGCGGCGCTCAAGGGCTACAATGTCGTCGGCATTTTCCATGGCCACCAGCACGAAACGCCGCTGATCTATCGCAGGGACGGGATCGACCTGTTCAAGCCGAAGGCTGCCTATATGGGCGGTTTCGCCCTGGCCAGGGTGACCAGCAACGGCATGGACGTGGTGCTGGGCGAGGCGATCGGCGATAATGGCGAGGTCGTGTTCACCAATGCTTTCAGCAAGGGCTGGAGCACCTGAAAAAGGCGGCCTTCGCGACCGCCTTTCCCTCGATAACAACGCGTTCCTCGATGCGGATCAGAGCGCCTTCCTGACCTTGTCCTTGACGTCGCCATAGGCCTTCTGCACCTTGCCGGCGATCCTGTCGGCCGTGCCTTCGGCCTGGGTCTGCCGGTTGCCGGTTGCCTTGCCGGCGGCTTCCTTGACCGAGCCCTTGACCTGCTTGGCCACGCCCGCGACCTGATCCTTGTTCACCATTTTTGCGCATCTCCCGGGATTTTGAATTCGAAGGAATTCATTGCGGTAGCTAACGAGCCGATGTCGGTTAGGTTCCAGGCGTCGCCCGATCGGCAGATCAGGTCGCGCGGCCGCCGCCTGGGGCAAGGTCGGTGGGCTAGGCTGTGAACACGCGTTGGCAATGGGATTTTGGAGGCCGTGCGTGCGGGGAGAAAAATGGCAGAATTTACGCTCTATATTGGCAACAAGTGTTTCTCCTCATGGTCGCTGCGGCCATGGGTGGCGATGAGGCATCTGGAGATCCCGTTCGAGGAAGGTTTCGTACGGCTGCGCACGCCTGAAACTTTTGCCAATCTGGCAAAAGTGTCGCCGACCGGTCAGGTGCCGGTGCTGAATCACAACGGCAAGATCGTCTGGGAAACCCTTGCCATCCTTGAATATCTCGCCGACCTGTTTCCCGAGAAAAAGCTCTGGCCCGCCGATATCGACGCCCGTGCGCTGGCGCGTTCGGCCGCGACCGAGATGCATTCCGGCTTTCGCGAGGTTCGCTATGGCTGGCCGATGAATTTGCGTCGGCCGAAGGGCCACAAGCCGCTTGACGCCGAGGGCGAGGCGCAACGCGCCCGCATCGAGGCGCTGTGGCGCGAGTGCCGGGAAAAATACGGCAAGGGCGGCCCGTTCCTGTTCGGCCACTTCACCGTGGCTGATGCCATGTATGCGCCTGTCGTCACCCGTTTCGATACCTATGGCGGCACGCTGGCGCAGGATACGCGCGCCTATGTCGATGCCGTGCTGGCAACGCCGGCGATGCGCCACTGGTATGCCGAGGCGGCCAGGGAGACGTGGCCGGAACCCGGCCCGGACGAATAGGATCCAAACGAAAACGCCCCTCGCACCTTTTATCGTGCGGGGGGCGTCTTTGCCATCAACTGTTATTCGATTGCTCTCATGAACTGCTGATGACACCGAATAAATGCGCGTCTGCGCAGATGGTTCCTGGATGCCGGAAAACGTTTTTCAAGTTGGCGCAAGCGCGCTGTTTGGGGTCCGATTTGCCGTCATGTCAGGTGTTTTGGCCAGGTGGTTTGGGAGAATTCCGCAGCTGTGGCTTTATGCAAATTTGACAGCGCCCCAAAAGAAGCCTATAAGCAAATCGTCGATATTTGTTTGACTGACTTTTGTTATCCGCGCTTTCGAGCGCGCCTTTGACGAACTTCCCACATCAAAAATCGGGACAAACGACGTTGTGCATCCGCATGGCGTCGAACGAATATTTGCCATGGAAAGGGTTCGTCATGAGCACCGGCACAGTTAAATGGTTCAACGCCACCAAAGGTTTTGGTTTTATTCAGCCTGACGACGGCTCGGCCGACGTTTTTGTCCACATCTCGGCCGTAGAGCGCGCCGGCATGCGCGACATCGTCGAGGGCCAGAAGCTCGGCTACGAGATGGTCCGCGACAACAAGTCGGGCAAGATGTCCGCCGACCAGTTGAAGGCGGCCTGAAAAACGAATTCAGCTCTCCCGGTGACCACGGATGTACTGGCACCGGTGAGTGGCGAATTCGGGCGCATGGCCGCGGAGACCTGAGTTTCCACGGCATATCATGTGCATAAGCAGGGCGTTCCCGTGCACCCCCGGTGCATCCTTTTGGATGTCGTCTGGTTGCGCGACGCTCTCATGGAAGGTCAGGCGGTGCCTGGCCTTTTTCATTTTGCGCGCCTTACCGCCGAAAGTGCGCTGCGCGCCGGCCTGGACGTGCTAAGGGACGCTCCAGCAATTTGAATTCGCCGCGCGTATTGCTTTGTGCGTGATCCTGACCGAAGACCCGGTCTCGCTCCATCGGCACAGGCTCCTGACAGGAGAAAGATTTGACCACCAGTTCAAAGACAACCGTCGATCAGGCCGTGTCCCTGTTCAGCAAGACGCAAACCCAGTCGATGTCGCTCAACCGCATCAATTCCGAGCGCGACGCCGTCAGCGAGGCACGCGAAGCCAAGACCGCGCGGCTGCGCGAATTGCGCCTGGAGAAGGAGGCCGACGAGATGGCCGCCGCCGCCGCGCTAGCCGCTTTGCCGAAGCGGGCCGGAAGACGCTGATGGCCACCAAACGCGTACCGCCAACACCGATCGCCGCCGATGCAACCATTGCCGATATGGTCGAAGGCCTCGACAAGCCGGTCGAATTCGTACGGCGTGTGCTGGAAAAGCTCGAACGCTGCAAGCGTGCCCACGGCGATGCCCAGGTGCGCGTCGGCGTGCGCGGCCGCGCCGAATGCCCGAATTACCTGATCGAATATGTCCGTGAAGACGCCAAAACCCATGAGCGGGTGACTTATCAGGACGCGGCCTACAGCGGCAGCACGCATCGCGAGCTGGCGGCCCATCACATCGAGGCGGTGAAAAACTGGTCGCCCGAGGAAATGAACATCACGGCCGTTTCGGCGCTGATCGGCCGCCTGCGCAATCCGCGCGCCCCATCATCGCGCTTCGCCGACGAGGACTGACATGGCCATAAAATTCTCCTCCAAGGATCAGCCGGCAGCCTCGGGTGCCGCGGCAAAACCGGCCAAGCCGGTTGCCGCGCCGAAGGCCGGCGACGCCATCGAGGCCGCGACCGATCTGTTCAAGTCGCCGGCGGATTCGCCGAAGGGCAAGACGGCTAAGAAGAAATAGCGCCTTGCCGCAAGACGCCGATCGCAACCCCGCCGCGCCAGGGCTGTCCGCCCTGGTGGCGAGCGTTTTGTCGTCGCAACAGGGCACCTTCGATTGCCAAAGCTGCGGTGCCTGCTGCTCCTATTCGGCCGAGTGGCCGCGCTTTTCCACCGAGGATGACGCGCAGCTCGACCGTATCCCGGAAAAATATGTCGCATCTGACCTGTCAGGCATGCGCTGCGAGGGCGTGCGCTGCTCGGCGCTGTCCGGCGAGATCGGCAAGTCGACCGCTTGCGGCATCTACGACGTCCGGCCAGACGTCTGTCGCGCCTGCATGCCCGGCGACGAGGAGTGTCTGATGGCACGCCGAGCGCTCGGATTGCCGGTGTAGCCAAGCTCCGATCACCTCCGCTTGTGCGCCGACCCGCAGCCCGATACGTTCCTGGCCGGGTCGGGTGCCGGAGGAACCATCGTGAGCATCGAATTTCTGTTGACGTCGCTGATCGTCGTGGCTTCGCCCGGCACCGGCGTTCTCTACACGCTGAGCGCCGGCCTTTCGCGCGGCGCGCGGGCCAGCGTCATCGCCGCCTTCGGCTGCACGCTCGGCATCATCCCACACATGGCCGCCGCCATCACCGGCCTTGCGGCGCTGCTGCACACCAGCGCGCTTGCCTTCGAGACGCTGAAATATCTCGGCGTCGCCTACCTCCTCTACATGGCCTGGAACACGCTGAAGGAAAATGGCGGCCTCAGCGTCGAGCAGGATGTGACGCCGCGCTCGGCCGGCAAGGTGATTGCCACCGGGATCCTCGCCAACGTGCTCAATCCGAAACTGTCGATCTTCTTCTTCGCTTTCCTGCCGCAATTCGTCAGCACCACCGAGCCCAATGCGCTGTCGAAGATGCTGGAACTGAGTTCCGTCTTCATGCTTTTGACCTTCGTGGTTTTCGTCGGCTACGGCATCTTCGCCGCCTCGATCCGCAGCCACGTCGTCTCGCGGCCAATGGTGTTGACCTGGATGCGCCGGACCTTCGCCGGCGCCTTCGTCATGCTCGGCGCGAAGCTGGCGCTGGCCGATCGGTAGCGCCACGGGGAGCGGTTCAGTCTCGCTGATCCGCTCCTCTTTGTTGCGCTATTCCGGGCGAAAAGCCGTTATGCGCTTTCGGGGAATTGCTCGGGCACGCTACCCCTTCACATAGCCCATCGCTTCGACGATCCGCCCGCCGGCCACGCGCATGAGGTTGACGCCGCGCAGCGAATTGCCGTCGGTCATGAAATAGCGCCAGCGGATCGTTGCCCGGTCGCCGGCAACGAAGGTTTCCTCGATATCGAAGCGCGTGCCGGCCTGGGTTGCTATCGCCGCCCAAAGCCCGACGCACGCCGCTTGACCGGCATAACGGGCGCCGTCCGGCGCTGGCACGGTGTTCTCGATCACGCAATCCTCAGCCACCAGCTCGGCGAGTGCCGAAGGATCATGGCGTTGGAATACGTCGTTGTAGCGCCGCATGATCTCGGCCGTCTGCTGGGACAGGTCGTACGCGGCTGCGTCCATGACAAGCTCCTGTGTCATCTTCTTTCTCCTGGCTTCATTGGCCTTTGGTGGCTTCGACGAGTGTTGCCTTGAGGGTGATCTGGGACACGCCGGCAAGGGCCCGCGAGACGAGGCAGCCCGCCTTGGCGGACTGTGCAAGGCGCTCGAATTCATCTTCGGCAAGTCCCGCGACCTCTGCCTCGGTTTCGAGTTCGATGCGGGTGATCGTCGGACCGGCAGCGGTTGCGCCAAGATGCACCTTGGCGACGGTGCTGATGCTTGTCGGAACATGATTGGCGTTGCCCAGTATGGCGCTCAGCGCCATCGAGAAGCAGCCTGCATGCGCTGCGGCGATCAGTTCCTCCGGATTGGTGCCCGGACCGTTCTCGAAACGCGACGGGAAGGAATAGGCGCCTTCGAAGACGCCGCTGCCGAGCCGCAACCGTCCCGAACCTTCCTTCAGCGTCCCCTGCCATTTGGCCGAGGCTTCACGAATTGTCATTGTCGTTCTCCCTTCGCATGGCATTCCTCAGGAATATATAGACTGATCTACATATTATGTAGACCGATTGTCATATTCTGCGCAAGGCCTATAATGATTCCTGCTGACAGAGGTTGACATGGCCAACGACACCCGCACCCGCATACTCGAGACGACTGGGCTGCTGCTCAGGCAGCGCGGCTATCACGGCACCTCGCTCAACGACATATTGAGCGCCAGCGGCGCACCGCGGGGCTCGCTCTATTTTCATTTTCCCGGCGGCAAGGACCAACTGGTCATCGAGGTGACGCGCGCTAGCGTTGCCGACGTGACGGAGAGGCTGGGCGAAGCGCTGGCTGCCGAAAAGAATCCGGCGGTGGCCGTCCATCATATCTACCAGTCGGTGGGGCGCATGCTGGAAGACAACCAGTTTTCGCTCGGCTGTCCGGTCGCGCCTGTCGTGCTGGACTCGCCCACCGACGTGCCGGAACTGGCGGAGTTGTGCCGCTCGGCCTTCGAACAGTGGATAGGCCTGCTGCGGGACGCCTTCGTCAGGGCGGGGGTGCCCGAGCGCCGCGCGCATGCATTGGCACTGCTGGTCGAATCGTCGCTGGAAGGACTGATGGTGATCGCCCGCGCCACCCGCGACCGCGCTCCGATACAGGCCGTGGCCGATGAAGTGGCGGCGCTGATCGAAGCCGCGGTGCTTGCCGGCGAGGTAAAGCAACGCGCGGATGCCGCCGTCTGAGAGGCCACGACGACCGCTGCGCAAAACAAAAAGGGCGGCATCTCTGCCGCCCTTTCCGTATCTGAAGGCTGATAGGGCTGGATTAGAAATCCATACCGCCCATACCGCCCATGCCGCCGCCCATGCCGCCAGGCATGCCGCCGCCGCCAGCCGACTCCTTCTTCGGAGCCTCCGCGATCATGGCTTCGGTGGTGACCAGCAGGCCGGCGACCGAGGCCGCGTCCTGGAGAGCCGTACGGACAACCTTGACCGGATCGACGATACCCATGGCGATCATGTCGCCATATTCGCCGGTCTGGGCGTTGTAGCCGAAGGTCAAGCCCTTGTTCTCAAGGATCTTGCCGGCAACGATCGATGCTTCCGCACCGGCGTTGGCCGCGATCTGGCGGGCCGGAGCCTGCAGCGCACGACGAACGATGTTGATGCCGGCGGCCTGGTCGGCGTTGACGCCGGTGGCCTTGATGTTGGCCGAAGCGCGCAGCAGGGCTACGCCACCACCAGCAACGATGCCTTCTTCGACGGCCGCGCGGGTCGCGTTGAGGGCGTCATCGACGCGATCCTTCTTTTCCTTGACCTCGACTTCCGTCGCGCCGCCGACGCGGATCACCGCAACGCCGCCGGCGAGCTTCGCCAGACGTTCCTGCAGCTTCTCCTTGTCGTAGTCCGAAGTGGTCTCTTCGATCTGCTGCTTGATCTGGGCGACGCGGCCCTGGATCTCGGCCTTCTTGCCGGCGCCGTCGACGATGGTGGTGTTCTCCTTGGAGATCGACACCTTCTTGGCGCGGCCGAGCATGTTGAGGCCGACGTTCTCGAGCTTGATGCCGAGGTCTTCCGAGATGACCTGGCCACCGGTGAGGATGGCGATGTCTTCCAGCATGGCCTTGCGGCGATCACCGAAGCCCGGCGCCTTGACGGCGGCGATCTTCAGGCCGCCACGCAGCTTGTTGACGACCAGCGTGGCCAAAGCCTCGCCTTCGACGTCTTCCGAGATGATGAGCAGCGGCTTCGAGGTCTGCACGACGGCTTCGAGAACCGGCAGCATGGCCTGGAGGTTGGACAGCTTCTTCTCGTGCAGGAGGATGTAGACGTCCTCGAGCTCGGCAACCATCTTGTCGGCGTTGGTGACGAAGTAGGGCGAGAGGTAGCCGCGGTCGAACTGCATGCCTTCGACGACTTCGAGTTCGGTCTCGGCGGTCTTGGCTTCTTCAACCGTGATGACGCCTTCGTTGCCGACCTTCTGCATCGCTTCCGCGATCATCTTGCCGACCGACTCGTCGCCATTGGCCGAGATCGTGCCGACCTGGGCGACTTCCTCGGAGGTCTTGATCTTCTTGGCAGCCTTGCCGAGAGCCGCGACGACTTCGGTCACGGCCAGATCGATGCCGCGCTTCAGGTCCATCGGGTTCATGCCGGCGGCAACGGCCTTGTGGCCTTCCTGGACGATCGACTGTGCCAGAACGGTCGCGGTCGTGGTGCCGTCGCCGGCGATGTCGTTGGTCTTCGAAGCAACTTCGCGGACCATCTGCGCGCCCATGTTCTCGAACTTGTCTTCAAGCTCGATTTCCTTGGCGACGGTGACGCCGTCCTTGGTGATGCGCGGGGCGCCGAACGACTTGTCGATGACGACGTTGCGGCCCTTGGGGCCGAGCGTGACCTTCACCGCGTCGGCGAGGATGTTGACGCCGCGCAGCATGCGCTCGCGGGCATCACGGGAGAATTTTACGTCTTTGGCAGCCATTTTTAGCTCCTGGCAGGGGCTTTGATCGAGCCCGGGAATTCAGTTGACGGGGAAAGGCCTGATATCAGCCGATGATGCCCATGATGTCGGATTCCTTCATGATCAGAAGGTCTTCGCCATTGAGCTTGACTTCGGTGCCCGACCACTTGCCGAACAGGATGCGGTCGCCGGCCTTGACGTCCAGCGGGACCAGCTTGCCAGCTTCGTCACGAGCGCCGGAGCCGACAGCGATGATCTCGCCTTCCTGCGGCTTTTCCTTTGCCGTGTCGGGGATGATGATCCCGCCAGCGGTCTTGGATTCGGATTCGACCCGGCGAACGACCACGCGGTCATGAAGCGGGCGGAACTTCGACTTTGCCATTTTTTCTTCCTCGATGAGAACGGTGAGAAACAGTTCCTCCATCCGGCGGCGCCGGACATATGAGTTAGCACTCACCAATGGAGAGTGCTAACGTGGCGCTGAAATAGGCTGACGGCTTTTGAGAGTCAAGGTGCGCGAAGGCCGCGATGCGAGCGAAATTTTTCTCATGCTGCCGCACGATTTAACAAAGCCTGGGTTGCGCCTGCCCCGGCTCGAGCGCCGTCCTGCTATCTTCAGTGTCTTGGCGCCCGCAGCACCAACAGCGGGCATCGCTCGGCGAGCCCATAGCTCCCGGTCAAAGCGATGCGAACATCACCAAAGAACGCTTCCGCCTCGCTCGCCAATGCAGTCGCCGGCGCGAAGGTGTAGATGGCCGGCGAGTTCCGATAGACATCGATGGTGCCGATGGTGGGCAGGTCCCAGCCCGTGCGAGCCGAAAGCTCTTTGCGGTCAGGAAACAGTGCATCGAACCTTTCCGCGATCGTCCTGACCGGAATGGCATGGTCGGGCGCGTCGCCCGTCGCGGTCATTGCGACGCGCCATTTGAGTTCGTGGAAGGTCGAGACACCGCCCGACAGTGCAAGCGCCCGCACCGCCGCCGGATCGTCCGGTGTTTCGGGACCGGCAAAGAGACGCAGTCCCGCTCGGCCGCCGGTGCGCAGTACGCCGGCGATCGCCGCAAATAGCGCCCGGCGCGCGGTTGAAAGGCCGAGCGCCGACAGGCAGCCATCGCCGATCACCGCATCTATGCTTGCGTCCGACACCGGCAAGTCGAGCCAGTCGCCGTTGATTGCCTTTCGCAACGCGGTGTCGCCTGGCCAGATACCGGCGATCATGTCGGAGGATTCGTCGACGGCCATCATCGTCGTCCCGAGCCCGGCGAGTTCCGGCGTCACGCCGAGCAGAATGACGTGCGCCTTCGAAAGGTCGAGCTCACGCTCATAGGCCTCAACCGCTTCCGCTGGCGGCCGCAACGGTGGCCCGAGCAACTGCCAGTGCCCTCGAATGGCATTCCAATGGTCGGTCATCCACACCCCCAAGCCGGCATTGTATTTGCAGGCATAATGGAGGACGCTGATGAAGCCAAGCTCGGGGGGCGCATGACACGCATCGCGGTTATTACGCATGAGTTCGACAGGTTCGAACGCCGGCGTGGCCTGCTGTTTCGCCGCCGGAGCTCCTATATGCTTTTCGGTTTGCTGGAGGAACTGAAGCGACGCGGTCATTCCGTCCGCATAATCCCCGGAACGTCGGCAAAGCCGGAGGCCGACATCGCGGTGCTGCACGTCGATGCGACTGTGACGCCCCCCGAATATGTCGAATACGCACGCGCTTTTCCCTTTTGCCTGAACATCGGAGCCGCCGACATCTCCAAGCGACGCGTCAGTGGCGCGGTGATCGGCAAGGAGGACGACTGGCAAGGACCGGTCATCGTCAAGAGCAATCTCAACAATCTCGGGATGCGGGAGCAAGCGCTCAACCGGCGATCGCTGCGAGCCGGGAAGCCGAAGCCGTTTCCCGGCGTCGAGCTCATCGAGGGTTATCGCGTCTATGCATCCCTTTCGGATGTTGCGCCGGAGGTCTTCGACCGCAGCGATCTCGTCGTCGAAAAATTCATTCCCGAGCCGGAGGCGGACGGCTTTGGAGCCCGCTTCTGGATATTCTGCGGCGAGCGCGAGCGCTGCACCCGCCATGTCTCGCCGCAGAGCCTCGTCAAGGGCGACGACACGATCCGACGTGAGCCGGTTCCGGTTCCCGACGAGCTTCGCACGTTGAGGCGCCGGCTTGGCTTTGACTACGGAAAGTTCGATTTCGTCATGCATGAGGGCAGGGCGGTGCTGCTTGATGCCAACAAGACGCCCGGTGGCGCCCGCAATCTTTCTGCGTTTCTCGCTGCCGGCAATGCCAATCTTGCCGACGGCTTCGAAGCCCTTGTCCGCCAGGTCGCATAGCGGGCGTTCTGATGCTTGCGATGCCCGACACCTCTCATTCGCGGCAGCTTGCTGACGATCGCCACGGCTACAAAAACAGCCGCAGCTGGGTGTGAATGAT
This sequence comes from Mesorhizobium sp. M0140, assembly GCF_040322475.1. Taxonomy (NCBI): domain Bacteria; kingdom Pseudomonadati; phylum Pseudomonadota; class Alphaproteobacteria; order Hyphomicrobiales; family Phyllobacteriaceae; genus Mesorhizobium; species Mesorhizobium sp. M0140. The sequence continues at coordinate 40,296 of NZ_JAMYTM010000010.1, read as the reverse complement.
AGACCGGTAATCCTCGATGGTCTGGCGGCTTTCCGGTTCGCCCTCGGCGAGCGCCAGGCGCACCACGCCGCCGGCGAGCTGGAAGATCAGCAGAACCATGCGTTCGAACTGCTCGCGCCTCTCGGGCTTGAGCAAGGCGATGACGTGGTCGCAGAACATTTTGGCTTGGTACCGGGTTTCCGCGATGTCGAGGTTCTTGAGCGCCTTGTCGGCCTGGATGGCGTTCTGCAGATCCTGAATGGCCGGATCGCCGGCGACACGGTTGAGATAATCATCGAGCAGCCGGTCAGCGGCCACGATCACATCCTTCGCCTCGTGGATTTCGGCGATGATCGTCGTCAGCCGTGCCCGGCTGACCTCTGAAAACCGTTCATAGAGCATCGCCAGGATCGCCGATTTGTTGGGAAAATAGTGGTAGACGGTGGCGATCGGCCCGCCCGCCAGCATGCCGACCTCCTTCATGGTGACGGCGTCGATACCCTTTTCCCCGATCAGCCGCATGGTCGTCGACAGGATCGCGTCGATGCGCTCGCGGCTGCGTTCCTGCTTGGGCCTGCGCCTCGGCTCGGTCGCCATTCTTTTCAATTCGGTCATGCACCGATCTTTCGCACAGTTTTCAAATTCCGGTTGACAAGAAATATGATCAAGTATCAGTTTCTGAAATACTGACAGGTTGTCAGCTTTTTTGCCGCACGGCAAGGACGTTGGGAGGCGCCTTTGGCTTCGACAGACACCGGCCATGCAGGCAGTGGCGACTGGCTGGTCGGCAATCCGACCGGCTGGCAGCTTGCCTCGGCCCTGTGGATCGGTTCGGTGGGCCTGCTCATCCTCGGGCTGCAGCCCGTGTTGCTCGGCGCCCTTTACACTGAGGGTCATGTCAGCGGCGACGAACTGGCGCTGGTCGCCACCGCCGAGATGATCGCCATTGCCATCGGTTCGGCTGTCGTGGCGATGCTGCTTTCGGCGCACCACATGCGCTGGAAAAGTGCCGTCCTTCTGCTGCTGCTGGCGCTGGCCAATGTGTGGACGGCCTATGCCGCGAGCGCCGGCACGCTGATTGCGGCCCGCGCCCTGGCCGGGCTCGCCGAGGGCGGTCTGGTCGCCATCGCCACCGAACTGATCGCCCGCTCGCGGCGCGCCGAGCGCATCGGCGGCTATTTCGTCACCATGCAGACGCTGGCGCAATGCGCGCTCGCCCTGTTGCTGGCGCTCTATGTAATCCCGGCCGCAGGGTCGGCAGGGGGCTTCATCGTTCTTGCCGTCGTCTGCATCGCGTCTCTGGCGGTCGCCTTCACTGTTCCCGGTGACTATGCCGACCTGCCCAAGGAGGAGAATTTGGCCAATGTGCTGACGGTTCCTTCACTCACCGCGCTGCTGTCGGTCTTCTGCTATTTCATGTTCTTCGGCGCGGTCTGGGCCTTTCTGGAACCGCTTGGCGCACAGTATGGCATCGATGCCCGCACCGTCGGCCTGATCGTCTCGGCCAGCCTCGCCGTACAGGTCCTGGGGGCGATGACGGCGACGGCGTTCGAAGCACGCATCGACTATCGCCTTGCCATCGCGGCGATCGGCGTCGTCGCGCTTGTCAGCTCCCTGGTTCTTGCCAGTAGCCCTGGCCTGACGACGTTCTGGGTCGCTGCCTTGGCTATGGGCTTTATCCTGCTGTTCATCGTGCCCTACCAGATACGTCTGGCGATCACCGCCGACGAGACGCGGACCGCTGTGCTGCTGGTGCCGGCGGCCCAGCTTTTCGGCCTGGCGATCGGACCGATCGCGGCGTCGCTGCTCATCGATGGCAAGGATTTCCGGCCGGTGCCGGAATTCGCCGCCGCCAGCGCGGTGGCCAGCGTGGCGCTGCTCGGTCTGTTCGTCCTTGTGTCACGTCGCCGTCGTGCGGTTGCCTGAGCGGGGAGGTGGCATGTCAAACGTTTGGAGCAACTGGTCGGGCTTTGTAAGCGCCGAGCCCAAGCTGATCGCCAGCCCCGGCGATGCCGGTGAACTCGGTGATCTCGTCCGGACCGCGCCTGGCCCGGTGCGCGTCGCCGGTGCCGGTCATTCCTTCACGCCGCTGGTGAAATCGCAAGGCACGATCCTGTCCCTGGAAAGGCTGGAAGGGCTGGTCTCGCACGACGCCGAAACACATCAGGCGCGGGTGCGGGCAGGGACCCGGCTCGGCCCGCTGATGCGCATCCTGCAAGGCATCGGCCAGGGCCTGCCCAACATGGGCGACATCGACCGCCAGGCGATCGGCGGCGCGCTGGGCACAGCCACGCACGGCTCCGGACCGACGCTCGGCGCCTATCACACGCAGCTGGAGACGGTGCAGATCGTCGACGGGCTCGGCAAGGTCCGCGACTTCAAGCAGGCAGGGGATCAGGACATGATCCATGCCATCGGTGTCGCGCTCGGCGCTTTCGGCGTGCTCACCGAAGTGACGCTGAACAACATCGTGACCTACCGGTTGCGCCGCCGCAAATATGTGCTGCCGATCACTGAGATGCTGCGCGACTTCGAGGCGATGATGGCCGCGCATCGCTCGGCCGAATTCTATTACATTCCGTTTTCCGGCTATGCGCAGTTCATCGCCAGCGATTTCAGCGACGCCGCACCCACCGCACGGCCGCCGGAAGAGGACGAGTCGGGTTTGAGGACACTGCGCAGGCTGCGCACCTCACTTGCCTGGCTGCCATCGCTGCGTGGCCGTCTGATCCTGGGCGCCATCGCCAAATTGCCGGCCGAGGACTACGTGCAGGACTGGCTCAACGTCTATGCCAGCGACCGGCAGACCAAGTTCAACGAGATGGAATATCATTTGCCGTTCGAGGAAGGGCCGAAGGCGCTGGCCGAGATCATCGAGCTGACCGAGAAGCGTTTTCCCGAGGTCTATTTCCCGATGGAGGTGCGCTCGGTCGCGCCGGACCAGTTCTGGCTTTCGCCATTCTACAACAGGCTGACCTGCTCCATCGCCATCCACCATGACGCGGCGAACGATCCGTTGCCGTTCATGCGGGCGGCAGAGCCGATCTTCCGCAGATATGGCGGCCGGCCGCATTGGGGCAAGATGCACAGCCTGAAGGCGGCGGATCTGAAAAAGCTCTACCCGCGCTGGGACGACGCCATGGCGGTGCGCCGCGACGTCGATCCGCAAAACCGCTTCGTCTCGCCCTATATGGCCGGCTTGTTCGGCATCGAATGATGAGCACCTATTTTTCCACCCTGTCGGATGCGCTGAAGGAAGCCGGCATCTTCCAGCCCTGCCTGCTGCTCGATCGCGACCGGCTGGACAGCAACATTGCCCTGGTAAAGGAGAGACTGGATCCCGGCCTGGCCGTGCGGCTGGTCGACAAATCGCTCGCCTGCCTGCCGCTGCTTGCGCATATCGGCAAGGCGCTCGGCAGTGAGCGCTTCATGACCTTCCATCCGCCGATCAGCGAGGCGGTGCTGAAGGCGTTTCCGGATGCCGATCTGCTGTATGGCAAGCCGATGCCTGTCGATGCGGCAAGGGCTGTGCTTTCGAGGGGCGTGGTCGACTGGTCGCGTGTCTGCTGGCTGATCGACAGCGAGGAGAGACTGGCGGAATATGGCGCCCTCGCTGGCGAACTCGGCATCGGCCTGCGCATCGCTTTCGAGATCGATGTCGGGCTGCATCGCGGCGGGTTCGCCAATCCTGAGGCCTTGTCGAAGGCGTTGAGCGCGTTGCCGGCCCGGCTGCATTGCGAAGGCGTCATGGCCTACGAGGCGCATGCGCCGCTCATTCCCGGCCTTTTCGGCGGACCGGCAAAGGCATTGGCCAAGGCGTCGGCGCAGGCCTCGGCGTTCGTCGCCTGTCTCGGCGCCGACCAGCGCCGTATCCTGAACATCGGCGGCAGCAAGACCGCGCTGCTTCATCATGGCGGCATGGCCAACGAGGTCTCGATGGGCTCGGCCTTCGTGCTGCCCAGTGATTTCGATACGCCAGGCCTCGACGGCTTCCAGCCGGCGGCCTTCATCGCCACGCCGATCTTGAAAATGGTCGAGCCGATGCTGCCTGGCCCGCCGGCCGTCACCCGCCTGCTGCAGGCGCTCGGCCGCTTCCCGCGCAAGGGCTGCTATCTCTATGGCGGCAAGTGGATGGCCGAGCCCGTCTTCCCCGAAGGCATGAAGGCGAACGGGCTGCTCGGCCTGTCCTCCAACCAGCAATTCATGGGCTTGCCCGCCGACGCGACCGCAAAACCCGGCGACTACGCGTTTCTAAGGCCGACGCAGAGCGAAGCCGTGCTGCAGCAGTTCGGGTCGATCGCTGTGTTTTCCGGCGGCGGGATAGTCGATCGCTGGCCGGCGCTGCCGATGGCCTGACCGACTACGCCTTCACCGGTATCCAGATCTCCAGCCCGCCATTGCCGCTGCGTGGGTCGAACTCAGGGCCGTAGCGTTCGAATTCCGGCGCATCCGATATCTCGTGGCCGGAAGCCGGCAGCCACTTGTTCCAGATCGTGTTGACCGTCCGGCGAATGGTCGAAATGTGTTCGCGGTGGGCAAAGACCGCATATTTCTGCGCCGGCACCCGCACCCGGCTGAATTCCTTGGGCAGGTCGGAAAAATCAGACACTTCGACGCCGGCGATGTAGTCGAAATTGCCGGCATCGTCGCCGTTGACGCAGACGCCATAGGCGACGTCGCCGGCCTCGCCCGGAATGTTGCCGATATAGGGGCCGAAGCGCTGCCACTGCGTCGGGATGGCGGCGCTGGTTTCGCAGCTGTAGCGTTCGCCGAGGCCGGCAATCAGGAACGGCCGGCTGGTCTCGAAACGCGGCGGTTCGAGATTGGTGAGGAAGGACTGGTCCATCAGGATCGGCTCCAGCAGGTCGAGCTTGTCGAGTGTGCCTTGCGCGCGCACCAGTTCCGGCGTGGTGCCGAACTGATCGCGGAAGGCCCGGGTGAACGCCTCATGCGAGTTGTAGCCGGCGTCGAGCGCGACGCTGAGGATGTCGGGCGCCCCGCCGGCCAGCTTGCGCGCCGCCTCGGTCAGCCGGCGTGAGCGCATGTAGCCCATCACCGACCGGCCGGTGGCGGCCCCGAAAGCCCGCGTCACATGAAAACGCGACACCCCGCTGCTTTGCGCGACATCGTCGAGTGTAACAGCCTCCGGCAGATGACTTTCGACGAACCACAGCGCTTTCTCGGTCGAGTTCATTTTGCTCCTCGCATTGGCCAGATCATCCTGCCGTTTCCTGGCGCGGCCAGTTTGATCGAAATTGCGCATCCCGCGCAATCGCACCGATCCCGTCACAGTCGCACCGATATGGCGCAGCGTTGGAGCGCCCCTTGCCGCCGACGAGCCAAATTCGGCAGGCTTCACTTGACAGCGCCAGGCGGCATCCTCTAAATGCGTAATGTTATTACATATCGAGAGCGGGAAATGCATGTTTCCCCTAGCCGGCCCACCACTCCGTCCGAGAAATCCATTGCGAAGCGATTGGGGGAAATCTACGCTGAAGCGGTGATGGTCCCCGAGTCGAAAGGCGAGGGGTGAAAAGGGAACACGGTGAGATCCCCAGGGGTCGAGGCCGTGGCTGCCCCCGCAACTGTAAGCGGCGAGCAAAATCCGTGAATGCCACTGGCCGGCAAGGCTGGGAAGGCAGGATGGCGCAACGACCCGCGAGCCAGGAGACCTGCCATCACTGAGTTGACCGGACGGGGTGTGCCGGGAGGAAACGCGAATCCCGGTCTTGTCGGCCGCTTCGCCAGCTTCCTTCCGTCGCCAGTTTTGGAAAGTGACGGAAAGTTGGACGGCTCTATCGATCATCGCATCATCGTGAGCACGCATTGCCATCCCGGCAATCTGGCGGGCAGCCGATGCCCGTAGCGCTTCTCGAAGCCCGTGACCTCTGCGCCATGGCGAACGGGCGGGATCTGGTCCAGGCGGTCAGCTTCTCGGTGGCCGCTGGCGATCGCCTAGCCATCATCGGTCCCAACGGCGCCGGCAAGACGACGCTGCTGCGCATGCTGTCGGGCATGCTGCGGCCAAGTTCCGGCGAGGTGAACCTCGGCGGGCGCCGGCTGGACAGGATTTCCGCCGCCGAGCGGGCACTGCATATCGCCGTGGTCGGCCAGACCGACCAGCCCGATCCGCGGCTGGCGGTGATCGACTATGTCGAGCTGGGCCGGGTCCCGCACGCTCGGCTACGGCGCAGGAGCGAGGAGCGTGACATTGTCGTCGATGCGCTGCGCCGGACCGGCCTGCTGCCGCTGCTTGGCCGCACCATCGGCTCGCTGTCGGGCGGCGAGCGCCAGCGCGCCCAACTGGCCCGCGCCATCGCCCAGCAGCCAAAGATCCTGTTCCTCGACGAGCCGACCAACCATCTCGACCCGCGCGCCCGCGGCGAACTGCTCGACCTCGTGGCAGGCTTCGAGATGACGGTGATCGCGGTGCTGCACGATCTGGCGCTGGTGGCACCGTTCGCCACCAGGGTGGCGGTGATGAACCATGCCCGTCTGCAAGCGCTCGCCGCACCGCGCGAAGCGCTGACCCAAAAGCTGATTCGCGAAATTTTCGGCATCGATGTGCTGCGTCTGCGCCATCCGACCGAAGACCGCGAACTGACGGTGTTCGATGTTCCGAACCGTGCCGCGCCGCCATCCTGATTGAAGCCGTCCCATATCGATCATCCCGTCCACAGGAGCAAACCCTTGAAACGCCTTGCTTTTTCGCTTGCCTTCTCGCTGCTGGCCTCGACAGCCCTGGCCTTCCCGGTAACTGTCGACAGCTGCGGCAAGCCGCTGACCTTCGATGCGCCGCCGAAGCGCGCCGTCATCCAGGATCTCAACATGGCCGAGATGGCTTTCGCGCTGAAACTGCAGCCGTCGATCGTCGGCCTGACCGGCATCACCGGATGGTACAAGGTGGGTCCTGAGTTCAAGGCCGAGCAGGGTTCGATCCCGGAACTGGCGCCGAAATATCCGACGCTCGAAAACCTCGTCGCGGTCGAGCCCGATTTTTTCTTCGCCGGCTGGTATTATGGCATGAAGCCGGGTGGTGAAGTGACGCCCGACACGCTTGCTCCGCACGGCATCAAGACGCTGGTGCTGACGGAAAGCTGCGTCCATCTCGACAAGAGCCGCCCCGCCGCCTCGATGGACCTGCTCTATGGCGACGTCGAAAAGCTGGGCAAGATCTTCGGCAAGGAGGCCGAAGCTGAGAAGCTTGTCTCCGGCTGGAAGACGCGGCTCGCCGACATCACCGCCAAGGTCGGCGACGCCAAGGGAACGCGGGTCTTCCTCTATGATTCCGGCGAGGACAAGCCGTTCACCGCAGGCAAATTCGCCATCCCCAGCGCCATGATATCAGCCGCCGGCGGCGACAACATTATGGCCGACATGGACACCAGTTGGGGCAATACGGACTGGGAAACGGTGGCGTCGCGCAATCCGCAATTCCTCATCCTGCTCGATTACCAGGATGGCGGTGGCTACAGGAAACTGCTCGATTTCCTGAAGGCGCATCCGGCCATGAAGGAGACCGACGCGGTCAAGAACGAGCGCTTCGTCGCGCTGCGCTATGCCGAACTTACTCCCGGCCCGGCCAACATCGAAGCGATCGACAAGATCGCCAAGGCCATGCATCCGGAAGCGTTTTGATGCCTGTCGCCCAAAAGTGCGCAGCGGTTTTGGGGCAACGACATGCATGAACAAGAGATCCTGGAAGTGCGTCGCACGCGTCCTGACAGACGCGACGCATTTCCAGGCTTGCGCCATCCGGCATTTGCACCGGCCATGCTGGCGGGCGCGGCGGCGATCGCCGCTCTCGCTCTGCTGTCGATCGCCTATGGTTCGACACTGATCCCGCTGACCGATGTTGTTGCCGCGCTTGGTCGTGTAATCGGCTTCAGCGGGCACGACGTGGCAGGACCGGTCGGCAAGATCGTCGTCGACCTGCGGCTGCCGCGCACGATCCTGGCCATCTGCGTCGGCGTCGGTCTCGGCGTCGTCGGTGCGCTGCTGCAGACGGTGACCCGCAACGACCTTGCCGACCCGTTCCTGTTCGGCCTGTCGTCGGGCGCCGCCGCGGGTGCGGTTTCCGTTATCACCGTCTTCGGCGACAGTTTCGGCATCTGGACATTGCCGGTCGCGGCCTTCACCGGCGGCATATTGGCTGCCGGCGTCGTCCTGCTGCTGGTGGCGCGGGTGAGGGGGCAAGGCCCGGAGCGGCTGATCCTTGCCGGCCTTGCCGTGTCCTTCATGTTCACCGCCTTGACCAACTATCTTGTCTTTGCCGGCGATCAGCGCGCCGCCCACTCCGTGCTGTTCTGGACCATGGGCGGCCTTGGCCTGGCGCGCTGGGACAACATCTGGCTCGGCGCACTGGGTGCGGGGACCATTCTGGCTTACGCGCTGTGGAACCACCGCCGGCTCGATGCTTTCCTGGCCGGTGAAAATGCCGCCGAAAGCCTTGGCGTGCCGGTGGCGCGCATGCGCCGGATGACCTTTCTCGTCGCCGCCTTCTCGACGGCTATCCTTGTCTCGGTCGCTGGCGTCATCGGCTTCGTCGGGCTGATGATCCCGCATCTGTCACGGCCGCTGGCGGGCCCCTTGCACCTGCGCCTGGTTGCCAGCTGTGCCGTGTTTGGCGCGGTGCTTTTGCTGGCCAGCGACCTTCTGGCCCGAACGCTGCTGCCGCCGCAGGAACTGCCGATCGGCATCATCACCAGCTCGGTCGGCTCGTTCTTCGTCGTCACCATGCTGATCCGCAACCGGCTTTGAGTGCGGCCTGGGTCAGGGCCGCGATTACTCTCCCGAAATGCCCAGTTGCACCCGTTGCTTTGGGCGCTTCGACTGGAACAGGGCAAGCAAAAAAACGCCGGCCTGAACGACGACGATCGTCGGGCCGGTGGCTGCGTCGATGTGATAGCTGAGGATCGTTCCCACGACGCTCGACCCGATGGCGGCCGCGGCGGCAATGGCGAGCATGCGCTCAAAGCTCTTCGTCAAAAGAAAGCCGATCGCTCCCGGCGCGATCAGCATGGCGATGACAAGGATGATCCCGACAGCCTTCAGCGAGGCCACGATGGTCAACGCGAGCAGCGTCAGCAGCCCGAAATGCAGCAGGTTGACGGGCAGGCCGATCGCGCGCGCATGGGCCGGATCGAAACAATAAAGCAGCAGATCCTTGCGTTTTGCCAGAACGATGAGGATCGCCGGCACGACGATGACCGCCGCCTCGATCACGTCGCGCCACTGGACGCCGAGCATGTTGCCGAACAGGATATGATTGAGATGCTGGTCGGTCTCGACTTTGACGAACAGCACCAGGCCAAACGCGAACATGCCTGAGAAGACGATGCCCATGACTGCGTCCTCCTTGATCCGGCTGTGCTGCTTGAGGTAGCCCGTCGCCAGCGCGCAGCCAAGTCCTGCCACGAAGGCGCCGAAGGCAAGCGGGATCCCGGCGATATAGGCGAGCACGATACCCGGAAGCACGGCATGCGAAACGGCGTCGCCCATCAGCGACCAGCCCTTCAGGACGAGATAGCAGGACAACACTGCGCAAATGGCGCCGACCAGAACGGCGACGGCGAGACCGCGACGCATGAATTCGTGACTGAGCGGTTCGGCGATCCAGGACCAGATCGTCATCATGACGCGACCTGCGATGCGGCACGTGCCGCCCGGCGTGCGGCGAGCCGCCCATGTTTGGGTGCGAAGACGAAGGCAGTCAGAAAGACCACGGTCTGCAGCACCACGATCAGTCCGCCAGTCGCGCCATCGAGAAAGAAGCTGAGATAGGCGCCAACCGCGCTCGTCGCCGCGCCGATCGCCATCGCGAGCAGGATCATGACGCCGAACCGATCGGTAAGCAGGTAGGCGGTGGCGCCAGGCGTTACCACCATCGCGATCACGAGGATCGCGCCGACGGTCTGGAGCGCGGCGACGATGCAGGCGCTGAGCAGCACGAAGAACAGGACCCGCAGCCGCCACGGATTCAGGCCGACGCCGCGCGCATGGTTCTCGTCGAAGAACACCAGCATCATATCCTTCCATCGAAGCCCCAGTACAGCCAGCGAAACCGCTGCGATGAGGATGACCTGGGTTACATCCTCGTCGGAGATTGCGAGGATGTTGCCGAGTACGATGGACTGGATGTTTACGGAGGTCGGACTGATCGACGCAATCAGCAGCCCGCCAGCGAACAGCGTTGTAAAGACAAGGCCGATCACGGCGTCCTCGCGAAGTTGCGTCACGCGCCGCACCAAGGTGATGCCGAGTGCGGCGATGAGGCCGGAGGCGAATGCGCCGGCGGCATAGGGAAGGGCCAGCATGTAGGCGGCCGCAACGCCCGGCACCACCGAGTGGGCAAGCGCGTCGCCCATCAGGGCCCAGCCCTTTAGTATGAGATAGCAGGACAGGAACGCGCAGACCATGCCGACCAGGGCGCTGACCCAGATGGCCTTGGCCATGTAGTTGTAGGTGAAGGGTTCCAGCAGGATGTCGATCACGGGGCTGGCGATCCGCTGTCGGGCTTCATCATCTTCTCTTGATCCCGCTCGCCGTAAAGCACCAGAGGACGCTCGTCATCGGTCAGCACGGTCAGGTGGCGAGCGTCGGGGTCGTCATGAAGATCGGCGCCGCCGAGGCGCAGATGCCTCAGCACGCCGCCAAAAGCTTTCGCAACATTGGCTTGCGTAAACGTTGTCTCTGTTGGTCCGAAGGCCAGCACCGTCTTGTTGAAGATGACGACATGGTCGCAGAAATTGACGATGCTGCCGAGATTGTGCGTCGACACCAACATCAGCTTGCCGTCGTCGCGCATCGACCGAAGGAGATCGATGATCGCTGCTTCGGTCTGAACGTCGAGGCCGGTGAACGGCTCGTCGAGCAGGATGATTTCGCCGCCCTGCGCCAGAGCGCGCGCCAGGAACACACGCTTCTTCTGGCCGCCGCTCAGTTCGCCGATCTGGCGCTTGCGAAAATCGGTCATGCCGACCCGTTCCAGTGCCGCGTCGACCGCCATGCGATCGGCTCTGCCTGGGATACGCAGAAAATTCATGTGGCCGTAGCGGCCCATCATGACGACATCTTCCACCAGCACCGGAAAGTTCCAGTCGACATCCTCGCTCTGCGGCACATACGCGACTAGGCCGCGCTTCAGCGCTGCGTGGACGGGCAATCCGGCGATAAGCACTGTTCCGGTCGACGGCGTCAGGAAGCCCATCAGCGCCTTGAACAGCGTCGATTTGCCGGAGCCGTTGACGCCGACCAGCGCGCAGATGGTGGAGGCGCCGAGCCTGAAAGAGGCGGAGTGTACGGCCGTGACCCCGCTTGAATAGCTGACGGTGACGTCGTCCACGTCGATGGAGGCAACGACCCGGCCGCTACCGGTCGATGTTCGATCATGGCTGCTGTCCGGAGCGAGCGCGGTGCGAACCCCGGTCACCCGCCGAACCCCTGGACGATCGTCTCGACGGTGGTTTCGAGAAGCTTCAGATAGGTCGGAACCAGGCCGTCTTCCTCGCTCAGCGAATCGACGTAGAGAACGCCTCCATAGGTGGCTCCGGTTTCGCGCGCGACTTGCTTGGCCGCCTTGTCGGAAATGGTGCTTTCGCTGAACACCACCGGAATCTTGTTCTCGCGCACCAGGTCGATCAGCTTGCGCGCCTGTTGCGGGGTGCCTTGCTGGTCGGCGTTGATCGGCCACAGATAGGCTTCGCGCAGGTCGAAGTCGCGTGCCAGGTAGCTGAAAGCGCCTTCGCTTGTAACCAGCCAGCGTTGGTCCGTTGGGATCGCCGACAGGCGCTTGCGCATGGGCTCGTCGATTGCCTTGATCTTTTCCGAATAGGCGGCGGCATTGGCGGCATAGACCGGGGCGTTTGCCGGATCCGCCTTGGACAGCGCCTTGCGGATGTTCTCGACATAGATGAGGGCGTTCTTCGGCGACATCCACGCATGCGGATTGGGCTTGCCTTCGTAAGGTCCCTCCTTGATCCCCATCGGCTCTATGCCCTCCGTGACGACGGCACTCGGCACGTTCTTCACGTTGTCGAAGAATTTCTCGAACCAGCGTTCGAGGTTCATGCCGTTCCAGAGCACGAGGTCGGCCGATTGCGCCCTCACCACGTCGAGCGGCGTCGGCTGATAATCGTGGATCTCAGCGCCGGGCTTGGTCACCGACTCTACGATTGCCGCGGTCCCGGCCACGTTTTGCGCGATATCCTGGATGATCGTGAACGTCGTCACGACGCGCAGAACCTTCCCTGCCGAAGGCTGAGTCTCCTGTGCCATGACCGGAACGAGGCTCGCCATCGTCGCAAAACCGATGGCCACAAGGCCGCCAAGCGCCCGCAGCATCGTCCTGCGGGTTGGGGAAGCAGAAACAGTCATCGGATGCCTTTCGACTGGAGTTGATCGTCGCCCATGCGCTGCTCACGTCATGCTAATGCAAGTGATTTGCATCTGATATTGCAGTTGCAACTGATTTGCAAGTAGCTAATTGCAGTCGCGTGGCAACGCGGCTAAGTATGACGGATGAAAGCGGACAACGACCTTTTCGAGCGATTCCGGAGCAATTTGAAAGCCGCCGGTGTCCGGATGACCGAACAACGCAAGGTGATCTTGCGGCTGCTGGCGGATGCGCACGACCATCCGGACGCGAACGAATTGTATTCTCGTGCCCACCAGATCGACGGCAGCATTTCCTTGTCGACCGTCTACCGGACGTTGCGGCTCCTGGAGGAGAAAGGCGCCATCCAGCGTCATGCCTTCGACGAGGGCCGCGCCCGGTTCGAAAACGCGGACCGTGAACATCACGACCATCTCATCGACCTCGACACCGGTCAGGTGATCGAGTTCCGTTCCGACAAAATCGAGAAACTGCAGGCCGAGATAGCGTCGGAGCTTGGCTTCGAAATCGTCCGCCACAAGCTGGAACTGTATGTCAGGAAACGCGCTAAATAGCGTGGTTTCTGGTCGTCACCATGCTCATCCGCAACCGCTTTGAGCGCGGCAACAGATCGCCGGATCACACGGTCCAGAAATAGCGCACGATGTGGAAGAACACCGGGGCGGCGAAGACCAGGCTGTCGGTGCGGTCCATCATGCCGCCATGGCCTTCGATCAGATGACCCCAGTCCTTGACGCCCTGGTCGCGCTTGATGGCCGAGGCGACCAGCCCGCCGAGGAATCCCATCGAGCAGGCGACGAAGGCCACGGCTGCCGCCTGCTGCGGCGAAAACGGAGTCACGAACGACAACAGCGCGCCGAGCAGGCTCGCCGACACCAGTCCGCCGATCAGGCCTTCCCAGGTTTTCGACGGCGAGACGTTCGGCGAGAAACGGTGTTTTCCAAACAGCTTGCCGAAGATGTACTGCAGCACGTCGCTGCCTTGCACGACGATGATCAGGAAGGCGATCAGCAGCAGGGTGCGGCCTTCGAAGCCCGGCACCTCGAGTGTCAGCAGGGCAGGGACATGGCTGACGCAATAGACCGAGATCATCACCGCCCATTGCTGCGCGGCGATCCGCTCGAGGAAGCGTTCGGTGTCGCCATGCAGCGCCGTTATGGCCGGCATCAGCAGGAAGCAATAGACCGGAATGAAGATGACGAAGAGACCGTACCAGGCGGTCCACACCAGCCAGTATTGAAACGGGATGATGATGCCGAACATGCCAAGCAGCACCCAATGGTCGCTGCGGCGGGTGTGCGTCAGCGTCACGAATTCGCGCAGCGCGGCGAAGGAGATCAGAGCGAACAGAATGGTCATTCCGTAACGCCCGAAGAAGAAGGCGACCGTCATCAGCGCCACCATCACCCACCAGGCGTTGATGCGCTGGGTGAGATTGACCAGCGTCGAACTGAGCGGCTTCGGCGCTCGCGCCGAAAGTAGGGTGGCGACGATGCTGGCGGTGGTCAAAACCGCCAGCAGGCCGATGATCAGGATGGAGATTTCGTGGCGCATCAATCGTCTCGCTCGGGACGCGGGTTGAGCGCCAGAAGCGCGGCGTGGGCGCGTTCGAGGAAGGCGCGGCGTTCTTCGCCCGGACCGATCGCCACCGGCGCGCCGAAGACGACGCGGCACAGCAGCGGCACCGGCAGGAACTGGCCCTTGGGCAGCACGCGCGACATGTTCTCGATCCAGCACGGGATCAGCTCGACCTCAGGCCGCGCCGTCGACAGATTGTAGAGCCCGGAGCGGAATGCCAGCAGCGGCTCTTCGGTCATGTTGCGTGTGCCTTCGGGAAACAGGATCAGCGAGTGCCCCTGGTCGAGAACCGACAGCATGATCTCGATCGGATTTTCCTCAGGTCTCGTCCACTGCCGGTTGATCAGCACCGACGACAGCATGTCCTGCGCGATGAAGCGGCGCAGCCGCGACTTCCCCCAATATTCGCCTGCGGCAACAGCATGGGTGATCGCGCGCTCCCTTTCGCTGAGGCAGGCCGACAAAAGGATGAAGTCGCCATGGCTGGTGTGGTTGGCGAAATAGATGCGCTGGCGGTCGGAGGGCAGGCTGCCGTTCCAGATCGGCCGCACCCCGGTTACCATCCGGGCCAGCGCCGACAGGCCGACGGAGGTTACCGTCTGCAGCAAGGTGAAGGTCTTGAGCGAAAGCCTGTTCATCGCGGCGCCCAAAACCCTGCCGCCAGAAGTGCTGCGGCAAACAGAGCCAGGGCGGCACGCTGCTTGAGCAGCAGACGACGCGTGCCGGCCATGCGGTCATCAAGCGAACGTGTCGCGGACGGGGCCGTTTTCAGGCGCATGCGCGCCAGCATGTCGTCCACTGCGGCACCGCCGGAAGCTTCGTCATCATGGCTGGCCATGATCCGGAACAGCAGCGCGTCAAACGCCAGCAGTGTCGACAGCATCAGCACCGCCACCGCGCTCGCGGCGGTGATCGACAAAGCAACGGCCGCGGGCAAGTTTTCGAAAGCGCCGCGCGTCGAGGCAGCCAGCGGCGCAAGGATATTCGCGGCCACCACGATTGCGGCCGGCCACTCTGCCTGCCGCATCAGCATGCCGGCGAAGCGGTCGGTGCGGTCCTGATAGGCATTGCCGGTCATGACGCTACCGGATCCGTGGCTCTGCAAGATGAACCGGCCGGCCGAGGGCCGCGAGCATCTCGCGGGCGAGCGTCGACGTTTTGGCCCTGCCGGTCACCACCAGCCATTCGGCGACGACGCCGGCGCTGCGCTGGAAGCCGAGCGCGCAGCACACCAGCACGGTGCCATCCCGGCGCGCGCTTTCCAGCGCGCCGGCTGCCTGTTGCTGTACCGACACGGGCGGCGGCAACAGGTCGATCATCGGAAAGCTGATCCAGCGGCAATCGGCTGCCGCCGGTCTTTCGAGTTCGGCGGCGAGGTCGATGACCGTGCCGAAGCTGTTGGCTTCGCGTGTAGTGGGAAAGCGCCCGAGAAAGACGCCGTCGGCAATCGCCACTTGAGGAGCGAGATTGCGCGTCCAGGCCCATATGTTTGCCCTGGCGCCGACGCGGTAAGGCAAGAGCAGGACACGGCTTGCGAGCGTGATGCTGCCATCGACGGATTTCTGGAACACTTTTTCGCCTGCCCCTGCATAGGCGAGGGCGACGATGGCCAGCGCCAGCGCCGGCCAAAGCAGGAACAGCGCGACAGCGCAAACGAATGCACCGAGCGCGACGCCCGCCAGCGCGAGCACGGCGCCCAGCGCATAGAACCGCGCCAGCCGCCGCGCTTGCACATCGCTGGTTAGCCGGAAGCCTGAAAACGGCAACGCGCCGCTGCGCGGAAACAGCCACAACGCAAAGAGCCCGAGCAGCGCGCCGGTCGGGATGTCGATGAAATGATGCTGCCAGGTCGTCAGCACCGAGGCGCCGATCAGGAAGCACCAGCCGTGCCAGAGCGCCAGGAGAAAACCGCCGAGCCGACGGCGCCAATGATCCCAGATGATCACCAGAAGGGCGATGTGCAGCGAGGGCGCCTGGTTGAACGGCTTGTCGAAACCGCCGAGCACGGCAAACAGGAAGCCGGGCAGGCCGGTCGTCGCCGGTCGCACGAATGTCGCGGTCAGCGGGAACAGGATGAAGCAGGCAACGGCGACGATTTGCGCGGTGAGATAACGCCCGGCCAGGCGGTCCACCCCTTGCCTGTCGTTGTTGAGCAGCAGCGACAGGCCGTAGAACAGGTTGATCGACCAATAGGGCACGATGGTCCAGGCGACGAACGGGATGCCGTGCTCCCACGAGAACACGATGCTGCCGACATCGTCGCGCCGCGAGGCCAGCCAGTTGGCGAAGCCGTAGCTGAGATAGAAGAACGGCGCCAGCAAGGCCAGCCAGAGCGCCGCCCTGACGACCACCCGTCCATAAGGCTCGGCGCGCGCGGTGGGTGCAGGCGATGAGACCATGCTGTTCAGCGGCGCCGCGCGACCGAGACGGTGAAGATGCCCCATTGGTCGATGCGCTGGTCGAGCTTTTCGAAACCGGCGGCTTCGACGAGCTGGTCCATCTCGCCTTGCGTACGACGCCGCATGACCCATGCCTCGCCGCCGCGATGCGAGGTCAGGCTGCGTGCGATCATCTCGAGCTGCGGATGCCAGGGCTGGTTGGTGTAGAGCAGCAGGCTGCCCGGCTGCATGGCGCTGGCCAAACCACCAAGCGAGCGGGCGATCATCGCATTGTCGGAGAACAGCTCGTAGAGGCCGGAAACGATGGCGAGGTCGGGGGCCGGATCGACGTTGGCGAGCATGTCGGCATCGAAGGCATCGGCGCGCTGGAACGAGACATCAGCCGGCAATTGCCGCTCAGCGATCAGCTTGCGGCCAAGCTGCACGTTGAGGTCGGAATAATCCTGCAGGCGAACGCTCGCTGGCTGGTCGGGGCTCTTCGCGATGGCATCGAGAACATAGCGGCCATGGCCGGCGGCGATGTCGAGAATGTGCGCCGGCCGACCAGCGGCCTTGAGCGTCGCCAGGCAAGAGCCGATGAGCTCTTCGAGATGCAGCTTGCGCTGGCGGATGCCGCGCCAGCCGATGGCTTCCAGGAAAATGCGGTCGACGACGCGGCCAAGAGGTGTAAGACCCCGCGCGTCGTTCTCGTAGACGTAATCCAGCGTCGAGCCGGAATCGAAGCCGGTGGCGATGCCGGTCTTCATGCCCTGCGAGACCCAGGCGCCCATGCGGATGGAGGCACGGCTGAATGCCCAATAGAGACCTTTGGGCGACAACAGATCGAGCGGCGAGGCAAGCCTGTCGGCCTCGTCGCGGGTGTAGCCCGCAATATCCGCCTGCTTCAGGTCGACCGGCGCGTCCGGTGCCGCGAACTGCCTGGCCAGGAACGGCCGGATCAGCTCGAGGGCCTGCGCCCGGTCGCGTTCGCCCAGCGTGTCGTGAAAGAAGCCCGGCAGCACATGGCGTTCCTTGGCGCGGCTGCCGAGATTGACGAAGAACTCGTGCTGCGGGCCGTGGCGCACCACCCAGTCGCTGCCCGAAAGCAGAAGCTGGGTCGGCACGCGGATGGCGCGGGCGTCAGCGACGATGCGTGCGGCATGCTGGTAGAGTTCGACCAGGATGTTGGAAGCGATCGGCCGCGTGATCAGCGGATCGCTCTCGAAGGAGGCGATGCGCACGGGATCATGGGTCAGGAATTTCGCCTTGACGTAGGAATTGACGAAAAAGCGGCCCTTGATCTTCTGCCAGAGTGCGATGCCTTCCTTGGCGAAGGGCACGTAGAGTTTCACCGAGAAGGCCGGTGAGGCCAGCACCATGGCGCGCAACTTCGGCGCATAGTCATGCACCCAGGCGGCGGCAAGCACAGCGCCGAAGGATTGCGCGATCAGCGCGATATCCCCAGTGGCGAAGCCATCCCTGGCGGCAATCTCGCGCATGAAGCAGTCGATGTCGCGCACCAGGGCCGAGAAGGAAGGGGCATAGCCGCGCTCGCCGGACGAACGGCCATTGCCGCGGGCATCCCAGGCATAGAAGGCGTGGTCCGGCATCCGCAATTCGTCGACGAGATGGGCCATGCGGCCGCCATGCTCGTGGCCGCGATGGAACAGCACCACCGCGCCTTTGGCATCGGCCGAAGCCGCAGGCCAGAATCGGTAGAAGATCTCCGCCCCGTCATGGCTGCGGAAGACCCGCTCCTGCGCTTGCCGCGCAAAGCTTTGCGTGGCCGCGGCGGCGATCGGTTCGTGCATCATGGTCTTTCCCTCTGGCGGCATGGCGAGCCTCGATGCTCAGCTGGCGCTGCCAATAAGGCCGGCGCGTATCCGGTTTATGGCGGTCAGCAGCGAAAGCGTTGCCATGGCCGGAAACACAAACGGTGCTATCGATGCCGGCCAGAGCCCGGCGGCGCACAGCACGGCGACCACACCGAGCGCCAGCGCTCTGTCGCTCTTGCCGAATGGCCCGGCATAGTTGCGTCCGATCTTGGCGGCGATGCCGAGCACGCCGGCGAATTCGGTCAGCACGGCCGATATCGCGAAGGCGACGACGCCCCATGCGCCAAATTCCGGAAAGACGGCAAAAGGAAGAATCAGTGCGAGGTCCGAAACGACGTCGCACAACTCGTTCAGATACATGCCGAGCGTCGACGCCTGCCCATGTTCCCGTGCCAGCATGCCATCCACGGCATTCAGCGCCATGCGCACGAACATCACCACGGGGATAAGCAACAGCAGCCAGCGCCATTCGTGCAGGATCGCGATGGCCGCGCCGGCGGTTATCGACATCACGGCCGCCAGGATGGTTATGCTGTTTGCGGTGACCCCGATTGCCGCCAGCCGATTGACCAGCGGCCGCAGCCGTCCCTGGAAGGCCGGCTTGAGAGCGTAGAGCGTCGGCATTTTCGTGATCCCCCGATCCTGACCAACGGCTGTACATCAATATGTCAGACCCGACCAGCATGACGTGGCGGAGCGGCGAAGCCGGCTGGCATGGCGACAGGCGCTCACCAATCGGTAACCATGCCTGCATCGCATGACTGTCGTGCATATCTGCCGGCTTCTTATGCAACGCGGCATCTTGAATAGTGAGCACGCTTATTATATATCCCGCTCATGGTTTCCGATGGCATCGACAGATTGGGCTTCTTGATTCACGACGTGCAGCGCCTGATGCGCAAGCGCTTCGAGGCGAGGGCCAGTGGCTTGGGGCTTTCTTCGGCGCAATGGCGGCTTCTGGTCCGCGTTGCCAAGGAAGACGGCGTCGCGCAGGCACGGCTGGCCGAACTTCTCGAAATCGAGCCGATCAGCGTTTCGCGCCTGGTCGACCGCATGGAGGAGGGAGGCTGGATCGAGCGTCGTGCCGACGCCGCCGATCGTCGCGTCCGCATGATCTTCCTGACGCCCAAGGCGAGCGACGCCTACGCCGTGATCAAGAGCATTGCCGGGGAAGTCTATGAGGAATCGCTGGTCGGCGTGAAGCCGGAAGCCCGTCGCGTCCTCGTCGAAGGGCTCGAGGCGATGGTCCGCAACCTGACCGACGACGAGACGCCGTCCATTGAAAAAGTGAAGAATACAGAAGGCGCAGCAGCATGAACGCGGTAGCCAAGATAGACAAGAACACGACCGAACTGGAGATGGAAGCGCCGGCGCAGCCGGCCGCGGCCCCGGTGGCGGTTGCTCCCCCAGTGCAGCCGGCCCCGGCGCCGGTGAAGAAAAAGCGCCGGCTGGGCCGCTTCCTGCTGATGGTCGCGCTGCCCGCGGCACTCGCTGTCGGGGGCGGCTACGTCTGGGTCACCGGCGGCCGCTACCAGGAGACCGAGAACGCCAACCTGCAGCAGGCCAAGGTGTCGATCGCTTCCGACACGGCAGGCCGCATCGTCAAGGTCGACATCTTCGATAACCAGCTGGTCAAACAGGGTGACGAGCTGTTTGCCATCGACCCCGAGCCATACCGGATCGCGCTGGCGCAGGCCGACGCGGCGGTGGCGGGCGCGCGTCTCAATGTCGAGCAGCTGCGCGCGGCCTATGGCCAGTCGATGGCTCAGCAGAAGTCCGATGCCAGCCAGGTCGTCTTCGCCCAGTCGCAGTTCGACCGCGCCGCCGATCTTGCCCAGAAGGGCATCAACGCCAAATCGTCGCTGGACGAGGCCAAGAACGATCTCGACAAGGCCAAGCAGCAGCTGGCCGTTGCCGAGCAAGGCATCATCAGCGCCAAGGCAGCCCTTGGCGGCAATCCCGACATCGAGACCGACAAGCACCCGACCGTGATGGCCGCGCTCGCCGCGCGCGACAAGGCGGCCTACGACCTGGCGCAGACCACGGTCAAGGCGCCGGCGGACGGCATCGTCAGCCAGGCCTCGTCGTTCAAGGTCGGCCAGTATGTCGGTTCCGGCACGCCGCTGTTTTCGCTGGTCGAGACCGGCGACACCTGGATCGATGCCAATTTCAAGGAAACGCAGCTCACCCACATGAAGCCCGGCCAGAAGGCCGAGATCGTGGTCGACACCTATCCAGGGCGCACCTTCGAGGCGACGGTCAAGGCGATCGGCGCCGGCACGGGAGCCGAGTTCTCGCTGCTGCCAGCCCAGAATGCCACCGGCAACTGGGTCAAGGTCACGCAGCGCATCCCGGTTCGTCTCGAATTGACCGATGCGGACGCCAAGATGGCGTTGCGCACCGGCATGAGCGCCACCGTTACCGTCGACACCGGCGTGGCGCGTGGCCTGCCTTCGATCTTCGGTCACGCCACGGCTGGCGAGGCCGCGCAGTAACGTCAGAATGCCGCAGGACCAGCGGCGGAGGTGAATAGCAGGATTGGTCTGATGGGAGGAGCTGGAGGATCAGCGTTTGGGCGCGCCGCGTAGCGGCCTGGCCGAAATCTGAAATCTCCGACGCGGACCCGTCGGTCCTCATGTTTCCGGGCGGCAGGCATCCGCTCATCAGAGACTTTCAGTCGATGTAACCCCCACATCGACAATCGCGTCCCACCGCGACGAGGGTCTCTCAACGGAAGGCGTTGCCGCCCGGAAACCCCTTGTACACGTTTTTGTTACCTGCTGGAAGTTTCATGCCATGAGCACGCCCGAACCCTTCAAAGAAGTGCCGCATCGCGGCCTGATCACGGTCGCGCTCATGCTGGCGACGATCATGCAGGCGCTCGACACGACGATCGCCAACGTCGCGCTGCCGACCATGACCGGCGATCTCGGCGCCTCACCCGACAACATCAACTGGGTGCTGACCTCCTACATCGTTGCCGCCGCCATCATGACGCCGGTCACCGGCTGGCTGGCCGATCGCTTCGGCCGCAAGGAACTGTTCCTGGGGGCGGTTGTCGGTTTCACCGTGTTTTCGATGCTGTGCGGTATCGCCTGGAGCCTGGAGAGCATAGTGTTCTTCCGGCTGATGCAAGGCGTGTTCGGCGCCGCCATCGTGCCACTGTCGCAAACCTTCCTGCTCGACATCAACCCCAGGGAGCGCCACGGCCAGGCAATGGCCATCTGGGGCGCTGGCATCATGCTGGGGCCAATCCTGGGTCCGACGCTCGGCGGCTGGCTGACCGAAAATTTCAACTGGCGCTGGGTGTTCTTCATCAACCTGCCGGTCGGCATCATCGCCTTCCTCGGTATGGCCGCCTATCTGCCGGCGGTTGCCCGGCGAGTGCGCAGCTTCGATTTCTTCGGCTTCGCCATGTTATCGCTCGGTGTCGGTGCGCTGCAGTTGCTGCTTGACCGCGGCGGCGAGGTCGACTGGTTTTCCTCGGTCGAGATCTGGATCGAGCTTGCTCTTTCGATCACCGGATTCTGGGTGTTCATCATCCACACGCTGACGGCGGAACGTCCTTTCATCGATCCCAAGATCTTCCTCGACCGCAATTTCGTGACCGGGCTGGCATTCATCTTCGTCATGGGCGTGCTGATCCTGGCCTCGATGTCGCTGCTGCCGC
Source organism: Mesorhizobium sp. M0140 (assembly GCF_040322475.1). NCBI lineage: Bacteria > Pseudomonadati > Pseudomonadota > Alphaproteobacteria > Hyphomicrobiales > Phyllobacteriaceae > Mesorhizobium > Mesorhizobium sp. M0140. The sequence goes on along the minus strand of NZ_JAMYTM010000010.1, from coordinate 18,462 downwards.
CGATGCTGTCGACCATCTTCGGCTATCCGACCGTCACCATCGGTGTCGTGTTGGGGCCGCGCGGTGTCGGCACCATGATTTCGATGCTTGTCGTCGGGCGGCTCATGAGCAGGATCGACGCCAGGATTCTTGTCGTCATCGGCTTTCTGCTCACGGCGCAATCGCTCTACACCATGTCCAGCTTCACGCCACAGATGGACAATTGGCTGATCCTCAGCTCCGGCGTCATCCAGGGCCTGGGGATGGGAATGGTGTTCGTGCCGCTGTCGACCGTCGCCTTCGCCACGCTTGACGTGCGCTTCCGCACCGATGCCACGGCTTTGTTCAGCCTGGTGCGCAATCTTGGCTCATCCATCGGCGTGTCGGTCGTGACGGTTCTGATGGTGCGCAACACGCAGGTCAACCACACCGAGCTTTCGGCCTTCATCAACCCGTTCAATCCGAATCTGTGGGCGGTCTCTCCAGCCGCCGCGAGCGGCGATCCTATGGCGCTCTCACAGGTCGATCGCATGGTCAATCTCCAGGCGATGATGATCTCCTACGTCAACGACTTCAAAATGCTCATGGTGATGACGCTGCTTGCCATTCCGTTTGTTTTCCTGCTGCGCAAGCCGAAGCAGGCGCCTGCCGGCGGCGCGCCGGCAGCGCATATGGACTAGCTTTCCATCCTATTTTCCGAGCACCAGGCTCCAGTAACGGAGCTTGCTGTCGCCGCCGTCGCGCACATAGGCAAGGCCGAAGCGGGTGAAGCGCGGGTCGAGCATGTTGCGGCGATGGCCGGGCGAATGCACCCAGATGTCGAACAGCTTCTCAAGATCGAAACGGCCCTCGGCGATGTTCTCCGCCGCGGCACCGGAAATTCGATTGTCCCTGACGCGCGAGGCGAAATCCTTGCCCCAGCCGGTGGTGTGGCTCATGCGGCGGCGCTGCGCCATGTAGCCGGCCTGCTGCAGGGCGGCCTGTTCGAGCTGCCGGTCGGGGACCATCGGCGCCAGCCCGGCCGAGGCGCGGATACTGGCCAGCGTGCCGGTGGCGGAGGAGGAGACCCCGGCGCCTTCGCCGGTTGGCAGTGAAACAGTGCTGCAGGCGGCGAGTCCCGCTAGGGCGGCGAGGCCGGTCAACACCATGCGCCTGTTCAGATTCGGCATCGGGTAGGTTTCGATTTTCGCTATGGTCATGCCCCTGAGATAACGTCGATCATGGCTTTTGCCGGGCAGGGCGGCGAAAATCGAAGATGTTAGGCGGCAGTATCGAGATCTGCGTCCGAGGAACCGCGCATCCGGTCGTCTTCCGTATGCACCCACCACGAGCCCAGCGCGTCGATGAGCGGTACAAGCTTGCGGCCAGGCGCCGTGAGGTCATAGTCGACCCGCAGCGGATAGCCCGAGCGGGCCGTTCGCCTCACGATACCGGCGTCCTCGAGCTTGCGCAGTTCCAGAGCCAGAATGCGGTGCGACACGGTGGGGTTGTCGCGTCTCAGGTCACTGAACCGCTTGGTCCCGTCCTTCAGATAATAGAGCAGCAGCGTGGGCCAGCGGCCGCTGAGCACGCGCATGGTCTCTTCGATCGGGCAGCGTGAGACGACGTCTTTCATGGGCGGATCCTGGTTACAGAATTGTGCGTAATTTACATGGGACGACCAGCGTTTAGGGTCAAGTTTCGCTGCGCGGCGTGATCTCCTCAATCACGGAAGAAAACAAATGGAACCTATCCTGCTTTATGGCTTCCCGGCGGGAAGCTCGATGGGGCTCGTCGCTGCCTTCGAACGCGTCGGGCAACCCTATCGCCTGTGCCGCGTCGACATGCTCACCGAGATGAAAAACGATGCCTATGCCAGCATCAACGACCGTCAGGAAACGCCGGTGCTGATCACCGACGAAGGCCGGGTGCTCACCGAGACAATGGCCATCGCCGCATGGCTCGAAGCCCGCGACACACAGCGTCGCATCAGCTTCGAACCGCGCACGCCGCAAGCCGACCGCATGCACCAGTTGATGGCCTTCGTGAACACCGGTTTCACCGCCGCCTTCAGCCCGCTCTGGGTGGCATTGGAAATGGCGGCGGATGAACCCGCGCTGAAGGCGACCTTGCGGGAGTTCGGCCGCAAGGCCGTTGCGGAACGTCATGATCGGCTCGAGGCGATGATCGCCGGTACGGATTTCCTGGTCGGCGACGGGCTGACTCTTGCCGATACCACGCTGATCGGCGTGGCACGCTGGGCGGAATTTCACCAGGCGATCGACGGCGCTGCCTATCCCAAGCTGGCCGGATTGCGCCTTCGCATCGAAGCCGATCCGGCCGTGCGTTATGCCCTGGCTGTCGAGGATGGCGAACAACCCGCCGGTTCTGGCGCCTGCCTTGGCCACGTCCCCCTGACTGAGGTGATCGATCGCTTCGCTGCACCGGCGCAATCGTAGCGATACCCCATTTTCAACCAGGATGTGCCTTTGTGAGAGGCACTGATCTGCCGGAGTGCGGTCGCCGCACTCCGGCATTGTTAAACGCGACCGCCATTTTTCTCAACGCGACCGCTTGGGCCGCCTGTCGTTTCTCATTTCACCAGAGTGATCATCCGATCGGCATACATTGTGCGATTTCCAAGCGCCGCCGCGCAGTCCGACTTGACGGACGAGTTTCCGGTCATCTGTATCGTATTGCCGACAAGCCTGAGACAGTTGCCCTGGGCGCTCATATCAGAGTTGCCGGCGTAGGAAATGGGCGCGTCCGGCGCGTAGATAAAACCGCTGATCACGGAATTTGCGCCGCCATTCAATGTCAGAGCAGACGTGTTGCCGTGATCCTGAAAAATGGTGATACCGGCATAAGGGCCGCTGGTGGGCGGGGAAAGGTTCACCTTCTCATTGGCATTTATGTAGATCTGAGCGCTTTCCATGAGAAATATGGTCACGCCCTGGCCAGTCAGGCTGCCGTTTCCCCCTGGCTTTATGGTGGTGCCGCGCATGATGTAGACGCCCGGATTAAGCGTGATGTTTCCCGACAATGTCTTGTCGCAATAAGTGCCTGGCGACAGCGTGTAGGTTTTGCCGTTCGGGACCGGCAAACACAATGTGTAAGGGGGAGGAACGACGTCGGCCAGCGGATCAAAGGATGCGTACCGATGTTCGTGCGGCGTTCCGCAGGCGAGACTGGCGCTGGGTGGCAACAGCCCGCTGGTGCCGCCGACAGTTGAGACACAGCCCGCTGAAACCAGGGCGGAGCCGCCCCTGTTCACGGAATCGGGGGCGTCCGAGTTCGCCGCGATCACACAATTGTCCATCGAGACGTTGGTCGAGCCCTGCAGGTTCACGGCGGCGGACGCATGCGGATCGAGCGCCAGCACGCAGGCCTGCGCGCCAGGTTTTATCTTGACCGAGGCCGAGCGGTAGGCCTGCCAGGGGGCCGAGGCGCTGATGAAGCTTGGGCGGCTTATGCTGGACGACAGCGAGATAAAGTAGGCGCTTGGGCTGCCGCTTGCCGTTGCCGCGAAAGCGGAGACGCTGCCCAGATATTCCTGCTGGTCGGCCACGCTCATATTGGCGGCGAAGAATTGCAGCCCAAGCTGCTGGACATCGCCGGCCGCCATATCGGGAGAGAACTTCGTGCCGATGGCGAGCCCCGCCGCGTCAAGCGAGTTCTGTAGTTGCGAGGCGTCATGGCTCGTGCCGATCAGATCAACGGCGCCGGCCAAACCAATCATTATCGGCAGCATCCCGATGGCGGTCGTTATGGCAAAGTTGCCACGCTCCGAAGACCAAAAGCCTTTCAATGCGAACATAGTTCCTCGCCGAACTTCGTAAAGCTCAGGTGATACGCCAAAGATCCCTACGAGCAATTTAAGTAAATGCTAAAATGCGTAAATGCTAAAATGCAGCACAATGATTGGTCAAAATGAAGGACCGCCAAGGTACGCCATATGAGAGGCCATACGGAGAGTTGAACACTACGAGGAGTTGCTCCCCAGGCAATTGACGCGGCGACAATCGCCGCCAACTCTGCTATCGTGCCTCTCGTTCTTGAAGTGGCAGCTCTGGCGGCCATCCTGGCGGTGACCGCCCCGACACACGGGAGGAAGGTTATGGCCGGCTTTCATGTCATGGCGGACGCACGTGGAATGCATGTGCAGCCAACGGTGCGCCGCATCACCACGTCGGACCTTTGGGATGCGCTGCGCCTCGGCGTCGAGGATTTCTGGGCAAAACCTTCGCACTATGTGTTCCTGTGCTTGATCTATCCCATCGTCGGCCTGATCCTGACGCAGTGGACGTCCGGGGCCAACGCCATCCAGCTCATCTATCCCCTGATGTCGGGTTTCGCGCTGGTCGGGCCCTTTGCGGCGCTCGGCCTTTACGAGATCAGCCGCCGGCGCGAACTCGGCATGAACACCTCCTGGCGGCACGCGTTTGATGTGCGGCGCTCGTCCGCGGTTCCGTCGATCGCCGTCATCGGGATCATGCTGGTGGCGCTGTTCCTGTTATGGCTCTACACCGCGCAATCGATCTACACCGGCCTGTTCGGCGACCAGCCGCCGGCCTCGATCGGTGGCTTCATCCGCGACGTGCTGACCACCAGCAAGGGCTGGACGCTGATCCTTGCCGGCAATGCCGCGGGCTTTGTCTTTGCCGTAATCGTGCTGGCCACCACCGTGGTTGCCTTCCCGCTGCTGCTCGACCGTGACGTCGGCGCCGTTTCGGCGATCGAGACCTCGGCCCGGGCGGTAATGGCCAACCCGCTGCAGATGGCGCTGTGGGGCTTGCTGGTCGCCGTGCTTCTGGTGATCGGTTCCATCCCGCTGTTTGCCGGGCTAGCCGTCGTCATGCCGGTGCTCGGCCATGCCACCTGGCATCTCTACCGCAAGGTGGTCGAGCCCGAGCGGGCGCAGCAGACAAGGCGGCCGATGTAGGGTGCGCTGTCGCTAACTTCTTGCAATCACTCAACGACGATAGGCCGTTCAGCGATTGAGCTGGGAAACATCACCGCCCCAAAACGCGGCGCGCGGTCTTGACCGGGCGCTTTCCAGGAAGGCGACAATGATTGGATGCGGGTGCTGCTTTGTCGACGTCAGCTGCGGCACGAAGAGCGTGGCAAGGTAGAATGGGTGGGATGGCAGCAGGAGGACGCGAGCCTCGCCATTCGAATCCCTGCCGACAATGTGAAAGCCGCCGGCGTCCAGTTCTTTCTGGTAGGCTGGATTGATGCCGAAGTTGCAATAGTAGCGCTCTTTCGTGTTCGTTTGTCCATAAATCCGCGCTGCCCGGCTCCCTCGCGTCAGAAATACGTCCATGGTTTGCCCAACGAGTGAACAGGTCAGCTGTGTGACGAACAGGGTGGAAGCATAGGGATCGTATTCCGCATGCTCGGCGTCCTGGAAACCCAGCACGTTGCGGGCATATTCGACGACCATATGCTGGCAACCGCCGCAGGTTCCCAAAGCAGGAATTTCGTTTTCCCTGGCATGCCGGATGGCATTCAGAGCGCCATTCATGCTCCTGTACGGGCTGCCTGGAGCGATCCAGATCGCATCAAAAGGTGCCAGCTTGTCGCTGACCCCGGTGATCAGTTCTTCGGTCGAAATCCACTGGTGTTCGTACTGGATACCGAGCGTGGACCCGGCATGATCCAGCGCTTCGTCCATCTTGGCGTGTGGTTCGAAAGATGGCGTGTATTCACCGATCAGCGCCAATGCGAGTCGTTGTGTCATGAGAGCTCCTATGAATTGAAGTGAGCTTCCAGATGCGTTATCGGAGATGCATAAGTAAAATGCATTCGGATGATATCTATCATGACTATCACTAATATCACTCTCGCTCAGCTGCGGGTCCTGACCATGATTGTCGAAGACGCGAGCTTTTCGACGGCCGCTACGCGGATCGGCATGACGCAGTCGGGCGCAAGCCAGGCGATGAGAAGCCTTGAAGGCGTTCTTGGAGTGAAGCTTCTGGTTCGCGGCAAGAACGGGGTGTTTCCGACGGAAATTGGACAAGCAGTGCTTCAGGATGCGCGAGATGCCGTTCTGGCCATCGAGCGAATCCAGCAAAGGAGCGCCGCAGCTTCAGGCGCTCAGACCGGGCGGTTGCGCATTGGAAGCGTGGCAAGCGCGGTAGAGCGTTTGCTGCCGCAAATACTTGCCCGCTTCCAGCGGCTTTTCCCCGGCGTCGAACTGGTTTTGCTGGAAGGAACCGATCATGAGGTTCTGGAATGGGTTGAAACAGCAGTCGTTGACGTCGGCCTGACCTCCGAACAATCAGCCGAAACTGTCGGGGATGTAGTCCTGGAGGATGATTTCGTCTTTCTTGCTGCTTGCGACCACCCGCTAGCAGCGACGGCGCGCGTCAAATTGTGCGACCTGGCCGACGAGAATTTCATCATGTCGGGCTCTGGTTGCGAGCCGGTCATCCGTCAGCTCTTCGCATCCGTGAACATCTCGCCTAAGGTTGTCCTTACGGTTCGCGATACGGCTGCCCTGGTGGAAATGGTGTCGCAGGGGATCGGTGTGACACTGATGCCTGAGCTTTCCACTCCGGAAGGAGACGCTCGCGTGTGTCGAATTCCCATTGTTCCTTGTGTTCAGAGGCGGCTGCTCGTTGTCAGTCTTGCAAGGGCCAATCGTTCGCCAGCCGCGGAGAAATTCGTGCAGCTGCTGGCGCCCTGACGTTTCTAGCTCAGCTCGCGATCATCGTCCAAGGCGAATTCAGCGCTGCGCCTCTGTCGCCATCTTCAGCGCAAGTGCCGCCAGCACGGTGCCCATCATCCAGCGCTGGATGACCAGCCACAAAGGCCGTCCGGCGAGAAAGGTGGCGATCGAGCCGGCCGTCACCGCGATGACGGCATTGACGCTGAGACTGATCGAAATCTGCGTCGCGCCGAGCACCAGTAGCTGCGACAGGACGTGGCCTTTGCCGGGGCTGATGAACTGCGGCAACAGCGACAGATAGAGCACGGCCACCTTCGGATTGAGCAGATTCGTCATCAGGCCCATGGCGAAAAGCTTGCGCGGCCTGTCCCTCGGCAATTCGCGCACTTCGAACGGCGAGCGTCCGCCCGGCTTCACCGCCTGCCAGGCCAGCCACAAGAGATAGAGCACGCCGGCAAAGCGCAGCGCGTCATAGGCGTAGGGCACGGCGAGCAGCAGCGCGGTGATGCCGAACGCCGCCGCCAGCACATAGAAGACAAAGCCGAGTGCCACGCCGCCAAGCGAGATGAGCCCCGCCTTCGGCCCCTGCGACAGGGAACGCGAGATCAGATAGATCATGTTGGGGCCAGGCGTCAGCACCATGCCGAGGCAGACCAGCGCGAAGGCGAGATGATTGGCCGTTTCGGGCATCTGTTCTTCCCCAGCGCGCCGCGAATGGATGCACGATCCGGCAGGCGGCCAACATGTGCCTGTCCCGGCAGGCGCGCGCAAGTGCATGGCGGCGCCAGCCGTTGTTCCAGCTAGCCGCCGGTGCCTACGGATCAGCCGACGACGCGCAGGTTCGACAGTTCGTTGCCGATTTCCTTGAAATCGTTCGACAAGCTGGCGCCGGTGGCGTTCCAGAACAGTTTTGCCGGCTTGCTCGCGTCCGTTGGATCCTTGCGGAAGCGCGAGTTCGACGAGCAGGATTTCAGCGCCTCGATCGCCTGCTGGTCGGCGATTTTAGTCGTCGACAGATCGAGCGCCACAGTCATCACCATGATGTTGGCTGCCTTGGCGTTGTTGCAAAGCGTCGCCATCTGCTCGTTGAGCGCGTTGGTATAATTGCCGTTAGAATAATCGAATTGGCCAATGGTGCTCGATGTGCCCATGAACAGGCGGCCCACCGACGTGCCGTTGTAGCCGGGTTTGAGATAGCCGAAGGACGCATAGGTCGACTTCGAATCGGCGGGGTCGGAATAGCCGAGCGAGGAAGGCGTGTAGTAGGTGTTGGCGCCGTCGGTCAGCACGATCACGACCTTGTCGTTGCCCCTCTCGGTTTCCGGGCGTCCTTGCGTGAAGGGCTCGCCGCTCGAAACCACGCGCCATCCCCAGGCGATGCCTTCGGGAACATTGGTGCCGCCATCGGGCTTCATCAGGTCGATCGCGGCCTTGATCGCCGTGGAGCCCAGTGGCAACGCTGACATCGGTCAGCGGCGTGATCGGGTTGGTGGAGCAGCTGTAGTTCGGCCCGTTGCCGGCGGCCAGCGCCGGCGCATTGATCGGCCGCGGCTGGAAATATTTGGCCATGTTGCGCAACCGGGATTGGCCGGTGCTGCTTGTCGGGTCGTCATTCCACCAGCTGTTGATAGCGCCATAGGCCGTCGGCGCGGCCTCATCCGGATCCTGAGTGATCTTCCAATGGTTGCCGGGTTCGTCAGGGGCGAACATCGGCACGAACATCGTCGCCGGATCGCCAATCCCTATGCCGGTGTTCGCAGAGCCGCCGGAAGGCGCCGCGTCGTTGACATTGTAGGGATAGGGCCTGGCCTCGACGCAACCCTGCCAACTGGCGAACGGGCCATAGGAATCGATGTAGTCGTATTCGTCGTGGTCGCGTTTGCAGGTGTTGTTCGAGTTGTATTCGTCGCAAACCACGCGCTTGCTGTTGGTGACACGCTCATGGTTGGTGACGACCTTCATGTCTCGGTAGAGCGAAAACCGGGTCAGCATCTGGCCTTCGCCGGTACCCCATCCGGTGCCGCGCTTGTACCAGATACCGTTGGTCTGCTGGGCGTATTTGTCGACCGCGTTCAGCGTCGACCAGTCGAAATTCTCGTTCGATACCGGCGACAGTCCTTCGGTGTCCATCCAGGACGCGTTACCGTTGCCGGGTCCGACATTGACCGAGGCGGCAAACGGCACGAGGCCGAACTGCACCGGCCTGTCGACCTGCTTGATCATCGCCGCCTGCTGGGCCAGCGTGTCGACCAGCTGTTTGGCCGCGGTCTTGAGAAGGTCGATCCGCGTTTGCCCCGAGCCCGTTCCGGTCTTGGTCATCGACCCGGAATTGTCGAGCACCAGGGCGACTTCAAGAGTGTTCTTCAGCCGCACTTCCGAGGAGACGTTGAAGCTGATCTTCTGGTTGGCGTCGGTTTCGGATTTGCCGACGAGCTGACCGAAGACCGGATAGAAATAGGGCTTGTAGTCAAGCCGCGCGCTCATCTTGAGCAAGCCCCCGCCGGCGGTGTTGCTTGGCAAGGTGACGCTGAGCGTCGTGTTGGCAGGGTTGATCTTGTTGAGGTTGGCATTGAAGAAATCGAGCGCATAGGCTCTCAACTGGTCGTCGGTAGCACCTTCCGTCAGCCGGCGCGCCGTGGCGAAGTTTGCGGCATCGAGCGCATTCGAAACCGCCTGTTTTTCGCGGCTCATCTCGGTGAAGTCGACGGCCATCGCCAGGGCGCCCATGAGCGGAACCATCGCGACGACGGTCATAAGAGCATAGTTGCCGCGTTGGTCGCGGCAGAACTGACGCCAAAGTCCATGCATGTCTTGCAGCGGCCCCCGCCGGCGGATTCTCGATCAATGCCAGCTTTCCACAAAACGCTGAAGGCCGTGTTTGGGAAATCGCTCGATTGCCGGGGCAGCGCTTCACCAACCGCTAACCAATCGTGCCTGGCGAAAGCTGATGACAGGCCGGGGCGGTTCGGCTAATCCGAACCGGCTGCGGCGAACCGTCGGTCGCGGCGATCGCAACGATCATGACTGAAGGAAACGGCATGGCGGATTCGCCTGAAATCATCAGCTCGCTCGAAGACGTGTCGAAGGCCTATTCGGCAATCCTGTGCGACGTCTGGGGCGTGGTGCACAATGGTGAAACGCATTTCCCGGCGGCGGCCTCGGCATTGGCAAGGGCTCGAGAGGCGAAAATCCCCGTCGTCCTCATCACCAATTCGCCGCGCAGAAGTGCCGATGTCGTGGCGCAGATGAACGCGATCGGTGTTCCACCGTCAGCCTACGACCGGGTGGTTACCTCAGGCGACGTGACGCGGGATCTGATCGCCGAAGGGCCGCGCAAGATTTTCCATATCGGCGCCGACCGGGACGTCACCCTCTATGAAGGTCTCGACGTCGAGCTTGTCGAGGAGTTCGAGGCGTCCGGCATCGTCTGCACCGGCCTGTTCGACGACGAGGTCGAAAACCCCGAGGATTACACGGAGCTCCTGCGGCGGCTGCGCGCCCGGAACCTGCCTTTCATCTGCGCAAATCCCGACATCGTGGTCGAGCGCGGCGAACGCATCATATGGTGTGCCGGCGCGCTGGCGCGTGACTACGCCCAGCTCGGCGGCCGCACATTGATCGCTGGAAAACCTTACGCGCCGATCTACAATCTCGCGATGAAAGAGGTCGCCGAGATTCTTGGCCAGCCGGTCGAGCGCGGCCAGGTGCTGGCCATCGGCGACGGCATGATGACCGATGTGAAGGGCGCCGCCGACAATGGCTTCGATGTTCTTTATGTCTCCGGCGGCATCCATGCCCGCGACTATGGCGATGCCCTGTACCCGGACCCGGCAAGACTGGCGGCGTTCCTGGAAAAGCATGGCTATGGTCCGGTGGCCGTCATTCCCAGTCTTCGGTAGGTGACGATGGCAGCCTTCCAACGCATCCTGGCAACCGCGCCGCTTCCCGCCGACCTGCGCGGCGGCGTGGTGGCGATCGGCAATTTCGATGGCGTCCATCGCGGCCATCAGGCGGTGCTCGAGCGGGCCTCTGCCGAGGCCGGACGGCGTGGAGTGCCGGCCCTGGTGCTGACATTCGAACCGCATCCGCGCAAGATCTTCAGGCCTGATATCCCGTTGTTCGTGCTGACGCCGCCGCCGATGAAGGCGAGGCTCCTGTCGCTGCTGGGCTTTGCCGCGCTGGTCGAACAGCCGTTCACGCGCGACTTCGCCTCGCTGTCGGCGGAAGCGTTCGTGACGGATGTGCTGGAAACGAACCTTGGCATTACCCACGCCGTGACCGGGTTCGATTTCCACTTCGGCAAGGATCGTCAAGGCGGCCCGGCCTACCTGATGGCGGCCGGCGAACGTCATGGCTTCGGCGTCACGCTCGTCGACGCCTTCCGGGACGAGGGCGCCGAGGTGGTGTCGTCCAGCCGCATCCGCGGATTGCTGGGCGAGGGCGAGGTGGCTGAAGCCGCCGGTCTGCTCGGCTACCGCTTCACCGTCGAAAGCGAGGTGGTCGGCGGACAGCAGCTTGGCCGCACCCTTGGCTTTCCAACCGCGAATATGAGGCTGTCGGCTGAAGCCGCACTCAAGGAGGGCATCTATGCCGTCCGCTTCCGCCGCGCCGACGGCACGCTTCACGACGGCGTCGCCAGCTTCGGCCGTCGCCCGACGGTCGACGACAATGGCGCGCCGCTGCTTGAAACCTTCGTCTTCGACTTCTCCGAAGACCTCTATGGCGAGGTCTGTCAGGTTTCCTTCTTCGGTTTCCTGCGCCCGGAGGTGAAGTTCGAAGGGCTCGATGCGCTGGTCGCGCAGATGAAGCGCGATGAAGCCGAGGCACGCGCGCTGCTTGCCGGCGTCAAGCCGCTCTCCGATCTCGACGCGGCCATGGCTTTTTGAGTCCAGGCGTGATCCCGGCTATTTTTTCAGCGCGAGGCCGACGGCGATGAAGGTCCAGCCCTGGAAGATCAGATCGATCGCAAGGAACAGACCGAGCACCCACAGGCTGTTGACCGGCCAGCCCATGGCGATGATCAGACCTGCAAGGGCGCTGATGACACCGGCGGCGACGATCCAGCCCCAGCCGCGTTCCGGCCGATGGCTGTAGCCGACCCAGGCCCTGAGCACCCCTGACGCGACCAGCGCGATCGCCAGCAGGAACGTCAGCACCGCCGAGGCAAGCAACGGATTGCCGAAAGCGAAGAAGCCGGCAACGGCGTACAGCAGTCCGCTGAGCAGCCAGTAGAAGAAGCGGCTCCAGGTCTTGACGCCGAACGCATGCACGATCTCGATGATGCCCGCCATCAGCATCAGCCATCCCACGACGTAGACGGAAGCCACCGTGGCGACGAACAGATTGGCAAAGGCAATGCCGCCGAAGATGAGCAGCAGCACACCGAGCGCGACAAACCATCCCCATTTTGTCCGTGTCTGTTCGATCGCGATTTTCAAGGCGTCGCCATGCAGGGTCATTGTCGCGGTCTCCATCGAGGGCTGCGGAATACTGCGAATGGAAGGTAATCCGGGCGCGGGCCAACGTCCAGTCGATGACCGGCAGCCGGATCGCGGCAAAGCGCGAGCGTATGTCTCGGGTTTAAATCAAATTTTACCAAACGGCCGTCAAAGCTGTCGTCGGTAACCGTGTGTGTTGTGTTAGTGGAGTGGCCATGAGTCCGGTCGGAAGAATCTCTCTGGTGTTGGCCGCTGCGATGCTGGGTGGCGCGGGCGTTGCCAATGCGGGCGAGGGCAGCTGGCTGTCCGGCGACTGGTATCTGACCGTTGGCGCCACTGGCATGGTGGCGCCGAATTTCGAGGGCGGCAAGAAGTACCTGCTCAGCGCCTCGCCGATCATTTCGCTGGGCAAGGCCGGACCTGCCGCCCGCTTTGTCTCGCGCAACGACAACATCTCGCTGGCGCTGGTCGATGATGGCGGTGTCCGCGCCGGCCTGACCGGCAAGTTCCTGTTTTCCCGCGACGATGACAACGCCGATGAGCTGAAGGGCCTCGATCCGGTGCGCTGGGGCGGCGAAGTCGGCGGCTTCTTCGAATTCTATCCGACGGACTGGCTGCGCGCCCGCGCCGAGCTGCGCCACGGCATTCGCGCCCACAACGGCTTTGTCGCCGACATCGCCGCCGACGCCTTTTACGACGTGACGCCGACCGTCAGGATTTCGGGAGGACCGCGTGTTTCCTTCGCCTCAGGCAACTATTTCGACGCCTATTATGGCGTCAACGCGCAGGAAGCGGTGGCTTCGGGCTTGAGCGAATATCATCCCGGTGGCGGGCTGAAATCGACCGGCCTTGGCGGCGCCATAACCTGGAAGGTGACCGAGCCGATGACCGCCAGCCTGTTTGGCGAATATTCGCGCCTGATGGGACCGGCGGCCGATTCCAGCCTGGTCAAGGAGCGTGGCGACCGCAACCAGTTTATGATTGGCGTGTCGACCACCTACCGCTTCGATTTCACGATGTAGGTGAATCGAACGAGAGACGCTTTATTCCTGCGTCTATCTCCGCTAAAAGCCCACCAATGACGAGCTTTTTGCGCCTTCGCGTGCTGACGATACGAATTACCGGCCCGGTGTTCCGGGCGGCCTGAGGGTCGCCGGAACCGCCGGGAATTCTGCGCGCGGCCTCTCGCGCTTTTTCCAGATCATCAGGCATGTCGCCCAAAAGTGGCCCCGGTTTTGGGAAAACGACATGCGCAAAAGTATAGTTCAACGCCCGAGCTCTTTTGCCGCCGGGCAATGCACATGGCAGACCAATGACCGATACAACTGAAACGATCGACTATTCCAAGACGCTTTACCTGCCGCGGACGGATTTCCCGATGCGTGCCGGCTTGCCGGAGAAGGAGCCGCTGCTGGTCAAGCGCTGGCAGGACATGGACCTCTACCGCAAGCTGCGCGAGAGCGCTGCCGGCCGCACGAAATACGTGCTGCATGACGGCCCGCCCTACGCCAACGGCAACATCCATATCGGCCATGCGCTGAACAAGATCCTCAAGGACGTCATCACCCGCTCGTTCCAGATGCGCGGTTACGACTCGAACTATGTGCCCGGCTGGGACTGTCACGGCCTGCCGATCGAATGGAAGATCGAGGAGCAGTACCGCGCCAAGGGCAAGAACAAGGACGAGGTGCCGGTCAACGAATTCCGCAAGGAATGCCGTGAGTTCGCCGCAGGTTGGATCACGGTGCAGGGGGCCGAGTTCCAGCGCCTCGGCGTCATCGGCGACTTCGAGAATCCCTATACGACGATGGCTTTCCATGCCGAGTCGCGCATCGCCGGCGAGCTGTTGAAATTCGCCATGTCGGGCCAGCTCTACCGCGGCTCCAAGCCGGTGATGTGGAGCGTGGTCGAGCGTACGGCGCTGGCCGAGGCCGAGATCGAGTACCACGACTATGAGAGCGACACGATCTGGGTGAAGTTTCCGATCCAGTCTGCTGATGGGGATACGATTTTACACGTCGAGGACGAAGGTGGTGAGCGAACTGGCAGGAAAATTGTCGTAAAGCCGCCGCACAGTTTGTCCCATGCTTCAGTTGTCATCTGGACGACAACGCCTTGGACGATCCCGGGTAACCGGGCGGTAGCCTATTCGCCACGCATTGCCTACGGACTTTACGAGATCGTGGCAGCCGAAAATGACTTTGGCCCTCAGCCCGGTGAGAAGCTGGTCTTTGCCGACGCGCTTGCCGATGAAAGCGCAGCCAAAGCCAAGGTGAATTTTAAGCGACTTCGCACCGTGACAAGCGAGGAACTTGCCAACGTAACGTTAGATCATCCGTTTTTTGCGTTAAACGGAGGGTATCATTTCGATGTGCCCATGCTCGTCGGCGACCATGTCACCGACGATGCCGGCACCGGCTTCGTCCACACCGCGCCCGGTCACGGCCGCGAGGACTTTGACGCCTGGATGGATGCGGCGGTGGATCTGCGCACACGCGGCATCGATCCCGCCATCCCGTTCACCGTCGACGATGGCGGCTTCTTCACCAAGGACGCGCCGGGGTTCGGCCCCGACCGCGAGGGTGGACCGGCACGCGTCATCGATGACAATGGCAAGAAGGGCAACGCCAACCAGGCCGTCATCGACGAGTTGATCAAACGCAACGCGCTGTTCGCGCGTGGCCGGCTGAAGCACAGCTACCCTCACTCCTGGCGGTCCAAGAAACCGATCATCTTCCGCAACACGCCGCAATGGTTCGTCTACATGGACAAGGACCTCGGCGATGGCTCGACGTTGCGCAGCCGGGCGCTCAAGGCCATCGACGACACCCGCTTCGTGCCCGCCGCCGGCCAGAACCGCATCCGCGCCATGATCGAGGAGCGCCCGGACTGGGTGCTGTCGCGCCAGCGCGCCTGGGGCGTGCCGATCGCCGTCTTCGCCGATGCCGACGGCAATGTGCTGAAGGACGAAGCGGTCAACCAGCGCATCATGGACGCCTTCGAGAAGGAGGGCGCCGACGCCTGGTTCGCGGCTGATGCCAAGGAGCGTTTCCTTGGCAATCACGACGCTTCGAAGTGGAAGCAGGTGATGGACATCCTCGACGTCTGGTTCGATTCGGGCTCGACGCATGCCTTCACGCTGGAGGATCGTCCTGACCTGAAATGGCCGGCCGACGTCTATCTCGAAGGCTCCGACCAGCATCGCGGCTGGTTCCATTCGTCGCTGCTGGAGAGCTGCGGCACCAGGGGCAGGGCGCCTTACGACACCGTCGTCACCCATGGTTTCACCATGGACGAGGATGGCCGCAAGATGTCAAAGTCGCTGGGCAACACCGTGGTGCCGCAGGACGTCATCAAGCAGTCGGGCGCCGATATCCTGCGTCTGTGGGTGGTGACGACCGACTACTGGGAGGACCAGCGGCTCGGCAAGAACGTGCTGCAGACCAACATCGACGCCTACCGCAAGCTGCGCAACACCATCCGCTGGATGCTGGGTACGCTTGCCCATGACGATGGCGAAGAGGTGCCGATGGAGAAAATGCCGGAGCTGGAGCGGCTGATGCTGCACCGGCTGGCCGAGCTCGATGAGGTCGTGCGTTCGGGCTACGACGCCTTTGAATTCAAGCGCATCACCCGCATGCTGCTCGATTTCATGGTGGTCGAGCTGTCGGCGTTCTATTTCGACATCCGCAAGGATGCGCTCTACTGCGACGCGCCGTCGAGCCTGAAGCGCAAGGCTTCGGTGCAGGTGGTGCGCCATCTCTTCGCTTGCCTGGTGAAATGGCTGGCGCCGATGCTGCCTTTCACCACGGAGGAGGCCTGGCTTGACCGTCATCCCGACGCCGTCTCGGTGCATCTCGACCAGTTCCCGCAAATCCCGGCGGACTGGAAGAACGAGGCGCTGGCGGAAAAGTGGCGCCAGGTGCGGCAAGTGCGGCGCGTCGTCACCGGCGCGCTGGAGATCGCGCGCGCCCAGAAGGTGATCGGATCGTCGCTGGAAGCGGTGCCGGTCGTCACAATCAACGACGCAGCGCTCGAAGCGGCGATTTCAGATGTCGACATGGCCGAGATGGCGATCACCAGCGATCTGGTCATCGCTCATGGCGAGGCACCGGCTGGTGCCTTCGCGATCGACGACGTCAAGGGTGTCGCCGTGGTGGTCGAGAAGGCCGAGGATCGTGGCCTGTTAAAATGTGCACGCTCCTGGCGCTACACCGCCGATGTCGGCCAGGATCCGGAATTCCCGGATGTTTCGGCTAGGGATGCGGCGGTGCTGCATGAATTGAAGGCGCTTGGCCGACTTTAACGGTTAGTCGGCTGGATCGGTGCACAAATGCCACGCCGGGCGGGCGAAAACCGCCCGCGCGTTGCCCTTAACGAGTGGTTGAGGTAAACACGCGAAACTCCGGAAGACAAATTGTCGCCGGATTTCCGTCGCAAGTGCTTGGACGATGGGGACCGGCCACAAGGCCGGCGGCAATCGAGAGGCTGTCTAGAGTGGGACTTTTTGGCATGACCGAGAGATATAATGCGCGCTTGGCGCTGCTGGCGCCGCTTGTCGCGTCGGGCCTCGCTTTGTCCGGCTGCATGGGCTCTCCGACCTACGGCACCGACAAGACCGCCGGCGAACAGCTGGCCGGCGATATTTCAGGTGCCTTTTCATTCGCGCCGAAGCGCAAGGAACAGATCGACTACAAGCCGCGTCCGACGCTTGTGAAGCCGGCGCCAGGCCAGAAGGAAGCGCTGCCGGCCCCGCAGGACAGCATCGAGACGGCGAGCGCCGAATGGCCCGAATCGCCCGAGCAGCGCCGCGCCCGCTTGCGCGCCGACGCCACCGCCCATCAGAACGACCCGGCCTATCAGTCTGAGATCGTCGACGACGTGCAGACGGACCCGGCCTCGGTGAAGAGGGCGATGGCGGAGTCAGGGTCGAGCCACCCGCCGGCATGGACACCGGCCGATTCCGACAAGGGCCGTGCCGCCGAGATCCAGCGCCGCCTTGCCGACAGCAAGCAGGGCGATCCGAACACCCGCAAATATCTGAGCGAGCCTCCAGTGCAGTATCGTGTCGCGGCCGGCACCGCGCCGCAGAACGAGCTTGGCGAGGACGAATACAAGAAGGAACGCCGCCTCAAGAAAGAGGCGGAAGGCAAGAAGGGCAGCGGCTGGTTCGACTGGATGCCGTCCCTGTAAAAACCGCCTCTTTGTTGTTTCTTGCGAAGGGCGCCCGGTTCAACCGCGCCGTTCCAGGAAAAATCCTTTGAGCAACAGGGCCGCCTCGGTCTCGCCCATGCCTGGATAGATCTCGGGCGTGTGGTGGCAGGTTGGCGATGCGAAGAAGCGCACGCCATTGACCACCGCGCCGCCCTTGTCGTCGGCGGCACCGAAATAAAGCCGGCGCAGCCGGGCGAAGGAAATGGCGCCGGCGCACATGGCGCAAGGTTCCAGCGTCACATAGAGATCATGGCCGGTCAGCCGTTCGGCCGACAGTTTGCGGCAAGCTTCGCGGATGACCAGCATCTCGGCATGCGCGGTCGGGTCGGCAAGTTCGCGTGTGCGGTTGCCGGCGCTGGCGACAACACCAGCGCCATTGGCGATGACGGCGCCGACCGGCACTTCGCCTCGCAAGGCGGCAGCCTCGGCCTCCTTCAGCGCCAGCGCCATGAAATCGGGCCGCTTCACGCGATTTTCACTCCGATTATCTCCTCGCCACCTGACGGAGCAAGTTCGTTTCGAATGAAACGCACTTGCTCCAGGCTTTTGATTTTCGTTTGTCTTTTAGGAAAAACCGGTCTCCACTTTTCCCTGACAAACTCCAGTGATCCTGTTATTGAGCGCAGGACCTCGAAAATCGGGACTCGGTTTTCGGAAATGATCATGCGCCACATCAAAAGTGCTACAGCGTTCGTTGCGCGCCCGAAAGGATGCGCCACGCTGTAGCAGCGCAAACGGATAAAGGCCACATGGACGACAACGACAAGAAATTCCGACCCAGGAAGGGTCCGGCCAAGAGTGGGCCGAAAGCCGCGGGACCGCGCAGCCGTGATGGCGCCGCCGGCAAGGGCGGCAAGCCGTCCTTTGGCGCCAAGAAGCCTTACGCACCGCGTGGCGATCGGCCGATGGCCGCCGATGGCGATCGGCCGAAGCGCGATTTCAAGGGCGGCGACAAGCCTTTCAGCAAAGGCCCGCGACCCGAAGGGAAGCCTTTTGAGAAGCGCGAGGGGCCGCGCAAGCCCTACGCACCGCGCGGCGACCGCCCGGTGGCCGCCGAGGGTGAGCGCAAACCGTATGAGAAGCGCGAAGGACCACGCAAGCCCTACGCACCGCGCGGCGACCGCCCGGTGGCCGCCGAGGGTGAGCGCAAACCGTATGAGAAGCGCGAAGGACCACGCA
>NZ_JAMYTM010000009.1:0-206658 GCF_040322475.1 Mesorhizobium sp. M0140 | reverse complement strand
TGGCCTCCAATCCAGCCAGCATCTTGAATCACAAACATCCGGCTTTGGGAATCCTACGATTCTCTCAAAATAGGAATCGCTCTAGATGCGAGCGCGGCCGATCGCCGACCTCGACACCGGTCGCCGTCAACGACCAGTACAGCGTGTGGGTGAAGACACGGCCGAGGCAACCGCGTAGCTCGACCTGGATGTTCTCCACGCCCGGGCCGAAATTCTCCGCCATCGGCCCGGAGATCGGATCCCCCGTCAGCCAACCGTTGCCGCGGTCGAAGATATTGGTCCAGCGCGTCGCAGCAAACACCGCGCCATGATGCACCGCGCGCTGCGGCTTGCCCGAAGAACGGTTGCGCCCTTCCTGATAAAGCAATGTGCCACCGGCCGCCGCTCCCTCGGCGACCGGCGGACATGCCGAGAACAGACGCTCGGCGATGCCGCGTCTGAATTCGGCGAGATTGTGCGTCACCAGAAATTCGCTGTGGGTCAGCGGGCTGCCAAGCGTGACGAAATCGCTGATCTTCCAAGGCCCATCGTTGTCGTCCTTGGTGCGCAGTTGGCGATAGAGTTCCCACTGATGGCGCCTGAAGCCGGCAAGATCGTCCAGGCTGCCGGGCCATGCCGAGCCGGCGACGAGCGTCGCCTTGTCGATGGCGTGGATCGCCTTCAGTTTCGCCTTGTCGCGGATGGCCTCCAGTTTTCGGGGCCTGAAATCGGCCCACAAGATCTGCAGCAGGTCATAGGCGATCATCGACCCGAGGCTGTGCGAGACCAGCACGATGCGATCGTAGGTATCGTCCATCATCAGACACTTCAGCAGCTTCAGACCACGGCTGCGGATCAGAGCCCGCTTCTCGACGGTTGCAGCTTCAGCGCGCACATAGGCCGCGACATCGCCGAAATAGGGAAGGCCAAAACGATCCACTGACCAGATGACGAACGAGGCCAGGATGGTGACGAGCGCGCCGACGGTCCACGAAATTTGCTGCTGCCAAACCGACGTCGCAAGCGCGAGAGCCGCGACCAGAACGATGATGACGGCCAGAAGCGTGACCAGATAGAGCTTTCGGGCGTCGGGTGGTATGTCGGCGGGCTTGCGCCACAGCAGGTTTGTCACCCAGGCGGCAAGTCGGCCCCGCGTCGTGCCCTGCGTGATGTCGGCCCAGTAGAGCTCGTAGAAATCGGTGCGGCGGCCATCGACATCGTAAGGCGTGGTGATCCGGCGAAGTTCGTATGAATTGGTCCGGCTGTCGGGTGTGATCCAGCTCTGGTTGATCTTCGCGCCGGCGGGGTCGGCCGGATCGGCGACATGGGCATAAAACGGCGCGCGACTGGGGTCATGGCTCCAGACGGCGCTGACAAAGCCGCGCAGCGTATCCATCGGCCGCTGTTCGCCCATGCCATGCACGATCACCACCGCCTGGCCAGGCTTGCGCGGCGGTTTTCCGACGGGCGGCGGTGCGATGATGGGGTCGGGCACCAACGTCTCCGTTGACAACAATCCCGCCAGCGAGACGGGAATTCTTCATCGTAGCCTGGAAATCGCCATCAAGCCAAGAAAAAGCCCGACGCGAGCCGGGCGTTCCTTGGCGTGTCTCAAGTGATCGCCGATCAGTGGTCCATCGCCTTGACGATCTCTTCGGTCATTTTCTTGGCATCGCCGAGCAACATCATGGTGCCGTCCTTGTAGAACAGCGTGTTGTCGATGCCGGCATAGCCGGAGCCGAGCGAGCGCTTGACGAACAGGCAGGTGCGGGCCTTGTCGACATCGAGGATCGGCATGCCGTAGATGGGTGAGGACTTGTCGTCGCGCGCGGACGGGTTGGTGACGTCGTTGGCGCCGATGACATAGGCAACGTCGGCCTGCGCGAACTCGGAGTTGATGTCCTCGAGCTCGAACACTTCGTCGTAGGGCACATTGGCTTCGGCGAGCAGCACGTTCATGTGGCCGGGCATGCGGCCGGCGACCGGGTGAATGGCGTACTTCACGTCGACGCCATTGGCCTTGAGCTTGTCGGCCATTTCGCGCAGCGCGTGCTGCGCCTGGGCAACCGCCATGCCGTAGCCCGGCACGATGATGACTTTCTGGGCGTTCATCATCAGATAGGCGGCGTCGTCGGCCGAGCCCTGCTTGACCGTGCGTTCGATGCCGTCGTCGGCCTGAGCTGCCGTCTCGCCGCCGAAGCCGCCGAGAATGACGGAGATGAAGCTTCGGTTCATGCCCTTGCACATGATGTAGGACAGGATCGCGCCGGATGAGCCGACCAGCGCGCCGGTGATGATCAGCGCCAGATTGCCGAGCGTGAAGCCGAGGGCGGCAGCTGCCCAGCCCGAATAGGAGTTGAGCATCGAGACGACGACCGGCATGTCGGCGCCGCCGATCGGAATGATCAGCAGGATACCGAGCACCAGCGAGGCGGCAACGATCAGCCAGAAGACCAGCTTCGATTCCGTGGTGACCAGCAGCACGATCAGCACGACGAGCGCGATGGCAAGTGCCGCGTTGATGAAGTGGCGTCCGCCGATCATGATCGGCTTGCCCGACATGCGGCCATCGAGCTTGAGGAAGGCGATGACCGAGCCGGTGAAGGTGATAGCGCCGATGGCGACGCCAAGGCTCATCTCGATCAGCGCCTGGGCGTGGATGTCACCATCCGTGCCGATGCCAAAACTTTCCGGCGCATAGATGGCGGCGGCCGCCACCATGACGGCGGCGAGGCCGACCAGCGAGTGGAAGGCGGCGACCAGTTGCGGCATCGAGGTCATGGCGATGCGCCGCGCGGTGACGGCGCCGACGCCGCCGCCAATGGCAAGGCCGAGCACGATGAGGCCGAAGCGGCCCGCTGACGGGGTTGCCAGCGCCAGCGTGGTGGCGATGGCGATGCCCATGCCGATCATGCCATAGAGATTGCCCTGGCGACTGGTGGTCGGATGCGACAGGCCGCGCAGCGCCATGATGAACAGAACGCCGGAGACCAGATAGAGGAAGGACGCGAAGTTGGCGTTCATGGCGCTCTACTTGTCCTTCTTCTTGTACATGGCCAGCATGCGCTGGGTGACGAGGAAGCCGCCGAAGATGTTGACCGAGACCAGCATCAGCGCGACGAAGCCGAAGCCCGCGGCAATGCCGGAGGCGGCGATGCCGACGGCAAGCAGCGCGCCGACTACGATGACCGAGGAGATGGCGTTGGTGACGGCCATCAGCGGCGTGTGCAGTGCGGGGGTCACCGACCAGACGACGTAGTAGCCGACGAAGATCGCCAGGACGAAGATGGCGAAGCGGAAGACGAAGGGATCGATGGCGCCCCCGGAGAGCGCATGCGCAGCATCACCCGCAGCGTCGGCACCACCAGGCGCGGTCGCCATGTTTTGCACCGCCAGCCGGACGGCGGCGGAAGCCTGGTCGAGCTGGTCCAGGGCTTTCTGCAGGGTCTGGTCCATCACGCGATCCCTTTCGGCTTCGACGAGGGCGACTTGGAGGCGGCCGCCTTCTTGGGCGCGGCTTTCTTGGGCGAAGCGTCGGCGACCATGGTCTTGGCCGGGATTGCGGCCGGCTCGACATGGGGCTGCTGGTCGGCCTTTATGAAAGCCGGATGCACGATCTTGCCGCCATCGGTCAGCATCGTCGCCTTGACCAGATCGTCGTCGCGATTGATGGCAAGCGTCTTGGTCGTCTTGTCGACCAGCGTCTCAACGAAGGCAAACAGGTTCCGGGCGTAGAGCAGCGATGCCGACGCCGCGATGCGGCCGGGCATATTGAGATGGCCGACGATTTTCACCCCATTGGCCGTTGTCACCACCTGGCCCGGTACAGCGCCCTCGACATTGCCGCCGCGCTCGACCGCCAGATCGACGAGCACCGAGCCCGGCTTCATCGAGGCGACCATCGCCGCCGACACCAGCTTTGGCGCCGGCCGGCCGGGAATAAGCGCCGTGGTGATGACGATATCCTGCTTGGCGATGTGCTCTGATGTGAGTGCCGCCTGCTTGGCCTGATATTCCTTCGACATTTCCTTGGCGTAGCCGCCGGCCGTTTCCGCAGCCTTGAATTCCTCGTCCTCGACCGCGAGGAACTTGGCGCCGAGCGAGGCGACCTGTTCCTTGGCGGCGGGGCGAACGTCGGTGGCGGTGACGACCGCACCCAGACGCCGCGCGGTGGCGATCGCCTGCAGGCCGGCAACGCCGACGCCCATGATGAAGACCTTCGCCGCCGGCACCGTGCCGGCAGCCGTCATCATCATCGGCAGCGCGCGATCATATTCCGAAGCCCCGTCGATCACCGCCTGATAGCCGGCCAAATTGGCCTGCGAGGACAAGACGTCCATCGACTGCGCGCGGGTGATGCGCGGCATGAATTCCATCGAGAAAGCGGTGACGCCGGCCTTGGCAAAGGCTGCCACGGCGGCATCGTTGCCATAGGGATCCATGATGGCAATGACCGCTGTACCGGGTTTGTAGCTCTTCAGTTCGGCATCGCCGGGCCGACGCACCTTCAGCACGACATCGGCCTTGGCGACATCGGAAGCCTTGCCTATGGCGGCGCCGGCGCTCGCATAGTCGGCATCGAGGATGCGCGAATTCAGACCGGCACCGGCCTCGACGACGACGTCGAAGCCCAACGCCGCCAGCCGTTTCACCGTATCGGGCGAGGCCGCGACGCGCGGCTCGTTGGCATCGAGTTCACGAGGGATGAAAACCGTCTGTCCCACCGCATGATCCTTTCGGCCGGAAGCTATTTCCCGCAAGACGCCGGCCGGCCTCGCGGCGGCGCCATGGACAAGGTGTCGGAAAAATCTATCGGAGGATAAAGGCGCCGACAGCCAGAATCAGCACGAACAGAATGGTCGCCGAGAAGAAGCCGCCCGCGAAGAAGCCGAAGGCCATCGCCAGAAGCAGGGCTCCGCAAAACAGCGAGCCGTACTTGGCCAGCGCGAGGAAGCCCGCATAGGTGCGGTCATGCTCGGCATAGTCCATCTTCGCGCCCAGTTCGACAGGACCGGTCGGCGAGTGATCAGCCATAGGAATACCCCTTCGAAGACATCTTTCAGGCACATAGCGAAAAGCCGGGCCGAGAGCAATGGCGCTATTGCCGCACAACAACCGACAACTGCCTCAAAGAAAGGTTGAAGCCGGCTGCCGACGCGCGACGGAGTCCAATCGCTGGATCCGGTGCTTGATGCGGAAAGATGCTCCGAAAGCGGACGCCTGCGTGCAGCCGGCGCCTCAGCCGGCTAGATGCGGAAATAGCCCGAGCAACCCGACGACGATCAGATAAAGCGCGACGATGTAGTTCAACAGCCTTGGCATGACCAGGATCAGCACGCCGGCGATCAGCGAGATGAGCGGGGTGAGCGCAAGTGTGGAAATGGTCATGACGGGTTCCCTCAAAAACTTCAGAATCGACCCGGAGCGCTGCTCGTGGCCGCACCCAGAACGCCGAAGTCGCCAAAAGGCTCCCTGTCGGCCCTGCAAAATCGTGTGAATCCTGCCGTATCAGGCGGCTTCGTGATAGTACTTTGCCGTGGGCAGGATGGTCAGCGGCGCGAGTTCTCCGACATGCGGCGTATCGAACAGCATGCGCTGTTCCATTGGCGTCGAGCGGAAGAACGGGAACCGTGAGAAGGACCGCTCGCGGATGGCGTTGACGTCGGCGCGGTAGAGCACGACCTTGTTGAAAACGCCCGGATAGGCGCGCGACTCGCTGATCTTCTCCGAGTAGTAGATACGCTTGTAGAAGCCGGCGTGATCCTCACGAATGGTCGACAGGCAGTAGGGCGCGTTGAAATGGAAGCACGCCATGCCGGCCAGCCGCAGGGTCAGGTAAGGAATCTGCGGGTAGACGCGCGACCATTCGGGATCGGACGCAAAACGGCTGGGGCAGATGAAGCTCAGCCCGTCACGAAGCATCGGCATGACGATGTCGCCAAAGGCCTTGGTGGAAGGCGACATCGGCGTTGCCAAGGTGACGTGATGGATACGCAGCGTGCTGACGAGTTCCTGGTCGATATAGACCCCGAAGCGGTAGACATTCGGTGCCTCGTCGAGCTCATCGTGAATGGTATGGTTTTCGTTGTCGGGAACCATATCGTTCGAGCGATATGACTTGTAGCGCAGGCGGTAGATGTCCTCGAGATCTTCGCCCTTGTCGCAGCGGCGGTACTCTGTCCGCTCAAGCATCGCCGAGACGTTGCGGGCGAAGCTGGACATGGTGTCGGCGGCGTCCTTGCCGTCCTCGCCCGTCACGGGACGAAGCGAACTCAACTGCACAATCATCAACTCAATCCCCGTACGTTGCCGCCGCGATCCGACACTACGACAGGGTCCTGGGATGTAAAAGATGAAAATGGGAAGCAGCCCGTTTACCAGTCGTTAAGGTTAACGATTGCTAAAATAAGACTAAAATAGTGCTTTTCTTGATTTTCTGCGTCGCGACGGGGAAAGAGCATATCTCGGACATGACGGGAAGCGGCGGAAATTTTGGCATGGCCCGCGACGTGCAGGGAAACCTCGAGCCTCTTGAAGGAAACAGGGATGGGCTCTCGGTGCCTGGGCACCATGCGCCATACGCCGCAAATCAGCGACGTACCGCCTTTTTGGCGGTCCTGATATCCTTGGCGAAGGGCCATACGGTGTTCGACATCGTCTCGATGCCGGAAGCGCTGAGCGCCGAACCGAACAGGAACCCCTGGACAAGATCAGGCTTGACCTGCAGCGCCAGGATCTTGAGCTGCTCGAAGGTCTCGACCCCTTCGACGGTCACCGAAAGCCCCAGCGGCCGCGACAGGTTGACGATGCCCTTGAGCAGCTCGAGCGAACGGGGATTCTGGGTAACGTCCATCAGGAACGAGCGGTCGATCTTGATCTTGTCGAGCGGCAGCTTGTGCAGGTAGCTCAGGCTCGAATAGCCGGTGCCGAAATCGTCGAGCGCGATGCGCACGCCAAGTTGCTTCAGCTCCTCGATATACTGGCGCGTCAGCGACTTGTCGTCGAGCAGCGCCGTTTCGGTGACCTCGATCTCGAGCCGGGAGGCGGCGAGGCCGGTGCCGGCCAACGCATCGCGAACCTTCTGGATGACATCGCGGCTGCGGAAATCCTTGGCGGAGAGATTGACCGAGACGCTGGTCTGGTCGGGCCATTTGGCGCATTCGGCGCAGGCTGCCTGCAGCACGAAGGTGCTGATCTCGGAAATGATGCCCATTTCCTCGGCCAGTGGAATGAAGATGCTGGGCGAGATCGGCCCGAGATCGGGATGATCCCACCGGCACAGCGCCTCGCAGCTGGCGATGCGCATGGTGCTCATCGCCACGATCGGCTGATAGACCACCCGCAGGCTCTTGCTTTCCACGGCTGTGCGCAGATCCGCCTTCATCAGCTGACGGTTACGGAAAGCGGCATCCATCGAGGCTTCGAACAGCCGCCAGCTGTTCTTGCCGAGCTCCTTGGCCTTGTAGAGCGCCAGGTCCGCCTTGACGATCATGGCGTCGACATCGGTATCCTTGACCCGCGACAGTACCGCGCCGCCGCTGGCCTGGATGCGCAGCCCGTGACCGGCAACGTCGACTTCCCCTTGCAGGCCGGCGAAAATCTCGTCGAGCTGGCTGGTCAGATGGCTCTCATCCTCGACGCGGTCGAAGAAGATCATGAACTCGTCGCCACCGAAACGGCTGACCGTGATATCTTGCCTGGCAATGGCGGCAAGCCGCTCGGCAACGGCATAGATCAAGCCGTCGCCGATAGGATGGCCAAGCGTGTCGTTGACGCTCTTGAAATCGTCGAGGTCGAGCACCGCCAGGCCGCAGAGACGATCGCGATCGCCTGATACCATGGCCTCGCCGACCAGTTCATGGAAATAGGCGCGGTTGGGCAGGCCGGTGAGGTTGTCGTAACGTGCCATGAAGCGTATCTTGTCTTCCGCCTCGACACGGGCGGTGACGTCCTCGAAGGTGATGACGCCCAGTTCCTGGCTGCCTTCGCGAGCCGAGAACTCATAATGCTGGCCGTTGGCGAGGGAAACCAGCACCTTGCGGTCGCGGCCCTCGCGCAGGGCACGCGTCAGCTGCGCCTCGATGTAGCGGCAATCCTTGGGCGCCAGCATGCCGCCGGCGACACCGCGCATCAACAGACCATGGATCGACCGGCCGAGCAGCGCATCGGGCGACTTGAGCGACATCAGATGCGCGGCCTCGGCATTGGCCACCGCGACGCGGCCGTCCGGGCCGAGCATGACAAGGCCGTGCGACATGGTGTTGAGCGCCCGGTTGAAGCGCTGGGCGATGCGGTTGGCCTTCTTTTCTTCCGAGACGGCCGCAAAAAGCACATCGCGTACGGTGTTGGCGAATTTCCGGATGGCGAACAGGAACGGCGCCGACAGGAGCCCGAGGAGGACATGGTAGATGTCGCCGCGCAGCAGGAAGCCCAGCGAGATCGGCCAGGTCAAGGCAATGGTCAGGATGGTGACCATGCGTGGCGAGCCGTAGTTGCGGCCGGCGATGGAGGTCGCCGTCGCCAGCGTCAGGCAAACGGAGGCGATTTCGGCGAAACCGTCGCGCGCGAAATAGATGCCGAGCAGGCAGAAGGCGCCAAGCGTCAAGCCATGCAGGGAGCCATAGAGAATGTAGTCATTCTCACGCTTGTGCGCTTCTTCCCAGGTCGTCGGCGAAGGCATGCTGTTGTATTTTCGAAAGTTTCTCATGCGGAACACACCGACGAGAACCATCGAGATCGCGACCAGCAAATACCGCGGATCGCCGTTCTTCCACCAGACAAGGCCGATCAGGAAAGTCTGCGCGAGAATGCCGATCGAAAGCGTCAGCCCGTCGCGAAACAAGGTTTCCACGAACGGAATGTAGACGTCGACCGGAATCTCGTTCTTTTTTCTCAGATTCAACGCCTGAATCCCAACCCTGGGGAGCCAAGCAGTGCCACATCCGCCTTAAGAAAGATTTAGAGAGACCCCCGCGCTCCTGCCGTCAAGCCGAGTGACGTAACGGAAAGCAAGGAAACTGTCGTTCAGGTAAACAAGGCGTATCGATCATTCGGCGGCCTGAAGTTCGGGCCGCGCCGGCGTACTCGACAGGCGTTCGAGCAGCCTTTGGCGTTCGCTCGAAGCCTTGTCGGCGCTGGCTCGACGGACGTGGCCGTAGCCGCGAATGAGGGCAGGCACCGAAGCCAATGCAGCCGCCGCATCGACCCTGGCCGGGGCCAGCGATCCGGCGATGAGCTCCAGATCCGCCTCGTACCGCGCCAGTAGCTGCCGCTCCATGCGCCGTTCGGCGGTGTAGCCGAACAGGTCGAAGGCGGTGCCGCGCAGGCCCTTCATCGCCGCCAGAACCCGAAAGCCCTTCATCATCCACGGACCGAAGCTTGATTTCCTCGGGCTGCCGTCATTGCCACGACGGCCCATGATCGGCGGAGCGAGGTGGAATTCGAGCTTTTCATAGCTCTGGAACTGTTTTCCAAGTTCGGCGACGAAAGAGCCGTCCGTGTAAAGACGCGCCACCTCGTATTCGTCCTTGATCGCCATCAGCTTGAACAGGTTCCTGGCGGCTGCCTGCGCCACCGCAGTCGAACCCGGCACGGCCTTCGCTTCGGCGGCGCGCAAAACGGCCAGCTTTTCGGCATAACGCTTGCCGTAGGCCGTATTCTGATAGGCGGTTAGGAAGGCGACGCGGCGGGCAATGATGTCGTCCAGCGTCTCGGCGATATCCGTGGCCTGGTCGGCCTTTCCAGCCACGGCCGGACCCGGCTGGGCAACGAGCCGGCGCACGAAATCCGGCTGATAGGCAGCACGACGTCCCCAGCGGAAAGCGGCGATGTTCATCGCCACGGCTTCGCCGTTGAGCTCGATCGCCTTTTCGACGGCCTCGGCCGACAATGGCAGGCCGCCGTGCTGGAAGGCAAAGCCGAGCATGAACATGTTGGCGCCGAGCGAATTGCCGAAAAGTGCCGTGGCGGTGCGGGTGGCGTCGAAGAAATGCGCCTTGTCGTCGCCCGCTGCCGCGCGGATCGCCTTTTTCAGCCGCTCTGTCGGCAACGAAAAATCGGCCGAGCGGGCGAATTCGCCGGGCATGATCTCGGCGGTGTTGGCGACGAAGATGGTGTGGCCCTCGCGCACAGCGGTCAGCACCTTCTTGGCGCCCGACACGACGAGATCGCAGCCAAGCACCAGATCGGCCTTGCCGGCCGAAACGCGGATGGCATGGATGTCGTCCGGGGTGCGGGCGATGCGGACATGCGTGAACACCGAGCCACCCTTCTGGGCGAGGCCGGCCATGTCGATCATGCCGCAGCCCTTGTCCTCGAGATGCGCCGCCATGCCAAGCACCGCACCGACGGTGACGACGCCGGTGCCGCCGACGCCATCGATGATCGCCGCCCAGCCCTGCTCGCCAAGCGGGAATTGCGCCGGCACGGGCACGCCTTCCAGCGGATCGGCCTTGCCGGCAAGGCCCTCGGCCTTGCGGATCTTAGCGCCGTGCACGGTGACGAAGGACGGGCAGAAGCCGTTGACGCAGGAGAAATCCTTGTTGCAGCTCGACTGGTCGATCTTGCGCTTGCGGCCAAATTCGGTCTCGACCGGCTGGATCGAGACGCAGTTCGACTGCACGCCGCAATCGCCGCAGCCTTCGCAGACCAGTTCGTTGATGAAGACCCGCTTGTCGGGATCGGGGAAGGTGCCGCGCTTGCGGCGACGGCGCTTTTCGGCGGCGCAGGTCTGGTCGTAGAGCAGCACCGAAACGCCCTTGACCTCGCGCAGCTCGCGCTGGACGAGATCGAGGTCGTCGCGGTGATGGATGGTGGCGCCGGCCGGGAATTCGGCCTTGCCGGCATATTTGCCGGGCTCATCGGTGACGATGGCGATGCGGTCGACGCCTTCGGCGCGCACCTGCCTGGCGATCATGTCGACGGTCAGGCCGCCTTCGTGCGGCTGGCCGCCGGTCATGGCGACGGCGTCGTTGTAGAGGATCTTGTAGGTGATGTTGGCGTCGCTCGACAGCGCGAAGCGGATCGCCAGCGTACCGGAATGGTTGTAGGTGCCGTCGCCAAGATTCTGGAAGATGTGCTCGCGCTTGGAGAACGGCGCCTGGCCGACCCATTGCGCGCCCTCGCCGCCCATGGCCGTGAAGCCGACGGTGTTGCGGTCCATCCACAGCGCCATGAAGTGACAACCGATGCCGGCCGCGGCGATAGAGCCGTCCGGCACCTTGGTGGACGAATTGTGCGGGCAACCGGAGCAAAAGAACGGCGTGCGCGAGCCGATGTCGGTGGCCTCGGTGAGCATTGCCTGGAACTGGCGCAGTTTTGCCACCCGCGCCGAAATCTCTTCGGACGGGCCGATGGTCCTGACGATCCTCTCGCCAAGCGCGATGGCGATCTCGTTGGGATCGAGCGCGCCCTTGGCCGGAAACAGCCAGTCGCCGCGCTCGTCCTTCTTGCCGATAATGACTGGTTGGGTGGCAGTGCCATAAAGGCTTTCGCGCAACTGCACCTCGATCAGCGAGCGCTTCTCCTCGACGACGACAATGGTGTCGAGGCCTTGGGCGAAATCGGCGATGTGATGCAGGTCGAGCGGCCAGGGGCAGCCTACCTTGAACAGCCGCACCCCGATGCGGTTGGCGGCCGCCTCGTCGATGCCGATGTCGTCCAGCGCCTGGCGGACATCGAGGTAGCTCTTGCCGAGCGTGATGATGCCGATCTTCGGGTTGCGGCCGCCCGAATAGACGATGCGGTTCAGCCCGTTGGCAAGGATGAAGGCGGAGGCCGCGGCGCGCTTGTGCTCATGCAGCCGCTCCTCCTGGCCGAGCATGTCGATCTCGTGGCGGATGTTGAGACCGCCAGGCGGCATGTCGAAGTCCGGCACCACAATGTTCAGCCGCTCGAGCGCGGCATCGACCGAGGCGGTCGATTCGATGTTGTCCTTGACGCATTTGATCGCCGCCCACGTGCCGGCAAAGCGCGACATGGCGAAGCCGTAGAGCCCGTAGTCGATGATCTCCTGGACGCCGGCCGGGTTGAGGATCGGCACCATCGTGTCGACGAACAGGAATTCGGTGGCGTGCGCATTGGTCGAGGATTCGGCCATATGGTCGTCGCCCATCAGAGCGAGCACGCCGCCATGCTTCGACGAGCCGGCGAGATTGGCATGGCGGAACACGTCGCCTGAGCGGTCAACGCCCGGCCCCTTGCCGTACCAGACCGAAAAGACACCGTCATGGGTGCCCTCGCCCAGCAGTTCCGTCTGCTGCGCGCCCCAGCAAGCGGTGGCGGCAAGCTCCTCGTTGAGACCCGGCTGGAAGACGATGTCAGCCTGGGCGAGCTGTTTCTTCGCCTTCCACAGCTGCATGTCGAGGCCGCCGAGCGGCGAACCGCGATAGCCGGAGACGAAGCCGGCCGTGTTCAAGCCGGCGCGGCGATCGCGCTCGCGCTGCATCAGCAGCATGCGGATGACCGCCTGCGCGCCGGACAGGAAGATGCGCTCCTTTGCGAGATCGAACTTGTCGTCGAGCGCGACGTCGTGCAGCGTCATCAGGCATTTCCTCTGCGGAGGCCACGCGGGGCAGGCAGCCAACGTCGGGGTCGGATGACGCATCCTTTCTCCCCTTGCAAGGCAGGTCAAACAAAATCGCAGATGCCAGGCAACGCGCAACGAACAGTCCGCGGCCATCCTGAATAGGGTATGAAACGATCCGCGGACATTGCCCGGCGCACGAAAATTTCAGCTGCGGCCCGGATGGCCGCGACGCGTCAGCTGCCCTTCGAGCAATCCGGCTTCGGTTCGCCCGGCAGCTTGCCGTCGGGATGGCCGACGAGATCGGGATTGGCGGTGTAGAGCTGATCGATGACCAGCGGCCGGTCGGGCAGAATCGACTGGTCTTCCGTCGACATCAGCGTGGTATCGATCTTCTGCAGGACCGCGCCGTCGGCGCCCTTGATGCTGATGGCAATCGCATAGGGCTTGTTCTTGACGACGCAGGTCAGTGCCGGGCTCTCCAGCGTCACCTTGTCGAGCTTCGGCCAGACCTTCTGCTCGACCACCAGAGGCACGCCGCCGGCGGGATCCTGGAAGCTGGCGACCGCGACCTGGCCCTCTCCCATCGGCTTCAGCGGCCGCAGCGTCACGACATAAGTCGCCCTTGCGAGGCGGTAGTTGAAGACGAATATCTTGCCGGAAATCTCGAACAGCTTCCCTTCGTCATTGCCGGTATCGCGGCAGGCGCCGAGCGCAACGGCCGCGATGAGTGCCGCGCCGACAAGGATCGAATGGGAAAGGCCGCTACGCATTCTTGACCTCATTTTCCGCCATGCGACGGCGACGATAGTGACGGCTTGCCTTCTGCCTGTTGCCGCACACCGCCATGTCGCACCAAAGGCGGCTGGAATTGCGGCTTCTGTCGACGAACAGCCAGGTGCAGTTGGGACAGATCCTGAGCCTCGCGACGGTGTCGTCGCGCAGAAGGGACAGCGCCGAAACCGCCAGTGCCGCCTCGAAGGCGATCGGAGTCAGGGGATCACCGAAGGGCCTCCCCGGCGCACCGATCTCGGTCCGGCTGCCGGCAAGGCCATCGCCGCAGGCTCTCAGGAATCCGGGCAGATCAGTGGTGGCAACCGCGCCCTTCGACGCCGCATCACGAAACAGCCGGTCCGTCGCCTCGCGGATCGACAGCACGACGGGCGCGATCGCCACCGCCGAGGATACCGCCAGCGGCCTTTCGCCAAGTTCGGCGGCGCGAAAGCGGCTCGCCGCATCGGCGAAGCGGGCAATCTCGGCCGGGTCGTCGAAGCGATCGAACGTCCGCTCCGGATCGCCGCGCAGCACGACGGTGTTCGCCGTGTCGAGCGCAAGCAAGCCGCCGGTGAAGCGGTGCGGGGTCCAGGATACCGTCATGCCTAGAATCTAACCGATAAATCGCGTTTGACAAGTTAGATTCAACGATGCAACCTCACTCCGGGATGCGGCGGTCTCCGCAGCCTTTTGAGCATGTCGTTGGCCAAGACCGCTTCGCACTTTTGGCGGCATGCTTCGAGGTTTTGCATGCTCTATTTCTTCCAGCAGGTGTTGAACGGGCTGCACTCGGGCGCGCTCTATGCGCTGCTCGCCTTTGGCTATGTGCTGACCAACGGCATCCTGCACCGCACCAATCTCGCCTATGGCGCGTTGTTCGCCTTTTGCGGCCAGACGATGATCCTGACCGCGGCCTTCGGCTATCAGGTTTTGTGGCTGACGCTGCTGGCGTCGGTGGCGCTCGGCGTCGTCGCTGCGTTCCTCTATGCCGCGCTGATCAGCCACGTGCTGTCGCGCAGTGTCTTCGAACCTTTGGCCAACCGCACGCCCAATGCAATCGTGGTGACGACACTCGGCATCCTGCTGCTGCTGTCCGAAGCGAGCCGCATCGCCGCCGACACGCATGATCTGTGGCTCCCGCCGATGCTGGCGCAGCCCATCGTTTTCGCGCAGGGCGCGACCTTCAAGGCGACGCTGACGCTCATCCAGCTCATCGACTGCGCCGTGGTGGTGGCGGCAATCGCGCTGGCCAGCCGGGCTTTTGCCCGGTCGAGCTTCGGACGGCGCTGGCGCGCCGTCTCCGACGACCCCAAGGCAGCCGCGATGTGCGGCGTCGACGTGCGCGCGGTGTTTCGGCACGCGGTGCTGTTCGGCGGCTTCTGCGCCGCGCTGGCCGGTGTCATGGCCGGGCTCTATTACGGCAATGTCAGCTTCGGCTCGGGCCTCGTCTACGGGTTGAAGATCCTGTTCGTGACGGCGGTCGGCGGCTATCTCTCGCCACCGCGCGCAGCACTCGGCGCGGCCGCCTTCGGTATGGCCGAATCGCTGTGGGCCGGCTATTTCCCGGTCGAGTGGCGCGACGCGTGGATGTATCTGTTCCTGGTCACGACGCTGATCCTGATCGGCGCCGGCCGCGACACCGGCAAAATCGCCTGAAAAGGTCAGACTTTGGTTGCATGACGCGAGGGCAGATCGCCGGTATCGGGCACTGTCTGCCATGCGATGATATTTGCTGCCTCTATGCTTGTTGACCCGTCAGTCCACGCGCGGCATACCGTTGGACCACGCGGCGTGACGGACAAAAAAGGGGGGAGCCGGCACGCCTCCGGTACAAGGGAGGAAATGCATGGCAGGGCTTCTTGCTCTATCCAGGACTATTGATCGCGCCAACGAATTCATCGGCAAATGGATATCGTGGCTGATCCTGCTGGCGATCCTGGTGAGCGCCGCCAACGCCATTATCCGCAAGGTGTTCGACATATCCTCGAACGCCTGGCTCGAGCTGCAATGGTACCTGTTCGGCGCCGCCTTCATGTTAGCCGCCGCCTATACGCTGAAGCAGAACGAACATATCCGCATCGACATCGTCTACGGCCTGTTTTCACGCCGCGTACAGCACTGGATCGACCTGCTCGGGCATCTCTTCTTCCTGATGCCGTTCGTGACGCTGATGGTGATCTATTTCGTGCCCTATGTGTCGCTGTCGTTTCGCAGCGGCGAGATGTCCAACAATTCCGGCGGGCTGATCATCTGGCCGGCCAAGGCCATCCTGCTCATCGGTTTTTTCCTGCTCGCGCTGCAGGGCATCTCCGAAATCATCAAGAAGATCGCCATCATGCGCGGAGACATGGACGACCCCAATCCCTTCATATCGGTGCATGAGCAGGCCGAACTCGAAGCCAAGGCGCTGGCCGACGAGGTGCGCTCGTGATGGAGTTCATCGCGCAGAACATGGCGCCGATCATGTTCGCCTCGCTGATCATCTTCCTGCTGATCGGCTACCCCGTCGCCTTTTCGCTGGCCGCCAACGGCTTGATGTTCTTCTTCATCGGCGTGCTGCTATCCCCCTATTCCGGAGGATCGATCAACCTCGCCTGGCCGCTCCTGCACGCATTGCCGGATAATTTCTACGGCAGCCGGGTGATGTCGAACGACACGCTGCTGGCCATCCCGTTCTTTACCTTCATGGGCATCGTGCTCGAGCGGTCGGGTATGGCCGAAGACCTGCTCGACACGATCGGCCAGCTGTTCGGGCCCATCCGTGGCGGCCTCGCCTATGCGGTGATCTTCGTCGGCGCGCTTCTGGCGGCGACCACCGGCGTGGTGGCGGCTTCCGTCATCGCCATGGGCTTGATCTCGCTGCCGATCATGCTGCGCTATGGCTATGACCGCCGGCTCGCATCCGGTGTCATCGCCGCCTCCGGCACGCTTGCCCAGATCATCCCGCCGTCGCTGGTGCTGATCGTGCTTGCCGACCAGCTCGGCCGCTCGGTCGGCGATATGTACGCGGGCGCGTTGATCCCGGGCCTCGTGCTCACCGGCCTCTATATGTCCTACATCCTGATCATGTCGATCATCCGGCCGAACTCGATGCCGGCGCTGCCGCTCGAGGCTCGTACACTCGGCCATGGCGTGATGTCGCTGCTGGTGGCTTTGCTGGTCACATCAGCGGTTTCCTACGCGGCGTATCGTTATCTGGCGCCGGCGCATGGCGACAATGCCGACATTCTCGGCGCGACGGCCGGAGTGCTGTTCATCTACATCGTCGCCATTGCCGACAAACGCCTGAACTTCAACATGATGTCCAGGCTCGCGCAGCAGGTGATCATCGTGCTGATCCCGCCACTGGCGCTGATCTTTCTGGTGCTGGGCACCATCTTCCTGGGCATCGCCACGCCGACGGAAGGCGGCGCCATGGGCTCGGTCGGCGCCTTGTTCATGGCGGCGGCCAAGGGGCGCTTGTCGCTTGACGTCGTCAAGCAGGCGCTGGCCTCGACGACAAGGCTGTCGTCCTTCGTGCTGTTCATCCTGATCGGCGCACGGGTGTTCTCACTGACCTTTTACGGCGTCAACGGCCATATCTGGGTCGAGCACCTTTTGACGTCGCTGCCGGGCGGCGAGGTCGGCTTCCTGATCGGCGTCAACATGCTCGTCTTCTTCCTCGCCTTCTTCCTCGACTTCTTCGAATTGGCGTTCATCATCGTACCACTGCTGGCGCCCGCCGCCGACAAGCTCGGCATCGACCTGATCTGGTTCGGCGTGCTCCTGGGCGTCAACATGCAGACCAGCTTCATGCACCCGCCCTTCGGCTTCGCGCTGTTCTACCTGCGTTCGGTGGCCGCGCGCGTGCCCTATCTCGATCGTCTCACCGGCAAACAAATCGCGCCGGTGACCACCGGACAGATCTATTGGGGCGCGGTGCCCTTTGTCTGCATCCAGGTGATCATGATCGGCTTGACCATCGCCTTCCCGCAAATGGTGATGCACTACAAGGGAACGACCGTCGATCCGGGCACCATCGACTACAAGGTACCGGAGGTGCCCGGCCTGTCGCCGCTCGGCACGCCGCCGGCGGATGGAGCGGCGCCCGCTGGTGGCGGCACGGCGCCGGCAGCTCCCGACCTTTCGCAACCGCCCAGTTTCGGCGATCCGACACCGGCAAAGCCGGCAGCGCCACAGCCTGACCTGTCGCAACCGCCAAGCTTCAACTGAACCGGCATGGTCAAAACCATGAAAGCGGTGCGGCTGGAAGCAGTGGGCGGCATCACGCTGCGCGACGTCGACATGCCTGACATCGGTGCGGATGAGCTACTGGTGCGCATCGAAGCCTGCGGCGTCTGCGGCACGGATCGGCATCTGTTTCACGGCGAGTTTCCGTGCACGCCGCCGGTGACGCCCGGCCATGAATTCTCCGGCATCGTCGAGGCGGTCGGAAAATCCGTCTCCGGCTTTGCCGTCGGCGACCGCGTCACCGGCGATCCCAACATCGCCTGCGGGCGTTGCGTGCATTGTCATGCCGGGCGGGTCAACCTCTGCAGCAATCTGCGCGCCATCGGCATTCATCGCGACGGCGGCTTTGCCGAATATCTTGCCTTGCCGCAGAAGCAGGCTTTCGTCCTGCCTGCGGGCCTCGATCCCATGCACGGTGCCTTCTGCGAGCCGCTCGGCTGTTGCCTGCATGGCGTCGACCTTGCCGGGATCAAACCGGGCAGCTCGGTGGTCGTGCTTGGCGGCGGCGTGATCGGCCTGCTCACCGTGCAGCTGGCAAGATTGGCGGGAGCCACGACCATCATTCTGTCGACCAGGCAAGCTTCGCGGCGCGCGCTCGCCAGGGATTTCGGCGCGACAGCGACGGTCGATCCGACTGCCGCCGATGTCGTCGACGCCATCGCCGGGCCAGCCGGCCTGGCGCCGGGCGGAGCCGACGTGGTGTTCGAATGCGCGGGCGTGCGAGAGACCGTCGAGCAGTCGATGCGGCTGGCCCGCGCCGGTGGCACGGTCGTCATCGTCGGCGTGACGCCGCAAGGCGTGAAAGCTGAATTCGAGCCGTTCGACCTGCTGTTCCGGGAACTGAA
Source organism: Mesorhizobium sp. M0140 (assembly GCF_040322475.1). Classification (NCBI taxonomy): domain Bacteria; kingdom Pseudomonadati; phylum Pseudomonadota; class Alphaproteobacteria; order Hyphomicrobiales; family Phyllobacteriaceae; genus Mesorhizobium; species Mesorhizobium sp. M0140. The sequence goes on along the minus strand of NZ_JAMYTM010000009.1, from coordinate 188,307 downwards.
GGTGCTCGGTTCCTTCCTCAATCCCTACACCCATCGCCGCGCCGCCGAACTCATCGCTTCCGGTGCGATAGAGATCGACAGGCTGATCTCCAGGCAGGTGTCGCTTGAAGAAGCGCCAGCGGTGATCGCCAATCCGCCGGCCCCCGGCGAGGTCAAGGTTCTGGTGGTCCCGCGCCGAGGCTGAACCGCCGGCTTCGCCTCCCGGGATATACAGAAAAGCTCCCTGAGCAGGTTCCGCCCAGAGAGCTTTTGAGCAGAAGTCCGGCCGACTACAGCTTGCCGTTGCGCTGCTGGACCATCATGAAGGTGTCGTAATTGTATTCGGCCACCTGCGCCCAGAGATAGTGCTCCTTGCGGAAGCCCTTGATCGATTCCCAGATCTTCTTGAACGGGGCGTTGGAGGCTTCCATTTCGGTATAGACCTCGTTGGCCTTTTCGAAACAGGCAGCCATGATCTCCTGGCTGAACGGGCGCAGTTTCGCGCCGCCGGCCACCAGTCGCTTCACCGCCGCAGGGTTCAGATAATCGTATTTCTGCAGCATGTTGGCGTCGGCCGCCTGCGCGGCAGTGTGCAGCAGCGACTTGTACGTCGGCGAAAGTTCTTCGTACTTCGCCTTGTTGAACATCAGGTGGACGGTCGGGCCGCCCTCCCACCAGCCGGGATAATAATAATAGGGCGCGACCTTGTAGAAGCCGAGCTTCTCGTCATCATAGGGACCAACCCATTCGGCCGCGTCGATGGTGCCTTTCTCCAGCGCGGGATAGATATCACCGCCGGCGATCTGCTGCGGCACGACGCCGAGTTTCTGCACCACCTTGCCGGCAAAACCGCCGATTCGCATCTTGAGGCCGGAAAGGTCGGCCACCGTGTTGATTTCCTTGCGGAACCAGCCACCCATCTGGACGCCGGTGTTGCCGCCCGGCAGGCCGAAAAGGCCCTGCGTGGCGAGAAACTCGTTGAACAGGTCGATGCCGCCGCCATGGTAATGCCAGGCATTCATGCCGCGTGCGTTGAGCGAAAAGGGAACCGCCGCACCGAGCGCCCATGTCGGGTCCTTGCCCCAGTAATAATATGCCACCGTATGGCAGGCCTCGACCGTGCCGGCGGTGGTGGCGTCGGCGGCCTGCAGGCCAGGCACCAGCTCGCCGGCAGCAAAAACCTGGATCTGGAAATTGCCGTCGGTGGCTTCCGACAGCATCTTCGAGAACACCTCGGCGCCGCCATAGATGGTATCGAGCGACTTCGGGAAGGACGATGCCAGCCGCCATGTCACCTTGGGATTGGACTGGGCGATGGCAGGCGCCGCCAGCGTGGCCGCCGCCGCCGCGGCACCGACGCCGGTGACACCGGCCTTGCGAATGAATGAACGACGATCCATGAACTTCCTCCCTTTTGGATCAACAGGCCGACGTCAGGAAATCCTCGGTTTCCCTGTCGGTTCGTTCGAGACAATACACGGGCAAGAAGTCGAGTCCAGCAGGCCGACCCGATTTGACGGCGAAGCCCAGCTACCCTGCAACTATAGTCTAACAGGCCATTTCGTGGCCCATGCGACACGTTGAAACTTGGCATGGAAAAATGCCCGGCGATGGCCTATTTTGCAGGCAGGACATCCTTGCCCAGATGGAACATAGAGCCAAAATGCACCAGCCGCTCGTCGCCATATCGACCGACGTCCGTCAGTTCGACAACTACACCTGGCATGCAGCCCCACAACAATATCTGGAAGCGGCGATCACCGGCGCCGGCGTGTTTCCGGTGCTGGTGCCATCGTTCGGCGACCGGCTCGATTTCGACGAACTTCTGTCGTCGGTCGACGGCGTCATGGTCACCGGCTCGAAATCCAATGTGCACCCCTCGCTTTATGGCGGCGACGCCAGCGAAGCCAATGGCCCCTATGATCCGGCGCGCGACGCCACGACGCTGCCGCTCATCCGGCGGGCGATCGAACGCGGCGTGCCGCTGCTCGCCATCTGCCGCGGCATCCAGGAATTGAACGTGGCGCTGGGCGGCACGCTCGGCACCGAGATCCAGGAGCGCGAGGGTTCGCTCGACCACCGCGCACCGGTGAGCGACAAGCAGGACGAACGCTTCGCCATCCACCAGACCATTTCTATCAAACCCGACAGTTGCCTGGCCGGTGTGTTCGGTGCCGGCGACATCAAGGTCAATTCGTTGCACCGCCAGGCGATCGACCGGCTCGGCTCGAAGCTGCAGATAGAGGCCGTCGCCAGCGACGGCACAGTCGAGGCGGTTTCGGTGCGCGACGCCCGCGCCTTCGCCGTCGGCGTGCAATGGCATCCGGAATACTGGGTCAAGTCGGACAGCAATTCGGTGAAGATATTCCGTGCCTTCGGCGATGCGGTTCGGCTGCACGCCGCAGCGAAGGCTGGCGCACGGGCCGCAGCGGAATAATCAGTCGCCAGATTTCTTATCGCCTATGGCCGCCAGCGACAGCAGCGGCAGCGCCGGGGCATAGGATTCGTAGCCGTCGCCGTCGGCAGTCGCGAAGGTGACGATCGGATCGACGCCGTTGGCGCTGAAGGCGACCGTGCCGTCGTTTTGCTCGCGCCAGAACTTCGCCTGCTCTATGCCCGGCAAGAGCCGGCGGCATTTCGGAGCAACGGTGAGCAGCGACAAACCGTCCGAAATTTCAGCCCCGCGGCTGACTGCACAGACCGCCTCATCGCCATTGGCGACCAGCCTGTAGCTGTTGGACAGGGCGGCCTCGTTGGCCACGCTTTCCACGCTGCCGCCATGAAACAGCTGAATGCCACCAAACAGCGCTGCGGCAGCGATCAATGCGGAAAGTGCTTTCATCATTCTTCATCCACGTACACGGATAGGTTGAAGAATGATTCCAAAGGGTTAAGCTGACGTTAATAAGTGAGGCAGCCTCAAGCTCGCGCCTTGACTTCCGCCGTCTCGGGCACCGGGGTCAGCGGACGGCGCTCGGTGAACCAGGAGACCAGATTGTCGACGCAGAGATCCGCCATGGCGCGGCGGGTATGGTCCGAGGCCGAGCCGACATGCGGCAGTAGCGAGGTGTTGGGCGCATCGAGCAGCGCCTTGGGCACGTTCGGTTCGTAGGCAAAGACGTCGAGGCCGGCGGCGGCGATGGTGCCGGTGACAAGGGCTGCCGCAAGCGCCGCCTCGTCAACCGTGCTGCCGCGACCGATGTTGACGAAGACGCCGTTGGCGCCAAGCGCCGACAGTATCTCGGCATTGACCGCCTTCTCCGTCGAGTCGCCCCCCGGCACGACCGAAATCAGCGTATCGACGGCTTCGGCAAGTCCTTTCAGGGTCGCATGGTACTGGTATGGAAGACCTTCGACACGGCGCCGGTTGTGGTAGGCGACCGGCAAGCCAAAAGCTTCCAGACGCCGGGCGATGGCCTGCCCAATGCGGCCCATGCCGAAAATACCCACACTGCGCCCGCGCAAGGTCAGCCGGCTCAGCGGATAGTTGCCGTTGCGCACCCAGCTGCCGTCGCGCAGCCAGGTTTCGGCGCGCGGCAGGTCGCGGATGGTGTTGATCAACAGCCCGATCGTGGTATCGGCGACCTCCTCGGTCAACACGTCGGGCGTGTTGGTAACCATGATGTTCTTCGCTCGGGCATGGCCGACATCGACCGAATCATAGCCGACGCCAAAGGAGGCGATGAGCTCGAGGTTGGGCAATGCATCCATCATCGCCGCGTCGATGCCGGCAAACGAAGCGATGCCGCGCACATCACTGCGCATCTCGTCGGTGACGAGCGCCGGATCGGCGCGTTCGATTCTGACACGCCTGAACGTGCGGTTGATGCGGTCGACCGCATGGTCGTTGAAATCGCCCGGCACCAGGATGGCGACGGATTGCAGCTGTTCGGCCTTGGTCATACACGCTCCACCGGCTTGCCGGTCGACTGACGCACATGCAGTTCCGGCTTGATCAATTCCTGCGAGGGCCGCACCGTCTGGCCGTTGAGCTTGTCGAGCAGCGCGCTGGCGGCGCGGCGGCCAACCTCGCGCTGGCCGTTCCAGACAGTGGTCAGCGCCGGCGTCGCGATCGCCGCTTCCTCAAGGTCATCATAGCCGGTAACGGAGATGTCGACGCCGGGCACAAGGCCGGCACGGGCAATGCCGTTCATGAGGCCGATGGCGACAAGGTCGTTCCAGCAGCAGGCAGCCGTCGGCCTGTCCTTCAGCGCCAGGAACTGTCCGGCGGCCTCGAAGCCGGCCTGCTTGGTGCGCGGCCCGGCGATGCGCCATGACGACCTGACTTCCAGCCCGGCCGCCTCCATCGCATTGACATAGCCCTGGTAGCGGTCACGGCCGGTCGAGGTCTGGTCGGTGCCGCCGATCATGGCGATGCGCTTGTGGCCGAGCGAGATCAGGTGGTTGGTGGCGAGACCTGTCCCGTAAGAGTCGTCGCCGCGAAACACCGGCACGTCGGCACCCTCGACGGTGCGCGCGATCAGCACAGCGGGGAGGCCGTTCTCCTCGGCCATCAGGATGTCGGAAGCCGGAGTGCCTATCGCCGGCGACATGATGACGCCGTCGGCGCCGAGCTGCAAAAGCGTATCGATAAAGGTGCGCTGCTTTTCGAGCTGATCATAATGATTGGACAGGATGAAGGTCTGCCGGCTGCGGTCGAGCTCGCTTTCGATCGAGCGCAGGATCTCGGCGAAGAATGGGTTCATGATGTCGTGGACGACGACGCCGACAATGCCGGAACGCGAGGTGCGCAGGCTGGCGGCGCGTCGGTTGTAGATATAGCCGATGGCGCGGGCATGTTCCTTGATGCGGTCACGGGTGGTCCCGGCAACCAGAGGGCTGTCGCGCAGCGCCAGCGAGACCGTGGCCGTGGACACGCCGAGCGCATCCGCGATCGTCGAAAGCTTGATTTTTTGTGCCAGCGACGTGTGCTCCCCGGACCTGAACTTCCAGACCTAAACTGTTTAAAGGCGGCGTTATGCCACCGATCGGGGGCAAATCAAAGTTTTTTTGCCAACGCTTCGGCCTCGACATCCGAGGCCGCGCGGCTCCGCAGCCGAAGCCTATGCTCGCGATGGACGATGTAGAGACCGCTGGCGACGATGATGGCGGCGCCGACCAATGTCCAGCGGTCGGGAAACTGCTTGAAGACGATCCAGCCGGAAATGATCATCCACACCATCTGCGAATAGGGATAGGGCGCCAAAGCCGTGGTTGTCGCCAGCCGGTAGGCCTGGACCAGCAGCCAGTGACCGACGCCGCCGAACACGCCGAGCATCAGCAGCACGAACCAGTGCCAGCCATCATGCGGCAGGGAAAACGAAAACGGCAGCAGGGGCAACAGCAGCAGCGCCGGCGCCAGCGCCGAAAACAGGATGAGGCTCTCCGATGTCTCGGTCGCCGACATGCGGCGCGTCATGATGACGTAGAAGCAGTTCGACAGCATCGAGCCGAGCGCGAAGAGATGTCCGATGCCGAAAACGCCGACGCCCGGCCGGGTGATGATGAGGACGCCGGCAAAGGCCGCCAGGATCGCCAGCCAGCGCCGCCAGCCGGCCCACTCGCCAAGCAGCGGACCGGCCAGTGCCGTGATCACCATCGGCCCGAAGAAATAGATCGAGGTTGTCTCGGCCAGTTGCAGGGATTTGAGCGCCAGGACATTGAATATGGTCGATCCGAACAGGAACGCGCCACGCAAGATATGCGCCGGCAGGTTGACCGGACGAAACCGCACCGGTTCGCGCCAGCCGCGCAGCAGCGCGCCGACCAGCACCACATGCACGGCAAAGCGCACCCAGGCAACGACCAGCACGGAAACGCCGGCAAGGACGAGGTATTTGCTTGATGTGTCGAGGAAGGTGAAGCAGACATAGGTGGAAAGCATGCACAGGATCGCCACCGGGGGCGTTGCGCTTTCTACATATCTTTGGGGAGCACTCACTTGCAGGCCGGGTGGGAAGCTGGGCTGGAGCCCACCTTTGCGGGAATTGCCGGCTCCCGGCAAGCCAATTGTCGCCAGCCGCGACATGAAAGCCTGCTGGCACAACAAGAGCCGCCGGCAGGCGTAGTGCCTTGGCTAGGCGTGCATGCGGGCGCCCTTGGTGATCTTGTCGACCAGCTTCTTGTCGGCGCGAAGCGCGATCCCGACCACCTTGGCGTCTTCAGGCGCGAATTCGGCGAAGACGGCGCGGTTGGCCGCGTCAAAGCCGGTCGAAAACATCTCCTCGACATAGAGCGAGGTCGTCACGCCGCGCTCCAGCGTGCGCCGGTGGATCGTGCCCAGCGTCGTCTGGTCGGCGGACAAAACGATGACCGGCTGGATCGACAGCGGGTTGTAGAGATTGCCGGCGCGGTCGTGATAGGGCTCACCGATGATATCGGGAAACTGGGCGACGATGCCGCTGGTCAGGAAAGCGGTGACGTTGAGTTTCTGCCAGACCGGCAGATCCTCCCGGAGCACGATTGCAAATTTCGTATCGAACATGAGAACATAGGCCATTCGGTTGTGCCCCAATGCGAGGCTGAAGGAGACGATGTCGCACGATCTAGACAGCCAGGCTTTCAAGGGTCTTGGACGTTTGTGCGTCGATGCGGCGGAAAACCGTATCATCTCCGCCCCCGATCCCGCAGGCATGGAGCGGATCGAGGCGCGCTTCCGTGGCAGCGCGTTCGACCTGCATCGCCACGACACCTATGCGATCGGGGTGACGCTGCACGGTGTGCAGACGTTTCGCTATCTCGGCGCTGCGCGCCACAGCCTTCCGGGACAGATCATCGTTCTGCATCCCGACGAGTTGCATGACGGCGGCGCCGGCACCGAGGACGGCCTGCGCTACCGAATGCTCTATCTGGAGCCGTCGCTGATGCTCGCCTGTCTTGGCGGCGCTTCGCTGCCTTTTGTCAGGGATGGCGTGGTGACGGACGCCGCCTTTTGCGCAACGCTGCTTTCGGCGCTGGGGCCGCTGGAGCAGGAACTCGACGAGTTGTTCGTCGACGACTTCCTGACGCAACTGATGCAAAGCCTGATCCGGCATGGCGGCCAGTCGGCGAAGCCGATGACCAGGACGGCGTGGCGGGCGGCTGCGCTAGCACGCGACTATCTCACGGAAAACCTGAACCGGCCGGTGCGCTCCGGTGAACTGGAAGCGGTAACCGGGCTTGATCGCTATGCCTTGTCACGGCATTTCCGTGCCGCTTTCTCCACCAGTCCACATCGCTTCCTGGTGATGCGCCGGCTTCAGCGCGCGCGGCGGATGATCGCCGCCGGCGAACCATTAGCACAGATCGCGGTCGAAGCCGGCTTCAGCGACCAGAGCCATTTCATCAGGCAATTCAAGAAGGCGTTCGGCATGACACCGGGACGCTGGTCGTCGCTGATCCAGGGCTCTGCCGCGGCGGCCTGATCGCCTGCCGCGACAATCCGCCGGTCAGCCGTCCGATTCGGCGTCGTCGTCGATGAGCACCAGTTCCTCGTTCGAGAGGTTGGCCTCGATGCGGGCAAGCAGTTTGAACAGCGACTTCTGGTCCTTCTTGTCGAGGCCCTTCAGCGCCTGCTTTTCGGTCTTCTTCACCGATTTCTCGATGGCGTGGATGATGTCGCGACCGGTGTCGGTGAGGAAGATATGCGCCTGACGGGCATCGGCCGACGAAGCGCGCTTCTCCAGAAAACCCTGCGCCTGCAGCCGGTTGATAGTCTTGGTGATGGTCGGCGGGCGCACGCCGAGGCGTCCGGCCAGATTGCCAGGCGTCTGGCCGTCCTCACGGTCGAGCGACAGCATGATCTGGTCCTGGCCGGCATAGAAGCCGTGCGCCAGAAGCCGCGCCGCCAGCGCCGTTCTTGCCAGCCTTGCCGCCGAATGCAGCCGGCTCATTGTCGCAGTCTTGTCCGCCTTGGCCATGGTCTTCCCTCTTCGGCCGTACCGGTGCGGGCAGCATAGAGGCAGCCGGCCGGTTGGCAATCGACGATCAAAAAGATTCCGGTGCTTCAAACAGCTTTGCCGGCAAGCATTGTGGTCCGCCGTGGCTAATGCCAGATGTTTATTTCAGTTAGATGACAAACGAATTCCCCGTCGGAGTTTTCGTCGCCAGCAGGGTGGTGGCGTGACCGCCGCTCAGCCAGGCTTCACCGCTACGATCATCAGCGCCTGATAGGCATCCTCCAGCTCGCGCAGCGCGGCCTGCGATTGCGGTCCGGCCTGCCTGGCTATGCCGTCCGCGGCATTCGAGGTGTCGCGCTTGCCCGGCCGGTCGTTGTAGGGTGCGACCGTGGTGAAAATCTGCTCGCTGAGGCTGTCGGGGAAGAACACTGTCCGGTCATCACCGAACTGTCGTTAGGGAAGATCTTGAAATGGATATGGGTGGTGCGGCCGCGATACCAGCCGGGATAGATGGTGGCGAAGGAAACGATGCCGCTCGCGTCGGTCCTTTGCCAACCACGCAGGAAGGTCCGGCCCGACGTGTCGACGTCGCGGTCGTCACCCTGTCTGGGATAGCCGGAATAGGCGCCTTGCGCGTCGCAATGCCAGATGTCGACGCGGGCGCCGGCAAGTGGGCGGCAGTCCGCGTCGACAACCTGCAGCCGAACGCCAAGGGCTATGCCCTTCTTGCCTTCGGTGACGTCCGCACGTTCGAGTTTCGGGTCGAAATAGAACGGTCCCTCGGTCACTTCAGGCGTAATGGTGCAGACACCGGCGCCGTTTTCGAACAGAGCCAGTCCGGCATAAAACGAGGCCTGGGTAGCCGAAGGTTGGGCGGCTATCGCCGAGGCCGGCAGGAAGGCACCACCTCCGGCGGTGACCGCGATCAATCCGAGCGCCTGGCGCCGGCTCAATGAGAAAGAGGATGGCTTGCCGGACATATCTTGCCTCTCGAATTGGCCTTCCGCATCATGACTAGGCAATCACAGCGGCTCTCGCCAGTCAAAATCCGGCAATGCAGCAAGCCGGTTTGGCCCATCGGTTTGCCCCGTGCAAAAGCCCGGCGCACATCCTATATGGAACCGACAATCCTATTTCTTAGGCCGAATTTTCGCGGCCCAGCACTTTCGAGGCAAGCCATGAGCGACGTACAGACGCAGATCCCCGTAACCGTTCTCACCGGCTATCTCGGCGCCGGCAAGACGACGCTGCTCAACCGCATCCTGTCGGAAAACCACGGCAAGCGCTACGCCGTCATCGTCAACGAGTTCGGTGAAATCGGCATCGACAACGATCTGATCGTGGAATCCGACGAGGAAATCTACGAGATGAACAATGGCTGCGTCTGCTGCACGGTGCGTGGCGACCTGATCCGTGTCGTCGAGGGCCTGATGCGCCGCCCCGGCCGCTTTGATGCCATCGTCGTCGAGACCACCGGGCTGGCCGATCCGGTGCCGGTGGCGCAGACCTTCTTCATGGACGACGACGTGCGCTCCAAGACCAGGCTCGATGCGGTGGTGGCGCTGGTCGACGCCAAGCATCTGCCGCTGCGGCTCAAGGATTCCAGGGAAGCCGAGGACCAGATCGCTTTTGCCGACGTCGTCGTGCTCAACAAGACCGACCTCGTCACATCAGAAGAGCTCGCCAAGGTCGAGGCGACGATCCGCGCCATCAATCCGGCCGCAAAGATCCATCGCACGACGCGAGCCGGCGTCGACCTGTCCGAAGTGCTCGACCGAGGCGCCTTCGACCTGTCGAGGGCGCTGGAAAACGACCCGCACTTCCTCGAGGCACATGACGATCACGATCATCATGACCACGACCACGATCATGACGGCCACGATCATCACCATCATGATCATGACGGGCACCACCATCACGCACATGCGTCCGACATCCATGATGTGACCGTGCAGTCGGTGTCGTTGCGCGGCGGCGAGATGGACCCGAAGAAATTCTTCCCGTGGATCGAGAAGATCACCCAGATGGAAGGCCCCAACATCCTGCGGCTGAAGGGCATCATCGCGCTCAAGGGCGATGATGAGCGCTATGTCATCCAAGGCGTGCACATGATCATCGAGGGCGACCACCAGCGCGCCTGGAAGGACGGCGAGAAGCATGAGAGCCGGCTGGTGTTCATCGGCCGCGAACTCGACGCCGAACGGCTGAGGAAGAGCTTTGACGCCTGCCAGGCGTAATTTTGCTCGGGTAGGAACAAGTGATGCCTAGATCGACCGATAGCATGACTGAGCATGAAGCCCAGCCCGCGATCGATGCCGCCGAGGTAGTGAGGGTGTCCGCCACCGATTTCGTGCGTATCCTCGATCTGCTGGAACGCCCGCCGAAGCCCAACGCCAAGCTACGCAAAGTGATAGCGGCGTTGCCAAACACACTGTAACGGCACCCGCTTAACGCGAGGAGTCGATCGCGAAACAGCGCGATCGAACATCCTTCGATGGCAACCCTTATGGTTGCCGGAACCGCAAACGTCGAGTAAGCCGCCGGGTTGTCTCTGCAATCTCGTCCAGGTGAATAAAGATAACCATGCCAACCGTCGCCCCGCTTGATCTCCAGGGACATTGCATCGCCGCCGTCTTTCTCGGCGACGTGCCGCATTTTGCGATGGCCGACGGCGCCGTCCATCGGCTCGACCATGGCCACAAGACAGTTCAGGCCAATGACGGGGTGCTTGCCGCCTTCCATGATGCAGCCAATGACCGGCTGATCACCGGCGGCGAGGACGGCAAGGTGTTTGCCGTGAAGGCGGGCGGCGAGGTCACCGAATTGGCAAGCGCGGCCAAGAAGTGGATCACCAGCGTTGCCGCCGGGCCGCAAGGCGCCATCGCCTATGCCTCAGGCAAGACCGCCTTCGTGCGCTTCGCCGACGGCAAGACCAGGGAATTCGTCCATCCGCGTTCGGTCGAGGGGCTGGCCTTCTCGCCCAAAGGCATGCGCTTCGGCGTCGCCCGCTACAATGGCGCGACGCTGCATTTCCCGGCCGCAGAGGGCAAGCCGGTGGAACTCGAATGGGCCGGCGCCCATACCGGCATCACCTTCTCGCCGGATGGCGCCTTCCTCGTCACCACCATGCAGGAAAACGCGTTGCACGGCTGGAAGCTCGCCGACGGCAAACACATGCGCATGACCGGCTATCCCGGCAAGGTCAAAAGCCTGTCGTGGAGCGTGAAGGGCAAGTGGCTGGCGAGTTCCGGCGCGCCGGCGGCGATCGTCTGGCCGTTTTCAGGCAAGGATGGTCCCATGGGCAAGGCACCGCTGGAGCTCGGCACGCGCGGCAACGCCATGGTGACGGCTGTCGCCTGCCACCCGAGCCAGGATGTCGTCGCCGTCGGCTATGATGACGGCATGGTGATGGCGGTGCGTTTTGCCGACGCGAAGGAAGTGCTGTTGCGACGGCCGGGCAAGGGCGCCATCACCTCGATGATGTGGGACAAGGAAGAACGCCGTGTCGCCTTCGGCAGTGCCGCCGGCGACTGCGGCGTCATCGACATCACGGCCTGACCCCGCTCACTCCGCTCCGCACGACACTTTGCCGCTGATTTCAACCGGTTTGCCGTCCTGGTCCGTATCCGCCGCGGCGTCGTAGATGGCGAGCGTATAGTTCCCGTCATAGACGCCTTCGTCGCTGGTCTTGGTCAGGATCGTCAGTTCGACCGAGTTGATCTTTTGCGCGGCCTCGTGCTCACGATAGATGTTCAGCCGCAATTCCTTGCCGTCGAGCCAGTACTGCGTCAGGTTGGAATCCTCGAACACGGTCTTCCGCAGGCTGTCGCCGGCAGGCCGGCTCAGAATTTCGAGGTTGCCGCGAAAGTTGAAGGTCGGCCCGCCCATGCCTCTGGTGACGCCTGCCTCGACCTCGAATGTCGCCGCCGTGTCCTCGGTGGAGCACCAGATGCCACCCGACGCGAAGGCAGCGCCAGCCGACGACAGAAGCATTGCCACACACATGATCGTTCGCATTTTACCCCTCCACCTCAATTCCCGCTCATATTGGCGCTGACTTCGGCAGCACGGTCAAGCGCCGCCGCCAAAGGCTGAGCCAACGCAGGGCAGATGCGCGGCCAATTGCGGATGCGGACACGGATTGGCTAAGAGGGATCGACCAGAGGGGTTTTCATGCACAGCGACACGTCCAACACGTCCATCGGCGGCATCGGCCGCGACCGCATTGCCGATTTGCGCGAAACCGAGGGGGCAGCCTTCCGCAAGGCGCGGCCAAAATCGCAAGCCAAGATCGGCAACGGCCTGCCCGGCTTCTTCGGCGGCGTGCCGATGCACTGGATGAACGACTGGCCGACGCCATTTCCGATCCTGGTCGACAGCGCCAGGGGTGCAACGATCATCGACATCGATGGCAACCGGCTCGATGATTTCTGCCTTGGCGACACCGGCTCGATGTTCGGCCATTCGCCGCCGCCGGTGGCACGCGCCATCCGCCGCCAGGCCGGACGCGGCCTGACCTATATGCTGCCTTCGGAAGATGCGCTGGCCATAGGGCCGCTGCTGCAGCAGCGCTTCGGCATGCCATTCTGGCAGATCGCGACGACGGCGACCGACGCCAACCGCTTTGCGCTGCGTGTTGCCCGTGCCGTCACCGGCCGCGAAAAAATCCTGGTCTTCAACGGCTGCTATCATGGCTCGGTCGACGAAACGATGGTGCGGCTGATCGACGGCAAGCCCGTCAACCGGCCAGGATTGGCGGGCGAGTTCCGCGACTTGACCCGCACGGCCAAGGTCATCGAGTTCAACGATATCTCAGCACTCGAAGCCGCGCTCAGGGATAAGGACGTCGCCTGCGTCATCGCCGAGCCGGTGCTGACCAATTCCTGCATGGTGCTGGCCGATCCGGGCTACCATGACGCCCTGCGCAAACTGACGCGCCAAACCGGCACGCTGCTTCTGATCGACGAGACGCACACGATCTCGACCGGCCCCGGCGGCTACACGATGGAATATGGCCTCGACCCGGACTTCTTCGTCCTGGGCAAGCCTATTGCCGGCGGTGTGCCGGCAAGTGTGTGGGGCATGAGCGACGACGTTGCCTCACGCTACGCCGACTACAACAGGACCAAGGAGCCGGGCTATTCCGGCATGGGCACGACGCTCTCGGCCAACCCGCTGCAGTTCGCGGCGATGCGCGCCACGCTCGAAGAGGTGATGACGCAGGAAAATTACGACCGGATGGATCATCTGGCGCGGCGGCTCGATGCCGGGCTGACCGGCGTGATCGACCGCTATCGTCTGCCCTGGCATGTTTCCCGTGTCGGCGCTCGTGTCGAGTTCATCTGTGCGCCCGGTCCGCTGCGCAATGGCGCCGAGGCGGAAATGGCGCATGCACCGGAACTGGAGGCCGCCATCCATGTCGCGCTGGTCAATCGCGGCGTGCTGATCGCACCCTTCCACAACATGATGCTGATCTCGCCGGCGACCTCGGCTGCCCAGGTCAACCGGCTGATCACCGCCTTCGGCGCGGTTGCGGCAAAGCTTGCGGCATGAGACAAGCGGCGATGGACCACCCCAACGCCATGATGACCTCACCTTCGGGCTCGACACCTGCCGAGGCGCACGCCTTTCTCGACGCCCATCCCGAGATCGAGGCCTTCGATATCGTGCTGACCGATGCCAATGGCGTCGGCCGTGGCAAGATCGTGCGCCGGCATGAGCTGAAGAGCATCTTCGAGGGCGGCCGCCACATGCCGATCTCAATCCTCGGCCTCGACATCACCGGCGAGGATGTACACGAGACCGGGCTGATCTGGACCACCGGCGACGGCGACCTCAGGGCCTGGCCGATCCCCGGCACGCTGGTGCCGCTCTATGGCACGAGCCCGCCGCGCGGCCAGTTGCTGATGGCGATGTACATGCTCGACGGCCGGCCGATGTCGTCGGATCCGCGGCTGGCACTGGCTCGGCAGGTGGAGATCCTGGCGGCCAAGGGTCTCTATCCCGCCGGCGCCTTCGAACTCGAATTCTTCCTGCTGGCCAATGAGCGCGACGCTGACGGCAAGGTGCAGCCGGCGCGCGCCGTGCTCGATGGCCGCGTCTCGGGCAAGACCGAAGTCTATTCCGTCGATCATCTGCACGGCATGGAGCCGCTGTTTTCCGACATCTATGCAGCGGCCAAGGCGCAAGGCATTCCGGCCGAGACGGTGATTTCCGAATATGCGCCCGGCCAGTACGAACTGACGCTGAACTACCGCAAGGACGTGATGCGGGCGGCCGACGACCTGGTCATGCTGAAGCGGCTGGTGCGGGCGCAGGCGCGCCGCCATGGCGTCACCGCCTGTTTCATGGCCAAGCCGATCGAGAAATATGCCGGCTCGGGCATGCATTTCCACGTCTCGCTGCAGGACAAGGCCGGCCGAAACGTCTTTGCCGAAGCCGGCGGCGAGAGCTGGTCGCTGCCGCTGCTGCAGGGGCTTGGTGGCCTCATCCAGACGATGGCGGAATCGATGCTGGTGTTTGCGCCGCACGCCAATTCCTGGCGGCGTTTCGTCTCGCAATCCTATGCGCCGGTGGCGCCGACCTGGGGCGTCAACAACCGCTCGGTGGCGCTACGCGTGCCGGCAGGCGACGCGAAGAACCGGCGCATCGAGCACCGCCCGTCCGGCGTCGACGCCAACCCTTATCTGATCGCCGCGACCGTGCTCGCCGGCATCATCAAGGGCATGGATGAAGGCCTCGATCCGGGCCCCGAAACGACCGGCAACGGCTATGAGGCAGCGGTCACGCGCACGACCATGCCTGTCGACTGGCGCGCCGCGATCGAAGCGGCGCGGACGTCCAGCTTCCTGAAGAACGCGCTCGGCGAGGACCTGCACCGGACGTTCGTGGCGATCAAACAGTCCGAGTATCTGCGGGTGGCACGCACGGTCAGCGAACTGGATTACCACCTCTATCTGCACGAGGTTTGATGGATTCATGATGGGCGGCGATCACTTTTTCGCCGCCTCCATCAAATGAGGTAGCGGATCTCCTGTTCAGAACATATCATGAACATATGAGCGCACTTACCGTCCGTGAAAAGCTGGCGATCCTCTCCGACGCCGCCAAATACGATGCCTCCTGCGCCTCTTCCGGTGCTGCAAAAAAGGATTCCTTGAAATCCGGCGGCATCGGCTCCACCGAAGGCATGGGCATCTGTCATTCCTACGCGCCGGATGGCCGCTGCATTTCCCTTCTCAAGATCCTGCTGACCAATTTCTGCATCTACGATTGCAGCTATTGCATCAACCGCTCGTCGTCCAATGTGCGGCGCGCCCGTTTCACCATCGAAGAGGTGGTGAAACTGACCATGGATTTCTACAGGCGCAACTATATCGAAGGCCTGTTCCTGTCCTCCGGCGTCGTCCGCTCACCGGACGAGACCATGGGCGAGATGGTCGAGGTGGCACGCCGGCTGCGCTTGGAGGAGAAGTTCTCCGGCTACATCCATCTGAAGACGATCCCGGAAAGTTCGGCGGAACTGGTCGAGAAGGCAGGGCTTTATGCCGACCGGCTGTCGATCAACGTTGAATTGCCGACCGATGAGGGCGTGAAGCGGCTGGCGCCCGAGAAGAAGCCGGAGACAATCCGGCTTTCCATGGCCAGGCTGCGCCAGAAGATGGAGGAGAAGGCTGAGCCGACTTTGAAGACCAAGAAGCGCGAACGCTTTGTGCCGGGCGGTCAGTCGACGCAGATGATCATCGGCGCCGACAAGACATCCGACGACGGCATCCTTCACACCAGCGCGCGGCTCTATGGCAGCTATCATCTGCGGCGCGTCTATTACTCGGCTTTCAGCCCCATTCCGGATTCGTCATCGTCGCTGCCCTTGCTGAAACCACCGCTGATGCGCGAGCACCGGCTCTATCAGGCCGACTGGCTGATGCGGTTCTATGGGTTTTCACAGCCGGAAATCCTTGCCGGGAGCAGCGACGGCATGCTCGATCTCGCCATAGACCCGAAGCTCGCCTGGGCGCTGCGCAACCGGGGACAGTTTCCGGTCGACATCAACCGCGCCGACCGCGAAGCGCTGCTGCGGGTGCCGGGTCTCGGCACCAAGGTGGTGGCGAAGATTTTGGAGACGCGCCGGCACCGGCGCATGCGGCTCGAGGACGTCGGACGGATCTGCCAGTCGGTCGCCAAGCTCAGGCCCTTCATCATCGCCGAAGGCTGGTCACCTGGTGCGCTGACCGACAAGGCCGGCCTGCGCGACAGGATCGCCTACTCCTGCGAACAATTATCGTTGTTTTGATCATGCGGCCGGCGCAACTCGATCTCGCCAGATACAGAGTTCGGCTCGACAGCGAGACGGATTTTGCCGGCTGGCGTGACGCGGCACGGCGGCTCGCCCTGAATGAGGTCAGGCCCGAGGACGTCGGCTGGCATGTCGCGCCGGGCTCTGATCAGGCAGAATTGCCTGAAGTGCCTGCGGGCGCGCAGCTCGTCGTGCCGCGCGACTTCATCGGGCATGCCGAAACGGCGTTCTGCCATTCCGATTCCGGCCGGTTTGCCTTTATCTACAGAGTGCTTTGGCGATTGCGCGACGAGCCTAAACTGCTGGAAATCGCGTCGGATCCCGACACCAGGCGGCTTGAGACCATGGAAAAGGCGGTGCGGCGCGACAGCCACAAGATGCACGCCTTCGTGCGCTTCCGAAAAATCGGCGACGGTGCCGATGAGCGCTATGTCGCCTGGTTCGAGCCGGATCATTTCATCGTCGAGCGCAACGCCGATTTCTTCGTCAGGCGTTTCACCGGCATGCGCTGGACGATCCTGACGCCCTATGCCTCCGCCGATTGGGATGGCGAAAGGCTGGCGATGGGGCCGGGTGCTGCCAAGGGCGATGCGCCTGATCAAGACGACACCGAGGCGCTCTGGCGGACTTATTTCGAGAACATCTTCAACCCGGCGCGGCTGAAGGTGAAGGCGATGCAAAGGGAGATGCCAAAGAAATATTGGCGGAACCTTCCCGAGGCCTCGCTCATTCCAGACATGATCGCAGGAGCGGACAAGGCCGCCAAGGACATGATTGCGAAGATGCCGACAACACCCGCGCCGCACCACGCAAAGGTGCAGGCACGGCATTGGCCGAAGCAACAGCCTGCCGAGACGGCGGAGGACGATGCCGCAAGCACGATTTCCGAGTTGCGTGAGGTAGCGAAAGGCTGCCGTCGCTGCCCGCTTTGGCGCGACGCGACGCAGACCGTCTTCGGTGAGGGCCCCGACAATGCCAAAGTGATCTTCGTCGGCGAACAGCCGGGGGATCAGGAGGATCTCGCCGGCAAACCTTTCGTTGGTCCGGCCGGCAAGGTGTTCGATGCGATCCTGGACGATGCCGGTGTCGATCGGCAAAAGGTCTATGTCACCAACGCAGTCAAGCACTTCAAGTTCGAGCCGCGCGGCAAGCGCCGCATCCACTCCAAGCCGAATTCCGGTGAGATTCAGGCCTGCCGCTGGTGGATCGACCAAGAATTCGAGCTGATCAAGCCTAACCTCGCCGTGGCACTCGGCGCGACAGCGGCGATGTCGCTGCTCGGCAAGGCGATCCCGGTGACAAAGATGCGCGGACAAGTGATCGAGCGCGAGGACGGATTGCGCGTGTTCATCACCATCCATCCCTCCTTCATCCTGCGCATCCACGATCGGGCGGACAAGGAAGCCGAACGCGAACGGTTCCTGCAGGATATGAAGCTGGTGAAGCGGCTGATGGCCGCCTGATCAGTTTTGTTTTTGCGCGATTCCAGACGGAAAACCGCTTCACACTTCCTGGAATTGCTTCAGCTACCTGATCAGAATTGCCCTGAGATCGTTGACATTCGTACCGGTCGGGCCGGGTACGAAAAGATCGCCAACCGCGTTGAAGGCCGTCCAGGCATTGTTGCCGGCAAGCATAGCCTTGGCGTCCACCCCGGCTGCGCGCATGCGCGATACGGTCGAGCCATCGGCGAAGGCGCCGGCATTGTCTTCCGAACCGTCGATGCCGTCGGTGTCGGCGGCCAGCGCGTGAATGCCGTCGACGCCATTGATGCCGATGGCGAAGGCCAGCAGGAATTCCGAATTGCGGCCGCCCTTGCCTTTTGCGCGCAGCGTCACGGTTGTCTCGCCGCCCGACAGGATCAGCACCGGCTTTTGAAATGGCCGGTTGCGCGTCGCCACTTCGCGCGCGATCGCGGCATGGACGCCGCCGACTTCGCGCGCTTCGCCCTCGATCGCATCGGAGAGGATGATGGCTTCAACGCCTTGCCGTTTCGCTTCCGCAACAGCCGCTTCGAGCGACACCCCGGCCGAAGCGATCAAATGCACCTCGTTGCGCGAAAAGCGCTCGTCATCCGGGCTTGGCGCATCGGCGGCCGGCGAATTGATATGCGCCATCACCGAGGCCGGCAGTTTCATGCCATAGGCCGATATCGAGGCCAGCGCGTCTGCGCGGCTGCCTGTATCCGGTACGGTTGGGCCGGAGGCGACCATTGCCGGATTGTCGCCGGGAATATCGGAGACGATCAGCGACACCACCCTGGCCGGCCATGCGGCCGCTGCCAGCCTGCCGCCCTTGATGGTGGAAAGGTGCTTGCGGATGGTGTTCATCGCCGCGATCGGCGCACCCGAGGCGAGCAGCGCCTCATTGACGGCGATCTCGTCGGCCAACGTCAAGCCGCCAGCGGGCGACGGCAACAGCGCCGATCCGCCGCCGGAAATCAGCGCCACCACTAGGTCATCCTCAGTCAGACCCTGGACCTTGGCGAGCAGGCGCCGCGAGGCTTCCAGACCGGCAGCGTCCGGCACCGGATGAGCCGCCTCGATGATCTCGATGCGCTCGCAGGTCGCGCCATAGCCATAGCGGGTGACGACCAGCCCTTCGATCGGGCCGGCCCACACTTTCTCGAACGCTGCCGCCATCTGCGCCGAGCCTTTGCCCGCGCCGATGACGATGGTACGGCCCTTTGGCTTGGCCGGCAGATGATCCCGGATGGTTCGTTCCGGATCGGCGGCGGCAACGGCGGCGTTGAAGATGGAGGTCAGGAAGGCCTTGGGATCGAGCACGGTCATTCGGCGTCCCGAGGCAATGCCAAGCCGCGCTTGTCGACGCCCAAATGATCGCACAGCGCATCGACGACGAGGCCATGATCCTCCCGCTCCGGCAGTCCGGAGACGGCGATCACACCAATGACGCCGGCGCCCGTGACGGTCACCGGAAAGCCACCGCCGGCCAGCACGTAGTCGGCAATATCCAGCCCTTCGCCGATCTTGAAGCTGCGGTCCGGGCGCTGCTGTTCCAGCACCATGTGGTAGGTGCTTCTCAGGAACCGCTTGACCACATTGGTCTTGCGTCGCGCCCAGTCGGGGTTCGAGGCGTTCGAACCCGGCATCGCGGCGTAGAACAGCGGCCGATCCCACAGCCTGACGTCGACAATGATGGGCAGTTTCTCGGCAATTGCACGATCGCGAATGGCGGAGCCGATTTTGAAAGCGACGGCCTCGTCGAAGGTGGCGAAGACAAGGGTCTCTTCCTGTCTCTTGATCAGAGCGATGTCGTCAGCAACGGCCATTTTCTTTCTCCGAAATCGTCACACGTCGTGTGTACGACAAGCTCCGCTCGGTCAAGCTTCCGTGGAGCGGCCCCCTCATCCGGCCGCTTCGCGGCCACCTTCTCCCCGGTGGGGAGAAGAGGAAGCGTCGGCACTGGCGATCTCCTCTCCCCTCGGGGAGAGGTCGGATTGCCCCGAATTGCCCTTGCAATTCGGTTGGCAATCCGGGTGAGGGTTCTTACCCCGCGATCATATCCGCCTTGGCTGGCCGCCCCGCCACATAAACCTCGCGGACAGTGCGGTCGTCACCCAGCGTCTGCAGCAGGAACAGTTCCTGCGCCAGCGTCTCGACCGTTTCCATCCTGAGCCGCATCGCCGGCGTTGCCCTGGCGTCCAGCACGACGATGTCGGCATCGCTGCCTTCATCCAGCGTGCCGATCTTGTCAGCCACCGACAGCGCCTCGGCATTGCCGCGCGTCATCTGCCAGAAGGACTGGAGCGGGTTGAGCTTCTCTCCGTTCAGCGCGATCACCTTGTAGCCCTCGTCCATGGTACGCAGCATGGAGTAGTTGGTGCCGCCGCCGACATCGGTGGCAGCGGCGATCCGGACCGGCTTGCCGCGGCGCCGGAAGCGCTGGTAGTCGAACAGGCCGGAACCGAGGAACAGGTTGGAGGTCGGGCAGAACACCGCTACCGAGCCCGAGTCCGAAAGCGCATCCGCTTCGCGCTCCGACAGATGGATGCAATGTCCAAACAGGCTCTTTTTGCCCAACAGCCCGTAGTGCTCGTAAACGTCGGTATAGTCGCGCGACCACGGGTAGAGTTCCTGCGTGAAAGCGATTTCGGCGTGGTTTTCCGACAGATGCGTCTGCATGTGCAGGTCGGGATATTCCAGACACAGCGCGCCCGCCATCTCCATCTGCTCCGGCGACGAGGTGATGGCGAAGCGCGGCGTGATGGCGTAGTGCTGCCGTCCCTTGCCATGCCATTCCTTGATCAGCGCCTTCGTGTCGTCGTAACCGGATTGCGGTGTGTCGAGCACGCCGTCGGGAGCATTGCGATCCATCATCACCTTGCCGGCAATGTTGAGCATGTTGCGGTCATGCGACTCGGCGAAAAAGGCTTCGGCTGAAGCCTTGTGCACCGAGCAGTAGGCGGCGACCGTTGTTGTACCGTGGCGCACCATTTCGTCGAGGAACAGCCGCGCGATGCGGCGGCCGTGCTGGGCGTTGGCGAACTTCGTTTCCTCCGGAAAAGTGTAGGTTTTCAACCAGTCGAGCAGTTCTGCGCCATAGGAGGCGATGACCTGCATCTGCGGAAAATGCACATGGGCATCTATAAAGCCGGGCAGCAGCAGATGCGGCCGATGGTCGATTCTCTTCACCGTTTCGCCGGCCTGCTTTTCAACCTCGGCATAGGCGCCGGCGGCGACGATCCTGCCGTCGCGGATCAGCAGGCCGCCATCCTCTTCGTAGCGCCAGGCGGAATGGTCGTCGATGGTTTGCGGCCAGCGCACGAAGGACAGCGTGCGGCCGCGCAGAAGTGTCGAGGTCATGCTATTTCCCTGCGCCTTCGAACCAGGCCACCAGCAGCGCCCGTTCCTTGTCGGTGATCTGTGAGACGTTGGCGGGCGGCATGGCGTGGCTGCGACCGGCCTGCAGATAGATCTCGCGGGCGTGGTTGGCGATATCCGCATCGGTGTCGAGCATCACGCCCTTCGGTGCATGATAGATGCCCTCATAGACCGGCTCCGCCGCATGGCACATCGAGCAGCGGCCGAGCACGGTGTCGCGCACGGCCGGGAAATGCGCTGAAGCGACATAGATTTGCGCCGACGCGGATTCCTTGGGTTCGCCGGTCAGCACTTTCGGCGCAGTCGACAGCCAGATGATGACGATGAACAGGACGAGTGCCGCCATCCAGGTCCAGGTCGGATTGCCTTTGCGGGCATGGATCGAGTTGAAATAGTGCCGGATCAGCACGCCGATGATGAACACCAGCGAGGCGATGACCCAGTTGAACTCAGTGCCGAACGCCAGGGGATAATGGTTCGACAGCATCAGAAACAGCACCGGCAGCGTCAAATAGTTGTTGTGCAGCGAGCGCTGCTTGGCGATCTTGCCGTATTTCGGATCGGGCTTGCGGCCAGCGATGAGGTCGGCGACAACGATCTTCTGGTTGGGGATGATAACCATGAAGACGTTGGCCGACATGATCGTGGCGGTGATGGCGCCCAGATGCAGGAAGGCGGCGCGGCCGGTGAAGAGATGCGTCAGCCCCCAGGCGATGAACACCAGCACACAGTAGAGCACCAGCATCAGGCCGGTGTCGCTTTTGCCGAGCGGCGAGCGGCACAGCAGATCATAGACCACCCAGCCGACGCCGATCGTTGCCAACGACAGCAGGATGCCGACCGGGACGGACATTGGGAGCACGTTGGGATCGATCAGGAACAGATCGGCCCCGGCATAATAGACGACGCACAGCATGGCGAAGCCGGACAGCCAGGTGGCGTAGGATTCCCATTTGAACCAGGTCAGATGCTCGGGCATTTCGGCCGGCGCCACCAGATATTTCTGGATGTGGTAAAAGCCGCCGCCATGCACCTGCCATTCCTCGCCGAAGGCGCCGACGGGCATGCCGGGACGCTGGCGCAGGCCGAGGTCGAGCGCGACGAAGTAGAAGGACGAGCCGATCCAGGCGATGCCGGTGATGACGTGCAGCCAGCGCACGGCAAAACTTAGCCAGTCCCAGAAAATCGCGAAATCCATCATTGAAATCGTCCCTGCCGATTGGGCGACTTTACGGGTTGGAGCGCAAACGGAAAGAGGCGAGGCGCACGATGACTTTCAAAAAAAAATGGAAAATACTAGGGTAGTCACACGCAGCAGGATGGGAGCCGCCCGAAGGCGGCCTCAGGAAAGCCACGAAACCGCATGGCCTATCTGGACAACATTGCCGTCTTCGTTCGCGTGGTCGAACTCGGCAATCTGTCGGCGGCCGGTCGCGACATGCGGATTTCGCCGGCGGTCGCCTCCAACCGCATCAAGGAGTTGGAGAAGCACCTGGGCGTGCGTCTGTTCAACCGCACGACGCGGCAATTGATGCCGACCGAGCATGGCACGGTTTTTTACGGGGGCGCCAAGCAGGTCTTGGAGGCGATCACCGAGGCGGAAGCCGCGGTCTCGGCGCTTTCCGGCCAGCCGCGCGGCACCATCCGCGTTACGGCACCCTTGGGCCTCGGCCGCCGGCTGGTCGCCTCGGGCATTCCCGATTTTCACGACAAATACCCAGACATCGAGGTGAGGCTGAGGCTTTCGGACCACAATGTCGACATCATGAAGGAAGGCATCGATGTCGCCTTCCGGCTCGGCATCATCGAAGATTCCAGCCTCAGGATGCGCGGCATCATGGAATGCGAGCGCGTGCTGGTGGCGGCGCCGAAATATCTCGAGGCCCGCGGCGAACCGTTGGAGCCGCAGGAGCTGATCGGCAAGAAGCACGACTGCCTGATGCTGCGTTATTCCGGCGCGCGCGAATATGTGTGGACGCTGCAGACCCCCACAGGCCCGCAGAAATTCGAAGTGCACGGGCCCTACGACACCGACGATGGCGACGTGCTGACCGGCTGGGCGCTTTCGGGGCGCGGCATCATCAACAAGCCGCGCTTCGAGGTCGAGCCATTCATCCGCGACCGGCGGCTGAAGGTGATCCTGAGCAGCACGCCACCGACACCGGTGCAGTTCGCCGCCGTCTATCCGCACAAGAAGCTGCAGGATCCAAAAGTACGGCTGCTGCTCGACTTCATGGCCGAGCGCTGCCAGCGACTGATCAACGATCTGCTAGCTGGGAAATAATGCTGGCCGGCACGTGACCGGCGCTTGGCCCAGCGCCAGCGGTTGCCATCCCTGGATGTGGCGAACATAGTTCGGGTGGTATTTCGTCTCGCAGGGACCATCGATGGACAACGGCGCCACAATGCATCTTGCCGTTTTGCTGTTTCCGGGAACCATCGATCCATCACCGGGGCGGGAATTCAGCCGCCTGGCCGGTTTAGTGCAAAAGGCCGAAGCGGCGGGCCTGGACATGGTGCTGCTTGCCGATTCAGCGCCGGCTTCCGGCGGCGGTGCCGCGAACAGTCCGATGCCCTTCGAAGCGACCACTTTGCTGGCCGCATTGGCAACTGTCACAAGCAGGATCGGCCTGGTTGCCGCTGCCTCGACAATTGCCCACCAACCCTACAATCTGGCGCGCCGTTTCGCTTCGCTCGACATCATCAGCCATGGCCGCAGTGGCTGGAACGCGACCATGGCGCAGGCGCCACGGGAAACAGCCAATTTCAGCCGGCCCGAAGGATTTTCGCCTGACGATTTCCGCCGTCGCAGTGAGGAATATATCGGCATCGTGCAAGGTCTGTGGCAGGGCTGGGATGCGGACGCGCTGCTGTTCGACCAGAGCGGCGGCCGCTTCCACGACCCCGGAAAGATGCACCTGCTCGACCACAAGGGCGAGTTCTTCTCCGTGCGCGGACCGCTGAACATCGCGCGGTCGCCGCAGGACACACCGGTGCTCGTCTTGTCGGGCCTGTCGGTATCAGACCTGGATATTGCCGCCCGCACCGCCGATGTCATCCTGCTGGACGACGGACCGATCGATGGCGCGAAAGCGCGTTATGAGGAGCTGAAGCGCCGCGTTGCCACCTGCGGACGCGAGCCTAATGCTGTGAGGCTTCTGACGAATATCTCGCTCGTCGCCGATGGTACCGCCAAGCCGACCATTGCCGACAGCATGGAAAAAGGTTTCCGAGCGAAAAGCTGCGACGGGTTCAACATCCAGATGCCGGCACAACTCTCCGCGCTCGAGGATCTCGTCGATCTGGTTTTGCCGGAGATGAGGCGGCGCGGCCTGTTTCGAGAGAGCTATCGCGGCGCAACGTTGCGCTCGCATCTCGGACTCACCGGCGGAGGTGATCAATGACCCGCCAGATGAAGCTCGGCGCCTTCCTTTGGGCGACAGGCCACCACATTGCCGCTTGGCGCCACCCACAAGCGCATGTGAGGGCCGGCATCGACATCGACCATTACATCCAGCTGGCCCGCGCGGCGGAAGCGGCTAAGTTCGACATGGTGTTCTGCGAGGACGCCGCCGGCCTGCGTGAGGCCAATGTCGGCATCGCCAGCCAGACCTCGCGTTCGATCGGTTTCGAACCGATCAGCCTGCTGTCGGCGCTTGCCGTCCAGACCAGCCGCATCGGTCTCGTCTCCACCGCTTCGACAAGCTACAACGAGCCCTATGGGCTGGCACGAACCTTCCTGTCGCTCGACCATCTGAGCGGCGGTCGCGCCGGCTGGAACCTGGTCACCTCGGCCAGCCCCATCGAGGCCGCCAATTTCGGCTCGACCGGCCTCAAGCCCCATGCCGATCGCTATGAGCGCGCGCGTGAATTCGCCGAAGTCGTCACCGGGCTCTGGAACGGCAAGCTCGGCGCCTCCGGCCACGACGGCCAGAGCTTTTCGGTTCGCGACCCGCTCGATCTGCCGCGTTCGCCGCAGGGCGCGCCGGTGATGGTCCAGGCCGGCGCCTCGGATGTCGGCCGCGACCTTGCCGCCCGCACCGCCGATGTGGTGTTCACGGCGGCGCAGACCTTCGAGGAAGGGAAGGCCTTCTACGACGATCTCAAGGGGCGTATGGCCGCTTATGGGCGTGAGCCGGACGACATCAAGATCATGCCGGGCGTCGCGCCAGTGGTGGCGGAAACCGAGGCTGAGGCCCGCGAGAAATACGAGGAATTGCAGGACCTGATACCCGACGACGTCGGCGTTGCGCTTCTGTCCAGCTATCTCAGCATCTCCGATCTGTGGCGCTACCCGATCGACGGGCCGCTGCCGGATCTGCCGGAGAGCGAGGGGATGAAAAGCCGGCAGGCGCTGGTCATCGAGCAATCGCGCCGCGACGGCCTCTCCATCCGCCAGCTTGCCCGGCATTTCGCCGGCGCGCGTGGCCATTGGCGCATCGTCGGCACTGCGGCCCAAGTCGCCGACGAACTGCAGGCTCGGTTCGAGGGTGGCGCGGCCGACGGTTTTAACGTCATGCCGTCATATTTCCCCGGCGAACTTGATGCCTTTGCGACGCTGGTCGTGCCGGAACTGCAGCGGCGCGGCCTGTTCCGCAGGGACTATGAAGGCCGCACCTTGCGCGAGCATCTGGGCTTGAAGCGGCCGGCATGAGATGCGTTGAGGCGCAAGCTTAGCCGACCATCACCTTGTCGTGCGGGACCTGATGGTCGGCATTTGATGCTGTGGCGTGCATGACCAGCGCCGTCATGATTTCGGCGGCCGCGAGCGCTGCAATGACTTGCGGGCGCTTGTCCTTGACGGCAGCGCCGCCGATCGGCGAGACGAGGCGGGCAAATTCCGCCTCGCTGCCGTCCGCCGATTTCAGGAACCAGTTCTTGAACGTCGCTTTCTTGGTCTTGGACCCGATCATGCCGACATAGGCGGCATCGCCGCGTTTCAGCGCCTCGGCGACGATCAGGAAATCCAGCGCATGATCGTGGGTCAGGATGGCGAAGGCGGCGCCAGCGGGAGCGTTTCGCACCATCGCTTCCGGCATAGCTGTCAGCCTGGTCTCGACGGATTCCGGCATGCCTTCCAGTGCTTCGGCCCGCGTCTCGATGACGATGCCGTGCACGGGAAGAAGTGCGATCGTCGACGCCAGCGCCTGGCCGACATGGCCGCCGCCGAAGATGTAGACACGCGGCAGGTGCGCCTCCTCGGCTTCCGCAGCCGCAACCAGATCGGCGGCAAGGGCTGCATCGACGAGCCGGATCAGCACTTCGACGCGCCCGCCGCAGCATTGGCCGATTTCCGGGCCTAGCGGCACATCGAGGGTCGCGCGGCTTTCCCTGCCCCTTGAGGGGAGGGTGGCGGCGAAGCCGCCGGGTAAGATCGGATCGGCGCGGGTTCTCTCCCCCCTTGAGGGGGAGAAAAGCATCTGCCGGGCTTTGTCGATCGCCATGTATTCGAGTTGACCGCCGCCGATGGTGCCAAAGATCGCCGCCTGCGAGACGAGCATGAAGGCGCCCTTCTCGCGTGGCGTCGAGCCTTTTGTTCCGGTCACTTCGACCAGGGCAACCTGGCCGGCGCTGGTGAGAAAGGCTTTCAGGCTTTGCACTTTCGAGTTCATGGTTCACATTCCCGAATGGGAAATATAGGTTTTTCGGCCCAGATTGCACATTCTGCCAGATTCAGGCGCCGGCCTTCGTCTCTTTCTTCAGCCTCTCGATCGCCATCAGCACCCGCTCCGGCGTTGCAGGAGCATCGAGGCGCGGACAGATCTTGTGGTCGGCGACGCTGGCCACTGCATCCGACAGGGCGTGCAGCACCGACATGCCGAGCGGGAACGGCGGCTCGCCGACTGCCTTGGAGCGGTGGATGGTCGGCTCGCTCGCTTCCGGCCAGTCGGCCAAGGTGATGTTGAATATCTTCGGCCGGTCGGAGGCGAGCGGGATCTTGTAGGTCGATGGCGCGTGCGTGCGCAGCCGGCCCTTGGCGTCCCACCACAGTTCTTCCGTCGTCAGCCAGCCCATGCCTTGGATGAAGCCGCCCTCGATCTGGCCGATGTCGATGGCGCTATTCAGAGATCGGCCGCAGTCATGCAGAATATCGGTGCGCTCGACCATGTATTCGCCGGTCAGCGTGTCGACCGAGACCTCCGAGCACGACGCGCCATAGGCGAAATAATAGAAGGGGCGGCCCTCGCCCTTGTCGCGGTTCCAGTGGATTTTCGGCGTCTTGTAGAAACCCGCCGCCGACAGCTGGATGCGAGCCATATAGGCCTGCTTGATGAGGTCGGCGAAGGCGATTTCCTGGTTGCCGATGCGCACCCGGTTGGGCAGGAACAGCACCTGATCGCGCGGCACCTGATATTTTTCAGCGGCGAAATCGATCAGCCGGTCCTTGATCTGGCGAGCGCCATTTTGCGCCGCCATGCCGTTGAGATCGGAGCCGGACGACGCTGCCGTGGCCGAAGTGTTCGGCACCTTGCCGGTCGTGGTCGCGGTGATCTTGACCTGGTCGAGGTCGATCTGGAACTCTTCCGCCACCACTTGCGCAACCTTGACGTAGAGGCCCTGCCCCATCTCGGTGCCGCCATGGTTCAGATGCACCGAACCGTCGGTATAGACATGCACCAGCGCGCCGGCCTGGTTATAATGCGTGGCGGTGAACGAGATGCCGAACTTGACCGGCGTCAGCGCCAGGCCGCGCTTGATGAAACGGCTGTTGGCGTTGAAGGCCGATATCTCACGCCGGCGCCGCGCATAGCTGGCGCTTTGCTCGAGCTCGGCGACGATGCGCTGGATGATGTTATCCTCGACCGTCTGGTGGTAGGGCGTGATGTTGCGGTCTGACGTACCATAAAAATTCTTCTTGCGGATTTCGAGTGGATCCTTGCCGACGGCGAAGGCCACCTCGTCGATGACGCGCTCGGCGCCGACCATGCCTTGCGGGCCGCCGAAACCACGAAAGGCGGTGTTCGACACGGTGTTGGTGTAGAGCGGCGCCGATTGCGCATGCACCGCCGGCCAGAAATAGGTGTTGTCGCAGTGGAACAGTGCGCGATCGGTCACCGGGCCGGAAAGGTCCGACGAAAAACCGCAGCGCGCCGCGAACATGAAATCGACGCCGAGGATGTTGCCCTCGTCATCGAAGCCGACTTCGTAGTCGACGAGGAAATCGTGACGCTTGCCGGTGGCGATCATGTCGTCGTCGCGGTCGGGCCGGATCTTCACGGCGCGATGGTGTTTCTTCGCGGCGATCGCCGCCAATGCGGCAAACTGGTTGCCTTGCGTCTCCTTGCCGCCGAAGCCGCCGCCCATCCGGCGGATCTCCACCGTGATGGCATTGCTCGGCACGCCGAGTGCATGGCTCACCATGTGCTGGACTTCGCTCGGATGCTGGGTCGAGGAATAGATGGTGACGTCCTGATCCTCGCCCGGAATGGCCATGGCGATATGGCCTTCGAGATAGAAGTGTTCCTGGCCGCCGATGCGCATTTTTCCCTTTAGCCGGCGCGGCGCCTGACGGATCGCTGTAGCGGCATCGCCGCGCTTCAGCGTCAGTGGCGGCGTGACGACCTTGTCCTTCTTCGGATCGAGCGCGCCAATGTCGGTGACGAAGGGCAATTCCTTGTATTCGACCTTGGCCAATCTGGTGGCGCGACGCGCCTGCTCGCGCGTCTGCGCAATGACGCAAAAGATTGGCTGGCCATAGAATTGCACCTTGCCGTCGGCCAGCACCGGCTCGTCGTGGCGGCCTGTCGGCGAAATGTCGTTCTCGCCCGGCACATCCTTGGCCGTCAGCACGTCGACAACACCGGGCGCTGTACGCACCGCCGAGAGATCCATGCTGGTAATCGTGGCATGCGTGGCGGCAGAAAGCCCGAGGCAGCCATGCAGCGTGCCGGCCGGTTCCGGCATGTCGTCGATATAGACGGCCGTGCCGCTGACATGCTTGTGGGCGGAGTCATGGCGTTGATCGGTGGCAACGCCGCCGGCGATCTTTTCAGCCTTCAGATTGGGGGGAGCGTGCTTGTTCATCATGCCGCCTCGTGCCTCGAAACCTGGATCGGCTCCCTGGTACCGCTGGTCTCGGCGAAGAAGCGCAGCAAGAGATTGCGCGCCGCGAGCGCACGATACTCGGCCGAGGCCCGCATGTCGGTGAGCGGGGTGAAATCCCTGGCATATTCGACCATCGCCGCGTCAACCGTGGTCTCCGTCCATGGCTTGCCGAGCAGCGCTTTTTCGACAGAAGACGCCCGCTTCGGCGTCGCCGCCATGCCGCCATAGGCAATGCGCACCTCCGCGACCGTGCCATCGCTGGCCAGCGTCAGGAAGAAGGCGCCGAGGGCCGCGGTGATGTCCTCATCGCGGCGCTTGGTGATTTTGTGGACGGCGAATTTCGTGCCCTTGACCGGAACCGGAACGTGCACGGCCTCGACGAATTCGCCCGGCTGCCGGTCCTGTTTGCCATAGGCAATGAAGAAGGTTTCCAGTGGAATCGAGCGCCGCTTCTTGCCCTTGCGCAGGGTGAGACTTGCGCCAAGAGCGATCAAGGGCGGCGGCGTGTCGCCGATCGGCGAGCCGTTGGCGATATTGCCGCCGATCGTCCCCATGTTGCGCACCTGTTCGCCGCCGATGCGATCGAACAACGGCCCCAGCGCCGGGATACGCTTCGCCAATATCGCGAAGGCATCAGTGTAGGTGACGCCCGCGCCGATCGAAATGATGCCGTTGTCTTCCGAGATGGTGCAAAGTCCGTCGAGATTGCCGATGAAAATGGCCGGCGAAATATCGCGCATGTGCTTGGTCACCCAGAGGCCGACATCGGTCGAGCCGGCAACGATGGTGGCGCCGGGTTCCTTGTCCAGCACGGCGGCGAAATCATCGACATCGGCCGGCACGACCAGCCGCGTCTTGGCCGAACCGATCTCAATCCGGGCGCCGTCATGCATGGCCTCGAGCCTCGCGGTGATCGCCTTGCGCTCCGTGGCCAGCGGATCCTTTACCGCCTTGCCGTAGCTGGAGATGGCATGCGCAGCGCGCATGATCGCCTCGTAGCCGGTGCAGCGGCAGAGATTGCCTTGCAAGGCCTTTTCGATATCCGCGTTCGACGGATTCGACGACTTCATCCACAGGCCATAGAGCGACATGACGAAGCCCGGTGTGCAGAAGCCGCATTGCGAGCCGTGGAAATCGACCATCGCCTGCTGCACCGGATGCAGTTGGCCTGATACGCCGCGCAGATGCTCGACGGTCACGACATGGGTGGCGTCCAACGAGCCGAGGAAACGGATGCAGGCATTGACGCTTTCATAGACCAGCCCGCCGGCCGAGAGCTTGCCGACCAACACGGTGCAGGCGCCGCAATCGCCCTCGGCGCAGCCTTCCTTGGTGCCGCGCAGCGACCGGTCGAGCCGCAGCCAGTCGAGCAGGGTCGCGTCGGGTGCCACCGACGAAAGCGCGACGTCCCTGCCGTTGAGGATGAAGCGGATTTCATTGCGGATGCTAATTTTGGCCATGCCTCAGCTCCCCCTGTAGGTCGAATAGCCATAGGGCGAGACGAGCAGCGGCACATGGTAGTGCAGCGGTTCGGCCATGCCGAAGCGGATCGGTATCACATCGAGAAAGGCGGGGTTCGGCAGGCTCGACCCCTGCTGGCGCAAATAGTCGCCTGCGGCGAAGACCAGTTCGTATTCTCCGGGGCGGAACTCCGCGCCGGCGAGCAGCGGCTTGTCACAACGGCCGTCGGCATTGGTGACAACGGTCTTCAAATGTGTCCGCGCCTTGCCCTCGAGGTGATAAAGCGCGATCGACAATCCCGCCGCCGGCTTGCCTGTCGCCGTGTCGAGGACATGGGTCGTCAGACGCCCGCCATCGGCATTCGACGTTTCTGCCATTGGCCGCCTCCCATTTCCGGTACGAGCGAATTGGCCCGGTACGATCAAGTATCAACAGTGAATTGTGCGCCAATTAAAGGCGATGCATAAGTCCCGGTCGAGCGGAGTGCGACAAAAACACTTTCAAAAATTTTCGGGGGAATGCGAGAAGCACCCTTTCGATATTCTGATCATACTTCGGGCCATGCCCGGCGGGAGGGACGATGCGTTACAGCAGAGACATGCGCGGCTACGGAGTCAATCCGCCGGACCCGAAATGGCCTGGCGGCGCGCATGTCGCCGTGCAGTTCGTCGTCAACTACGAGGAAGGCGGCGAGAACTGCGTGCTGCATGGCGACAAGGCGTCCGAAGCCTTCCTGTCGGAAATCGTCGGCGCGGCACCCTGGGTGGGCCAGCGCCACTGGAACATGGAATCCATCTACGAATACGGTGCCCGCGCCGGTTTCTGGCGGTTGCTGCGGCTGTTCAGCGAGGCCGAGGTGCCGATCACCTGCTATGGCGTCGCCACCGCGCTCGCCCGTTCGCCGGATCAAGTCACGGCCATGCAGGAAGCCGGCTGGGAGATCGCCTCGCACGGGTTGAGATGGATCGACTACCGCGACCACAGCGCCGAGGATGAGCGCCGCGACCTCGAGGCGGCGATCAAGCTGCACTACGAAGTGACCGGCGCGCGCCCGACCGGCTGGTATACGGGTCGCACATCGATCAACACAGTGCGGATTGTGGCGGAAGAAGGCGGTTTCGACTATGTGTCGGACACCTATGACGACGAGCTGCCCTACTGGTTCGAGCATGATGGCGGCGCGCAGCTCATCATTCCCTATACGCTCGACGCCAACGACATGCGGTTCGCAACGCCGCAGGGCTTCAACTCCGGCGACCAGTTCTTTGCCTATTTGAAGGACAGCTTCGACACGCTCTATGCCGAGGGCAAGGCAGGCCGGCCACGCATGATGAACATCGGCCTGCACTGCCGCCTCGTCGGGCGGCCGGGCCGGGTGGCGGCGCTGAAGCGCTTCGTCGACTATGTGAAGTCGCACGACAGGGTCTGGCTGGCGCGGCGCATCGACATCGCCCGCCACTGGCAAGAGGTCAATCCTTATCAACCGGCGGCACTCCGCCCCTCGAAGATGGAATTCGAGACCTTCGTCCACACTTTCGGCGGCGTGTTCGAGCATTCGCCCTGGATCGCCGAACGCGCCTACGAACTGGAACTGGGCCCGGCGCATGACACTTCAGGCGGCCTGCACAATGCGCTTTGCCGTGTCTTCCGGTCCGCCAGCGAAACCGAGCGGCTTTCCGTGCTCAACGCTCATCCCGACCTTGCCGGCAAACTTGCCAAGGCCAAACGGCTGACGGCGGAATCGACCAGGGAACAGGCTTCGGCCGGCCTCGACGCGCTGACCGACAAGGAGCGCGAACTGTTTTCCAAGCTCAACGCCGCCTACGTCACCACTTTCGGTTTCCCCTTCATCATCGCGGTGAAGGGCAAGACGAGGCAAGAGATTCTGGCGGAATTCGAGGCGCGCATCGGCAACAGCCGCGGCGTCGAATTCGAAACCGCCTGCAAACAGGTCGAGCGCATCGCGCTGCTCCGCCTCAAAGACATGCTTCCGCAATAGGTTTGAACCCATGGATACGATCAGGATGCCCGAGCGAACCTATTACGCACCACATGGCGGCCACCCCGGCCAGAGCGAGCTTCTGACCGGCCGCGCCGTCTTCACCGAGGCCTATGCCGTCATTCCCCGGGGTGTGATGCAGGACATCGTGACCAGTGCGTTGCCGTTCTGGGACAAGACCCGCGCCTGGATCTTGTCGCGACCGCTATCCGGTTTTGCCGAGACGTTCTCGCAATACATTGTCGAGGTCGCGCCGAGCGGCGGCAGCGAGCGGCCGGAACCCGATGCCGGCGCCGAGGGCGCCCTGTTCGTGGTCGAGGGCGAGTTGACGGTTCTGCTTGCCGGCAAGAAGCATGTCTTGCGGCCCGGCGGCTTTGCCTTCCTGCCGCCGGCCAGCGGCTGGACGGTTCGCAACGAAAGCAAGGCCGACGTGCGCTTCCACTGGATTCGCAAGGCTTACGAGGTGGTTGACGGTCTCGATGTGCCGGAAGCCTTCTTCACCAACGAGCAGGAGATCGCGCCAACCCCTATGCCCGGCACCGAAGGCCGCTGGGCGACGACGCGGTTCGTCGATCCGGCCGATTTGCGCCACGACATGCACATGACCATTGTCACGCTGGAACCCGGCGCGGTCATTCCCTTCGCCGAGACCCATGTCATGGAGCATGGGCTCTATGTGCTGGAGGGCAAAGCGGTCTATCGCCTCAACCAGGACTGGGTCGAGGTCGAGGCCGGCGACTATATGTGGCTGCGCGCCTTCTGTCCGCAGGCCTGCTACGCGGGCGGCCCGGGAAAATTCCGCTATCTGCTCTACAAGGACGTGAACCGGCACGCCAAGCTCGGCGGCGCCGGTGTCCCCGGGCGGACGCCGTGACGCGGATCATTGCGCGGCCACTGACCCGCGAGAGCTTTGCTCCGTTCGGCGACGTCATCGATATGGGCGGCGACAACCACTACCCGATCAATGGCGGCCGCGCGGAACGCTATCACGATCTGGCGACCGCCGAGGCGATCGGACCGAATGCCCGCGTGCTGATCTCGATGGTGCGCGGCACGCCTTACGAACTGCCGCTGAAGCTGAGCATGGTCGAGCGCCACCCCTTCGGCAGCCAGGCCTTCATCCCGCTGTCGCCGCGCCCATTCCTGGTCGTCGTCTGCCATGATGGCGATGAGGGGCCGGGCGAGCCGCATGCCTTCACCACCGCACCCGGACAAGGTATCAACTATTCCCGCAATCTCTGGCATGGCGTGCTGACGCCGCTCGGCGAGCCTCAGGACTTCCTGATCGTCGACCGGGGCGGCGACGGCTCCAATCTCGAAGAATTCCATTTCTCGCATGCTTACGAGATCCATCTCCCTTAATTTTTTGTGCATGTCGTTACCCCAAAACCGGGGCACTTTTGGGCGACATGCAGCAGGAGAGCCTGAAATGACCGACATTTCTTTGATCGACCGCCTGCTCGACGTGATCGAACACGACATCGTGCCGAAGACGGCCGACGGTGTTGTCCATGGCAACAAGCTGTTCGGCGCGGCGATCCTGCGCAAGGACGACCGTTCGCTGGTGCTGGCCGAGACCAACAACGAGAGGGAAAACCCGCTCTGGCATGGCGAGGTGCACTGCCTGAAACGTTTCTACGAAATGCCGAAGGCGGAGCGCGTCGATACAAGAGACGCCATTTTCCTCGCCACGCATGAGCCCTGCTCGCTCTGCCTGTCGGCGATCACCTGGACTGGCTTCGACAATTTCTACTATCTGTTCAGCCACGAGGATTCGCGCGACAGTTTTGCCATCCCGCACGATCTGAAGATCCTGAAAGAGGTCTTCACCCTCGACCCCGGCGGCTACAATGCCGAGAATGCCTACTGGAAGAGCTTTTCTATCCGCAGGCTGGTGCGAGCGTTGCCCGAGGTAGAGCGGCAACGGCTGGAAATACGCATCGGCGCGATTTCGGCGCGCTACGATGATCTGTCCGGCGTCTATCAGGCGAACAAGGACGATAACGACATCCCGCTGAATTAGGGCTCTCGGCCTACCGGGGGGCACCCTTGAATTGCCACCTTTATGGTGGCATATTGCGTCATGGAGAAACGAAGGCCCACCTACGATCTTGATGCCATCAAGACGACGTTCGGGTCTGTCGATACGCTGGCGATCACGACGTCCGCTCTGCGGGATGCCACAGGCCTTGGCTTCGACCGTGCCGGCGTCGTCGAGGTAATCGGCGGCATGACGAGGAAAATGTTCGTGAAATCCATGACGACCTTTGCGGATCACCGGGTCTGGCAGGATGCCTATCACGTGCCCGTGCGCGACCTGATCCTCTACGTGAAATTCCAAGCGGATGTCGTGACCGAGTTCACGGTCATGTCGTTCAAGGAGAAATGACCATGGCGACAAGAGAAGAAAATCGGACCATGATTTCCCCCGAAACCGGGGAAACGCTCACGCGTGACGTGCGTCCATTCACAGTGGCGTACAAGGGCGAGAGCATAATTGTCGACCTTCCGGGTTACTATCCAGCATCCGGTGACGAGGGTGTGCATATCGGAGGCGACATGGCTGCCGTCGATGCCGCACTACGCGCCCTCAAGGAGAGGATCGATGGCGTGCCGGCCCCGGCAACCATCCGCCGCATGCGCACAAAGCTCAATCTGTCGCAGCGCGAGGCAGGATCCCTGTTCAAGGTCGGCGAGAATGCTTTCGACAAGTATGAAAGGGGCCTGATCGAGCCGAGTGGCCCGACCATTCAATTGATGACGCTGCTGGAAAAACATCCCGAACTGCTGGATGAATTGCGGTAGCGGCACAGGTCGCATTTTTCGCTGCTCCAGTCGCGAATGGTGATTGAAAGTCGTCGCGCCGCGGGGCGTTATGCGGGCCATGAAAACAGTCACCGAATTTCCCCGCAAGGTCGTCGAGTTCCCGGATATGGGCATCGTCATGCCGGATGGCTGCCGGCTGTCGGCGCGGGTCTGGATGCCGGAGGATGCCGGCGACGATCCAGTGCCGGCGATCCTGGAGCATCTGCCCTACCGCAAGCGCGACGGCACCATCTTTCGCGATCAGCTGACGCATCCCTATTTCGCCGGCCACGGCTACGCCTCGATCCGGGTCGATATGCGCGGCAATGGCGATTCCGAAGGGCTGATGGACGACGAATATTCCGAGCAGGAATTGCAGGACGCCTGCGACATCATCGCCTGGGCGGCAAGCCAGCCCTGGTGCAACGGCAATGTCGGCATGATGGGCATTTCCTGGGGCGGCTTCAACTGCCTGCAGGTGGCGGCCAAGCAGCCGCCGGCGCTCAAAGCGGTGATCAGCTTGTGCTCGACCGTCGACCGCTACGCCGACGACATTCACTACAAGGGCGGCTGCCTGCTGATCGAGAACTTCGGCTGGGCCTCGACCATGCTGTCCTACTCATCGCGGCCGCCGGACCCGCTGCTGGCCGGCGACAACAGATGGCGCGATCTGTGGCTGACCCGGCTGGAGAACCAATCCTTCCTGGCGCCGCTGTGGCTGAAGCACCAGCACCGTGATGCCTACTGGAAGCGCGGCTCGATCTGTGAGGATTTTTCCGCCGTCAAAGCCGCGGTTCTGTCGATCGGCGGCTGGCATGACGGCTACCGCAACACCGTCTCGCATCTGGCCAGCAACAT
The DNA here is from genome assembly GCF_040322475.1 of Mesorhizobium sp. M0140. Lineage (NCBI taxonomy): Bacteria > Pseudomonadati > Pseudomonadota > Alphaproteobacteria > Hyphomicrobiales > Phyllobacteriaceae > Mesorhizobium > Mesorhizobium sp. M0140. The sequence goes on along the minus strand of NZ_JAMYTM010000009.1, from coordinate 152,142 downwards.
CGAAGCCCCGGTCAAGGGCATTATCGGGCCATGGATCCATAAATACCCGCATTACGCAGGACCAAAACCCGCCATCGGCTTCCTGCAAGAGGCCTTGCGCTGGTGGGACCGCTGGCTCAAGAGTGTCGAAACCGGTGTCGAGTCCGACCCGGCCTACCGCGCCTATGTCATGGACAGCGTGCGTCCGGCGCGCTGGCACCCCGAGCGTCCCGGCCGCTGGATTGCCGAGCAGCAATGGCCCTCGCCAACCATCAAGACGCAGGCGGTCGATCTGATCCCCGCAACGGAAAAACCCGCCATCGTTGCCTCGCCGCAAAGCTGCGGCTTGGCTGGCGGCGAGTATTTTCCCTTCACCTTCGGCCCCGAACTGCCAGGCGATCAGCGCCCCGACGATGCGCTGTCGGTGTGTTTCGACCAGACGGAACTCAGTCAGGCCATCGACATCGTCGGCACCGCGGAAGTCGAATTGCGGCTGTCCTCCGACCGTCCGCAGGCCAACATCGCGATCCGACTCTGTGACGTGCATCCCGATGGCGCGTCGGAGCTGATTTCCTACGGCGTGCTCAACCTGACGCATCGCAACTCGCACGAGTTCCCGGAAGCCCTGGTGCCGGGCGAAACCATCTCAGTACGCGTCGTGCTCGATCAATGCGGCTATCGCGTTCCGCCCGGCCACCACCTGCGTGTTGCCGTTTCGAACGCCTATTGGCCTGCCATCTGGCCGTCGCCGGAGCCGGTCCGGCTGACCTTATCGGCGGCGACGCTCCGCTTGCCGCTGCGGCCGTTGGCGACAGACGATGAAGCGGCGTTCGCCGAGCCGGAAGGTGCCACTCCCTGGGCAACGGAGACGATCCGCGCCAGCAATTCCGAGCGCCATATCGATCGTGACGAAAAGACGGGAATCGTGACGCTTTCCATCGTTGATGATTTCGGCGAGGTGCGCGATCTCGCTCATGGCCTCGCCAATGGCAGCATCGCCCGCGAGACCTGGACGATCCATCCCGACGACCCGCTGTCGGCCTCGGGGAAGACGCACTGGACGCAGACCCTGTCGCGAAACGGATGGTCGGTACGCACCGAAACGACAGCCGAAATGCGATCGGACGCGCAAAACTTCATCGTCAGCGCCAGAATCGAGGCCTATGAGGACGAAACGCTCGTCTTCGAGCGTAATTTCGAGGAGAAGGTGCCGCGCGCGCTTCTTTGAGCACCGAGTTCATTGGTCCAATTGCGACGTACGATTTACGCCACGGCATGTCGCATTCGGTCTTGCTTACCGCTTTCCCTTGCGGTCATTATTCTCCTCACAAGAAACAAGTAAAACGACCGCAGAGTCGAACCAACAGAGTGAGGAACTCAAAATGTCGAACGAACTGGAATTTCTTAGCCGGCGTGTCGCGTCGGGCAAACTGAGCCGTCGTGATTTTCTCGGCCGGGCGGCGGCGCTCGGTATCTCCGCGCCCTTCGCCAACTCGCTGCTTTCAAGCGCGGCACGCGCGGCAGGTCCGGTCAAAGGCGGCACTCTGAAGGCCGGACTTGTCGGCGGCGAGTCCACCAACAGCCTTGATCCGGCACTGTTCATGACTCAGGTGCCGTTCGCCTTCGGCAAGATGTGGGGCGAATTGATCGTCGAGCTTTCGCCGGAAGGCAAGCTCGAGAACCGCATCGCCGAGGAGATCGGCTCGTCGGACGACGCCAAGGTATGGACGCTGAAGATCCGCGACGGCGTCGAATTCCACAACGGCAAGACGGTGACCGCCGAGGACGTGGCCGCCACACTTGAGCGCCATTCCGACGAGAAGTCGAAATCCGGCGCGCTCGGCTACATGAAGGGCATCGAGACCATCAAGGCCAGCGGCAAGGAAGTCGTGCTGACCCTGAAGGAAGCCAATGCCGATCTGCCCTATTTGCTCAGCGACTATCACCTGATCGTCCAACCGAATGGCGGCAAGGATAAGGCCGACGCAGGCATCTCGGCCGGTCCTTACAAGGTCACGACCAATGAGCCCGGCGTGCGCCATGGCGGCGAGCGTTTCGCCAATTATTGGCAGGGCGACAAGATGGGCCATGCCGACCAGATCGAGATCATCGTCATCAACGATGCGACGGCGCGCACCGCCGCCCTGCAAGGCGGCCAGGTCAACATGATCAACCGCGTCGAGCCGAAGATCGTCGACCTGATCAAGCGCCTGCCTGGCGTGACCATCCGCAACCATGCGGGTCCTGGCCACTATGTCTTCATCGCGCATTGCAACACCGCCCCCTTCGACAACAACGATCTGCGCATGGCCCTGAAGCTGGCCATCGACCGCGAAGAAATGCTCGACAAGATCCTGCGTGGCTACGGTTCGATCGGCAACGATTTCCCGATCAACGCTTCCTACCCGCTGTTCACTGATATCGAGCAGCGCAAGTACGATCCCGACAAGGCCAAGTTCCACTTCAAGAAGTCGGGCCATGACGGCGCCGTGCTGCTGCGGACTTCGGACGTCGCTTTCCCGGGCGCCGTCGACGCTTCCCAGCTCTTCCAGCAGAGCGCTGCCAAGGCCGGCATCAAGATCGAGCTCAAGCGTGAGCCCGGTGACGGCTATTGGAACGAGGTCTGGAACAAGCAGCCCTTCTGCGCTTCCTACTGGGGTGGCCGCTCGACCCAGGACCAGATGTACTCCACCGCTTATCTGTCGACCGCCGACTGGAACGACACGCGTTTCAAGCGCCCGGACTTCGACAAAATGGTGCTGGCCGCGCGCGCCGAGCTAGACGAGACCAAGCGCAAGCAGATGTACCATGACATGGCTGTCCTGGTCCGCGACGAAGGTGGCCTGATCTTGCCGATGTTCAACCAGTTCATCGACGCTACCGGCGCCAAGGTCGACGGCTGGGTCGACGATCCACATCAGGAGCTGATGAACGGTTACGCGCTGGCGAAGTGCTGGCTCGAAGCCTGAGCTTGGCCTTGCGGATATGTCCTCACCCATCTTGAAACTGGTGGCCCAGCGCGTTGCGCTGGGCATTCTCCTCTTGTTGGCCGTTTCGGTCCTGATCTTCGCCGGCACCCAGATCTTGCCCGGCGACGTCGCGCAAGCCATTCTCGGACAATCGGCGACACCGGAGTCGCTCGCCAATCTGCGCGAGCAACTCGGGCTCAACCAGCCAGCCTATCTCAGGTATTTTCATTGGCTGGGCGGCGTGCTGACCGGCGATCTCGGCACGGCCATGTCGAGCGGGCAGGATATCGCCACGTCGATCAAGGGACGGCTGTGGAACACGCTGTTCCTCGCCTTCTGGGCAGCGATCGTCGCCGTGCCGCTGGCGATCATCCTCGGCCTGATCGCGGTACGCTATCGCAATGGCTGGGTCGACAAGCTGATCTCCGGGCTGGCGCTGGCCTCGACCTCCTTTCCCGAGTTCTTCATCGGCTACGTGCTGGTCTATTTCTTCGCCGTGAAATGGCAAATCTTCCCCGGCATCTCGACCGTCTATGACGGCATGCCTTTTGGCGAGCGCATGCAGGCGATCGCCCTGCCGGCGGCAGCGCTGACGCTGGTCGTGCTCGCCCACATGATGCGCATGACACGCGCGGCGATCCTCAATGTCATGCAGTCGGCCTATGTCGAGACGGCGGAACTGAAAGGCCTGTCGGCCTTCAACGTCATCCGCAAGCACGCCTTCCCCAATGCCATCGCGCCGATCGTCAACGTCGTCATGCTCAACCTCGCCTATCTGATCGTCGGCGTCGTCGTGGTCGAGGTGATCTTCGTCTATCCGGGCATGGGGCAGTATCTCGTCGACCACGTCACCAAACGCGACGTGCCGGTGGTGCAGGCGGTCGGCCTGATCTTCGCCGCCGTCTACATCAGCCTGAACATCATTGCGGACATCGGGGCTATCGTCGCCAATCCGCGTCTCAGACACCCGAAATAGGGGGCGGATATGCTCGATATCAAACGCATCCCCATCCCCGCGCTGATCGGCATTATCCTGACGACGCTGTTCGTGCTGGCGGCGGTCTTCGCACCGTGGATCGCACCGCACGGCAATGGCGAAATCGTCGGCGATGTCTGGGAACCGATGTCGGCTGCCCATTTGCTGGGCACCGACAATCTCGGCCGCGACCTGCTTTCGCGCATGATCTACGGTGCCCGCATCACTTTGTTCATCGCGGTGCTGGCCACCGCGCTGTCATTCTCGCTCGGCGCCATCCTCGGCTTCTCGGCGGCGGTGTTCGGCGGCTGGTTCGATACGCTGCTGTCGCGCCTCGTCGATCTCTTGATGTCTATCCCGACGCTGATCATGGGTCTCGTCGTGCTGTCCGTGCTGCCTACCAATCTGGTGACGCTGATCCTGGTGATGGGCATTCTGGACTCGACCCGCGTCTATCGCCTGTCGCGCGCGGTCGCCGTCGACATCAACGTCATGGACTATGTCGAGGCGGCGAAACTGCGTGGTGAGGGCAGCGGCTGGATCATCTTCCGCGAGATCCTGCCCAACGCATTGTCGCCGCTGGTTTCCGAACTCGGTCTGCGCTTCATCTACGCGGTGCTGTTCCTGTCGACGCTGTCGTTCCTCGGCCTTGGCGTGCAGCCACCGGACGCCGACTGGGGCGGCATGGTCAAGGAAAACAAGGACGGCATCGTCTTCGGCATCGCGGCCGCACTCATCCCGGCGGCGGCGATCGCCTTGCTGGCGATTTCCGTCAACCTGGTTGCCGACTGGGTGCTCAACCGGACGACAAGCCTCAAGGGAGGACGCGGGTGATGGCCGACACCAAAGCGAAACCTGGCTTGTTGCTCGACATCCGCAATCTGCGCATCGAGGCCACCGTCTTCCCGCCCGGAGAGCCGCCGAAGAACATCGTGCTGGTGCACGATGTCTCGCTGACGCTCGAGAAGGGCAAGGTGCTCGGCCTGATCGGCGAATCCGGGGCCGGCAAGTCGACCATCGGTCTGTCGTCGATGGGCTATGGCCGCGGCGGCGTACGCATCACCGGCGGCGAGGTCATCCTGAACGGCCGCGACATCCTCAAGGGCGGCAAGGATGGCTTCCGCAAATTACGCGGCCGCGAAGTCTGCTATGTCGCGCAGTCGGCGGCAGCGGCCTTCAATCCGGCGCACAGACTGATGGACCAGGTGGTGGAAGCCACGCTGCTGCACGGCACCGCGACACGAGCCGAGGCCGAGAAGCGCGCGGTTGCGCTGTTCAAGAAGCTCAGCCTGCCCAACCCCGAAACCATCGGCGAGCGTTTTCCGCACCAGGTTTCGGGCGGCCAGTTGCAGCGTGTGATGACGGCGATGGCGCTCTGCTCCGAGCCGGACCTGATCGTCTTCGACGAGCCCACAACGGCGCTCGATGTGACGACGCAGATCGACGTGCTGGCGGCGATAAAGGACGCCATCCGCGACACCCATGTCGCTGCGCTCTACATCACGCACGACCTTGCCGTCGTCGCCCAGGTCTCCGACGAGATCATGGTGCTGCGCCATGGAAGGCTGGTCGAATGGGGCGGCACGCGGCAGATCATCAAGGAGCCGCGTCAGGAATACACCAACGCGCTTGTCTCGGTGCATGAGATCGAACACCAGGAGCAGAAGCCCGGCACGGCACCGTTCCTGTCGGTGAAGAACATCACCGCCGCCTATGGCGGCAGCCATATCAAGGTGCTGAAAAACGTCTCCGTCGACATCTATCCGGGACAGACGCTTGCCGTGGTCGGCGAGTCCGGCTCTGGCAAGTCGACGCTGGCGCGCGCCATCACCGGTCTGCTGCCGCCCGAACAGGGCACCGTCACCTTCGACGGGCGCCCGCTGGCGAACCGGCTGGCCGACCGGCCGAAGGAGGATTTGCGCCAGCTGCAGATGATCTATCAGATGGCCGACGTGGCGATGAATCCCCGCCAGACCGTCGCCACCATCATCGGCCGGCCGCTGGAGTTCTATTTCGGCATGCGCGGCCGCGAGCGTGACAGGCGCGTTACCGAACTGCTCGACAAGATCGAGATGGGCAAGGGCTTTTCCGACCGCTACCCGGCCGAGCTTTCCGGCGGCCAGAAGCAGCGCGTCTGCATTGCCCGGTCGCTTGCCGCCAAGCCCAAGTTGATTATCTGCGACGAGGTCACCTCGGCACTCGATCCGCTGGTGGCACACGGCATTCTCGAGCTGCTGCTCGAGCTGCAGAAGGAAGAGAACGTCGCCTATCTGTTCATCACGCATGACCTCGCCACTGTGAAGTCGATCGCCGATTCGATCGCGGTGATGTATCGCGGCGAGGTGGTGCGCTACGGCCCCAAGAGCAAGGTGCTGAGCCCGCCCTTCGACGCCTACACCGACCTGCTGCTCTCCTCGGTTCCAGAGATGGAAATCGGCTGGCTGGAAAAGGCAATCAAGGGACGGCGCATGGCCAGCGCGGGGAACTAAAGCAATTCCGGGAAAACTGGAGACCAGTACTCCCGGAAGAAATGCAGGGCGCTTCCCTGGAAATCGCGTCAGATCAAGCCGCCACATCGGGGCGCCGGCGACCGTCATCCGGATGCAACACTAGAACGCCACACGTCCTTCGGGACAAGCGCCGCTCGCACGACTTTTAAACAGGGGTAGGACATGAAGACTGAATTCGATTATCTCGCTGAACTCGCCGGTCAAGGCCGGATATCGCGTCGCGCCTTTCTCGGGCGCGCCGCCGCGCTCGGCGTATCGGCGGCCCTGATGCCGGCGCTGGCCGGCAAGGCATTTGCCCAGACGGCGGTGAAGGGCGGTATCATCAAGGCCGGCCTGCAGGGCGGTGAATCCACCAACAGTCTCGATCCGGCGTTGAACCTCAGCCAGGTTACCTTCAGCTTCGGCAAGCTTTGGGGCGAGTATCTCGTGCGCCTCACACCGGACAACAAGCTGGTCAACCTGATTGCCGAGGAGATTGGCGCCTCGGCCGACGCCAAGACATGGACAATCAAGATCCGCGACGGCATCGAGTTCCACAATGGCAAGACGGTCGGCGCGGAGGATGTTGCCGCCACCATCGAGCGACATGCGGATGAGAAGTCCAAGTCCGGAGCACTCGGCATCCTCAAGAACATCAAGGGGATCAAGGCGAGCGGCAAGGAGGTCATCGTCACGCTCGGCGACGCCGATGCCGACTTCCCCTATCTGATGGCCGACTATCATCTCACCATCCAGCCGAATGGCGGCAAGGACGATCCGAACGCCGGCATCAGCGCCGGTCCCTATAAAGTTAGCGTCAACCAGCCCGGCGTGCGCCATGGCGGCGAGCGTTTCGCCAATTACTGGCTGCGCGACAAGGCCGGCCATGCCGACCAGGTCGAGATCATCGTCATCAATGATGCGACCGCACGGCTTGCAGCCTTGCAGGGCGGCCAGGTGCACATGATCAACCGCGTCGAACCCAAGGTCGTCGATCTGGTCAAGCGCATCGCCGGCGTTTCCATCGAGAACGTCTCGGGCAAAGGCTACTATCCGTTCAACATGTTCTGCGACACCGCACCTTTCGACAGCAACGACCTGCGCATGGCGCTGAAGCTAGCCATGGACCGCGACGAGATGCTGGAAAAGATCCTGCGCGGCTATGGCTCGGTGGGTAACGACTTCCCGATCAACGAGGCCTATCCGCTGTTTTCCGCCGACATCGAACAGCGCAAGTTCGACCCGGAAAAGGCAGCGGCAGCCTACAAGAAATCCGGCCACAGCGGCTCGATCGTGCTGCGCACCTCGGACGTCGCTTTTCCGGGCGCCGTCGATGCCGCACAGCTCTATCAGCAGTCCTGCGCCAAAGCCGGCATCAAGATCGAGATCAAGCGCGAACCCGGCGACGGCTACTGGTCTGAGGTCTGGAACAAGCAGCCTTTCTCGCTCTCCTACTGGGGCGGACGCGCCACGCAGGACCAGATGTATTCCACCGGCTATGTCTCGACCGCCGACTGGAACGACACGCGCTTCAAGCGGCCGGAATTCGACAAGATGCTGTTTACCGCGCGCGGCGAGCTCGACCAGGCCAAGCGCCAGGCGATCTACCACGATATGGCAGTGATGATGCGTGACGAAGGCGGGCTGATCGTGCCCTTCTTCAACCAGTTCATCGACGCGGCCGCCACCAACAAGATCGGCGGCTATGCCAAGAGCCCTATCGGCGAAATGATGGACGGCTACGCGCTTGCCGAGTGCTGGCTCAACGCTTGAGCGGACTCTGATCGTCCGATTTCATCTATCAAGAACGCCGTGTGCCCGGGACGGCACACGGCGTTCCCGTTTCAACCGCCAACCGCATGGAGCAGCTCATGGCGCTCAAATCCAAGCTTCTGCTGATCATCCTCGATGGCGTGCCCTACCGGAACTGGCGCCGGCTGATGGGCAATCTCGAAGGTTGGGTGCAATCGGGCGAGGCGCGCGTCTGGAAGATGCGCTCGGTGCTGCCGTCGACCTCGGCCTGCTGCTATGCGTCGATCCACACCGGGGTCTCACCGCAGGTGCACGGGATTCTCTCCAACGAGAACCGGTTCCGCGTCGAGCAGCCCGATATCTTCTCCGAGGTCAGCAAGGCAGGCGGCAAGACGGGGGCGGTGACCCATTCCTACTGGTCGGAGTTCTTCCGCGCCTATCCGTTCGACCTGGTCGAGGACATGGAATTCGACGAGCCAAGCGGGCCGATCACGCATGGCCGCTTCCACACCATGACCGGTTACAATCTTCGCAACCAGATGACGCCGAGCGATGTCGACCTGTTCGCGACACTGACGATGCTGACGAAACGCCATGGCATCGACTACGGCATCCTGCACACCTGCACGCTGGATTCGATGGGGCACCGCTTCGGCCACGACTGCCATGAGATGGACCACGCTGTCTATGCGATGGACGGCATGCTGGCGGCCTTCCTGCCGCGCTGGATCGAAGCCGGCTATGAGGTGATCGTCACCGCCGATCACGGCCAGACCGATCGTGGCCATCATGGCGGCCATGACGACGAGATGCAGGATTTCGCGCTGTACTATTTTGGACAAGATAAGGGTCCGCAGGCCGACACGCTGCTCGACCAGCTGCAGCTGGCGCCGACAGTGCTGAGCCGGCTGGGTGTGGCAATACCGGAGACGATGAAGGCGAAGCCGTTTTTGGGGTGACAAGCGCTCCGTTGGCGTCCCCCTCTCCCCGTCCTTTACGGGAAGAGGGTAAGGATGAGGGCAGCGCCAACATGGCATATGAACAGCGAACGCCGGCGCCGCCCCTCATCCGCCTGCCGGCACCTTCTCCCCGTATAGTGACGGGGGAGAAGGGATGCTCTGGCAACCGCCCCGCTCTTCGGTTAGCCTCCTAAAAATTCCTTGGCGGAGGATGAACCTTTTTGGACCGATCAGCGACAGAGCAGACAGGAGCCAGGCGGCTCGACCGGCCATGACGGCAGCGACGGAGACCGATCGCGCTCTCGTCGACCGGGTCGCGAAGGGCGACCGTGCCGCCGTGCGGCTCCTGTTCATGCGTCACCATGCGCGGGTCTACCGCTTCGTGACGCGCCAGACGGGATCGGAAATGATGGCCGACGATATCGCCAACGAAGTCTTCCTCGAGCTGTGGCGCCAGGCGCCGGGCTTCGAAGGGCGCTCCGAAGTCTCGACATGGCTGCTCGGCATCGCCCGTTTCAAGGCGCTGTCCTTTCTGCGCAAGAAGAAGGAAGACTGGATCGACGACGAGGCCGCCGCCGCGGTGCCCGACGGCGCCGACACGCCGGAAGTCGTCACCATGAAGGAAGACAAGGCCGCCGCCCTGCGGCGCTTCGTCGACACCTTGCCCGAAGAGCATCGCGTCGTCATCGATCTTGCCTATTATCACGGACAGTCGGTGAGCGAGATCGGCGAGGTGCTCGACATTCCGGTCGCCACCGTCAAGACCCGGATGTTCTACGCCCGCAAGAAACTCGGAGAGGCCCTCAAGGCCGCCGGTTACGACAGGGGGTGGCCATGAGCGCCGCTGAAAAGATGTCGCGCCGCGACGAAATGGAAACGCTGCTGCCGTTCTACCTGAACGGCTCGCTGGAAGGTTCCGATCTGGAAGCGGTCGAGGAATGGCTGGCCAGCGATCCGGCCGCACTTGCCGCCCTTGGTGAGGCTGAAGCCGAATTCTCCGGCGCCACGGCCGCCAACGAAGCAATCCGGCCGCCGGCCGATGCGCTCAGCCGCTTTGCCAAGGCACTCGACGCCGAGGCCGGGCCTGCGCGCAAGCCGGCAGGATCGTCCTGGCTGGCGCAGGCCTGGGGCCGCTTCATGGCGGTGCCGGTCGGTGTCGCCTGGGCGGCAGCCGCGGTTCTGCTGGCCCTGGTCATGGTGCAGTCGTTTGTCGAACCAGGCGGCAAAGGCAATGATTTCGAGATTGCCGGCGCGGAAAACGATCCGGCGAAAATGCCGTTCGCCCTGGTCAAGTTCAAGCCGGATGCCAACATGTCGGACATATCCGCCTTCCTCGGCAGCAACGGGCTGAAGATCATCGGCGGACCGACCGCCGACGGCGTGTTCCGGCTTGGCATTCCGGCCCCGACCGCTGCCGACTACAACAAGCAAATCGGCCTTGTTGCCGCCCAGGCTTTCACGGAAACTGTGATCGAGGGAAGGAAACCGGTTGATGGCGGCTGAGGCAGTCATTCGATTTGCGGCAATGCTTGCGGCGGCGATGACAATCGTCGCCGTGCCCGCGTCGGCGCAGACCAACGACCCCAATCCAGACCAGACCAAAATCGACTGCCGCGACGGGACCAATGCGGCGGGAGCCGACTGCGCCAAGAACGGCAATGACACAAAGGGCGGATCGGACGCAGGCCAATCCGGCGCCGTCTTCCTGCCGGCGCTGATCGTCGACCTGTTTCCCAACCCGGAGGCGCCTCCGACCCCTGTGCCGACGCCACGGCCGGCACCCGCGACGCTGCCTGCCGATACTCAAGCCGGCCCCCCGCCTGGCGGCCCGATCGTCTCGCCGACCGATCTCATCGCCGTTCAGCCGCGGCGCGCCGTGGTCGGCGATTTCGTGCCCGACGAGGTGCTGGTGACCGTCGACGGCGATGCCGGTGCCGTGCAGCAGATCGCCGCCTCCTTCGGCCTGCAGGTGCGCTCGCAGCGCCAGTCGCGGCTGCTTGGCACCACGCTGGTGCGCTTCGGCATTCCCGACGGCCGGCCCGTCGGCGTCGTGCTGGCGCAACTGGCCGCCGACGGCCGCACACAGCGGCGCGAGCCCAATCATGTGTATTCGCTGCAGCAGGCCGCCGGCATCGTCAACTATGCGTTCGATCATATCGCGCTCGATTCCAAACAGGCCAGCGGCGAAAACGTTCGCATCGCGGTGATCGACACCGGCATCGACGACACCAACCCGGCGCTGTCGGGCGTCATTGCCGGGCAGTTCGACGCCATGCCCGACGTGCCGATCGAAAAGCGCGATCACGGCACGTCGATCGACGGGCTGATCGCCGGCGTCGGCGTGCTGGAAGGCATGGCGCCGGGCGCAAAAATCTATCACGCCCGCGCCTTCGAGGGCGGCAAGTCGACCATGGACGTCATCCTGTCGGCGCTCGACTGGGCGGCGGAACAGGACGTGCGCATCATCAATATGAGCTTCGTCGGGCCGAAGAACGATTTGCTCGGCGTCGCCTGCCGCAATGCCCGCGCACTCGGCATGGTGCTGGTCGCCGCAGCCGGCAACAACGGGCCGAAGGCGCCCTATGGCTATCCGGCGGCCTTCGATGGTGTCATCGCAGTCACCGCCACCGACGCCAAGGATGGGCTGATGCCGCAGGCCAATCGCGGCGCCTATGTCTTCATCTCGGCGCCCGGCGTCGAGATGGTGGCGCCGAGCGGCGGCGGTTCGGACGTGGTCACAGGCACCTCGTTTGCGGCGGCGATCGTGAGTGGCGCCATCGCCAATCTCATCCATGCCGCGCCTGATCGTTCGGCCGACGACATCGAGAAAGCGCTCGCGGCGACGGCCAGGGATCTCGGCCCAAAGGGACGCGACAATGATTTCGGCTACGGGCTGCTGGACATCAAGGCGGCAGGGGCTGCGAAGGAGTAGAGTGCTCCTGCGGTCTATGCACCTCATCATTCCATAACCGGTGTAGCTTGCCGCGAATGCCGAAATGGGTGCCGAGCGGAAATGCACTATGTGCCGCCCTTTATTGACAATGGGCCGCCGAAGCGGTGGCCGACGGCGACGAGTTCTCAAATTCGACTAAATCCTTGCCAGCATCGCAAACTGAAATCGGTCCGCAATCAGTATCAAGAGTGAAGACGTGAAACTGATGTGCGCCTCGACATCCATCGTTGTCAGGTCGGGAGAGTCGCCATGAGCGACCGCATGTCGCCAACCGACCAGTTCCTTGTCTAATCGATTTCGGACCTTTTGCATTGTAGATAGATCAAAATTGAGAAGGCCATAGTTCTCTGATAGCCTTGCAAAGTCCAGGTTAGAACGAGCTTCGACAAGTTTCCCATCAACCGCATCGAATCCGCAGTCGATCCGAGCCTGCAGCTTCTTTACGAACGCCTGGCGCGAATCGAACGAATGGTTTCGGTCTCGCATGCTTTCGAAATCCGCATGAAACGCGCTGACCAAAAGCATCCAGTCTTTGTCACGAACCTTGCCGCCTTTCTCAACCAAGAATCTCAGGTAAGCGCGAACGCACTCATTGTAGAAGCCCTCCCAATTGGCGTAGGCGAGCACGACAACCGCCTTCGACGCAACGCCATAAACGTCACCGCTGGTGAGTTGGCCAAATGACCTCTTAACTTCGGAAAGCTCCTTCGCGCGGCGCACCCTTGCGGTGTCGATCTCATCAAAGAAGTCATCCAGTTTAGGCATCGGGGTTGAACCACCGCTCCCCAAACGGAATGGTCCGTTGCAATCTTACGGTGCCACGTAATCCGGATGCGCTCATGTCAGCGACCTGGGGCTGTTGCCAGAAGGTCTGGATCCTTTCAGCGACAAATTGATCTGGGTTTACGTGAGCCATGATCGCGGCCTTGTTCCGCCCGATCCCCACAGCAATGGCTTCAAGCGCCCGCAAGGAAAATCGATTTGCGATGCCTTCGCCGGCATCCTGCGGTGGGATCAACGCTCCGTTGCCGAGCACTCTATGAAGAGTCTCCACCGTCCAAGTGATAGTTTGCATCACTTCTGCACGGTCTTTCCCGGCCAGGATGTCGACAACTGTGGCATCAAGGAATTCTTGTACGTCCAAGCTGCGGTCGTAGTCGGCAAACGTGTGTACGATTAGCCGAACGATGTATTCCACATCTCGCTGAGTGCCCTTCTGCTCATTCGTGATCTGAAAAATGCCCTTAACGTCGTCTCGCTGCGCGAATTGACGTATCGCCTGAGTGAACTCGGCGTTCGCCAAAACCATGGAGCAGGTCCTCACCTCCTGCTCGTTGGCGTAGGCACCGCCTCGGTTGAGGCGCTGGAAGAGATCGAACTTGGTCTTGGGGTCGCTGGGGTGCTTAAGAATCTGGAAGTCCACCCGCGCCCTGCGGAAAAACAGTTGCAGGGCTTTGTCGAGCGGCACCTCGACAGCTGCCTTTTGCTCCCAAACCATACCTTGAAGTGATGGTAGATACTTGGTCTTTTGAAGTTGAGACCGACGATTTTCGCCGGAGTCGACGTCCTTCAACACGCCCATGAACTCGAGCAGTGTGGATATTCGCTGCAGGCCGTCGATCAACTCCCAGGTTCCGTCTCCATTTTCGTACACAAATACCGGAGGGACTGGAATTCCTATTAGTATAGACTCGACAAAATTTGACTTTCTCTCGTTTGTCCATCGGAACAACCGCTGGAAGTCCGGAAGAATATTTAATTCCTTGGAAGTGTACATGTTACCCACCTCCCCGATTGTAATCTGAACGGTATCCGTATTTACAGCACGCTTTGCTTCATCGATTTCTTCTTTGAGCATTCGAGGTCCTGCCATTTTTGTTCCCAGTAGTGTTAAGCGAAAAACCCGCTTAGAGCGACAGCTTGTAGCCGATTTTTGCAGCAAAGGGCGCTTGCCTGACAAGTTTGCAAGGTCTGCAATGAGTCGACCTCGCTCGTTCCAAAATGATTGAGCTTTCCCTACGCCGGCGCGCCGGCGACCGATCCCCTGACCACCAGGTCGACCGGCCAGACCTCGCCGCGAGCGCCCTCCTCCAGGCCGGAAATCCGTGCCGCCAGCCGCTCGGCGACACGGGCGCCGGCCAGACGGATCGATGAACGCGTCGTTGACAGCGGCACCGAAAAATTCTCCGGCCTCAGCCAGGGGAAGACATCGTCATGGGCGATCAGCGACACGTCGCCCGGAATGCTCAGGCCGAGGTCGCGCACCGCACGCACGACGCCCAGCGCCATGATCAGGCTGGAGCAGGCGATCGCGGTCGGCGCGTCGTCCTCTTCCAGCAAGCGCCTGGTGGCGCGATAGCCGTTCTCCTCGGTCATATCGACCGAGCAGACATGGCGTTCGCTCAATGTCAGTCCGCTCGCGGCGAGCGCCCGGCGCACGCCGCGTTCTCGATGGATAGCGAAGGTCTCGCGGTCGTCACCGTTGATCAGCGCCAGCCGCCGATGACCGAGCTGGATCAGCAGCCTGGCCGCTTCGTGGAAGGCGCCCTCATTGTCGATGTCGGTAAAAGCATAGTCGAAGTCGAAGCCCTCACTGCGGCCATGGACGATGAAGGGAATGCCGAGCGTGTTGACAAGCGCCACGCGCCGGTCAACGGGCCGCGGCGAGGAGATGTAGACAGCGTCGACCTGCCGGTTGGCGACGATGCGCCGGTAGGTCGTCTCCTGGTCGTCGGCGTCGGCCGGCGACAGCACAAGGTCGAGCTCGTGCGAGCGGGCGTAGTCACCAAGGCCGGACAGGAACTCGACGAAATGCGGATCGATGTCGACGGACGCACCGGTCGGCAGGACATAGCCGATCATGCCGGTCTTACCGGTCGCCAGCCGGCGCGCGCTCGGATTGGGACGATAGCCATGGCGCTTGGCGGCATCCATGACACGCCTGCGCGTCTCCTCGTTGACCTCGGGATAGCCGTTCAGCGCACGGCTTACCGTCGTTTGCGAAAGTGCCAGCATATGGGCGAGCTGCTTGAGGTTCACGAAAGGTCTCCATTCCCTCAAAGCGCTTTTAAATTGAATCGACCCAAGTGCCAGCGGGGCCGAGCCATACCAAGCCGAACCATAGACGCGGTTCGGGCGTGTTTGAAACAAAAACTGCTGCTGCATCGCCATAATAGTATGTTGCAGCGCACTTTTAGGGTGCAAATGCGCGAACCTAAATCGATTAATCCGCCGGCCTCTTGACTTCCTGGCAATTCGATGGCGTGATCGAAAATGCCAAAGCGCTTTGGAAGACTCTTCGAAAGGTTGCGGTTCCTTTCCGACTGAGTCACAGTCCTGCGGCGTCGGCGGGCGGAATGGAGGTTCCGTCCGGTGTGTGAGACCCACTGGGAGGAATACCGATGAAGAAAATGCTTTTGCTGGGTGCTGCGTTTGCCACGTTCGCCCTGAACGCGCCCGCGCAGGCCGAACTGAAGTTCAAGCCCGGCGAAGACAAGCGCTTCAACTGGGCGAACTACGAAGAGCTCAAGAAAGTCGACCTCAAGGGTGAGACGCTGTCGATCTTCGGACCGTGGCGCGGCGAGGACGAAGGCCTGGTGCGCGGCGTTCTCGACTATTTCTCGGAAGCCACCGGCGTCGAGATCAAATACTCCTCCTCAGAGAATTACGAGCAACAGATCGTCATCGACACGCAGGCCGGCAGCCCGCCGAACATCGCCGTGCTGCCGCAGCCGGGCCTCATTCAGGACCTGGCGTCGAAGGGCCTTTTGACGCCGCTCGGTGACGACACCGCCAAATGGGTCAAGGACAATTACGGTGCCGGCCAGTCATGGGTCGATCTCGGCACCTTCAAGGACAAGGACGGCAAGCCGGGCTTCTTCGCCTTCCCTTACAAGGCCGATGTGAAGTCGCTGGTCTGGTATTCGCCGGATAATTTCGAGGAAGCCGGCTACAAGGTGCCGAAGACGCAGGAAGAACTCGCCGATCTCGAAAAGAAGATCATCGCCGATGGCGGCAAGCCGTGGTGCATCGGCCTCGGCTCCGGCGGCGCCACCGGCTGGCCGGCGACCGACTGGGTCGAAGACCTGATGCTGCGCACCCAGCCTCCGGAGGTCTACGACAAATGGGTGAAGAACGAGATCCCGTTCAACGACCCCGCGGTGGTCAACGCCATCGACATTTTCGGCAAGATCGCGACCGACGACAAGATGGTCGACGGCGGCGCCAAGGCGGTTGCGGCGACCGATTTCCGCGACAGCCCGAAGGGCCTCTTTTCGGTGCCGCCGAAATGCTACCTGCACCACCAGGCATCGTTCATCCCGACCTTCTTCCCGGAAGGCACCAAGGTCGGCCAGGACGCGGACTTCTTCTACTTCCCGCCCTATGCCTCCAAGCCTGAACTGGGCACGCCCGTGCTCGGCGCCGGTACGCTGGCGATGATCACCAAGGACAGCAAGAGCGCGCGCGCGTTCATCGAATTCCTGAAGATGCCGCTCGCTCATGAGATCTGGATGGCCGAAGGCGGTTTCGTGACGCCGCTCAAGTCGGTCAACAAGGATGCCTATGCCAGCGACGCGCTGAAGAAGCAGGGCGAAATCCTCGCCAATGCCTCGACTTTCCGCTTCGACGGTTCCGACCTGATGCCGGGCAAGATCGGCGCCGGCGCCTTCTGGACCGGCATGATCGACCTGGTCGGCGGCAAGTCGGCGCAGGACGTCGCCACCGACATCCAGAAGAGCTGGGACGCGATCAAGTAGCGGCCGGCACGTAAGCGACCAACCATTCTCGCACTGGATCCGGGCCCTACTGGCCCGGATCCGACGGCGGCCCGTGCCGCAGCCTTTCGTCATGAGCGCATTGACATGAAGCGCGATCGGCAATGTGCGCAAGCCGCCGATGACGCGCTCCAAACAACTGAATCGGCGCCTGGTCCCCGTCACCAAGGTCATTCCTTGTCGGATCATGCGCAGGGGGAGAGGGACCCATGGCGGCTCAGATTTTCTCGGCCATAACAGTCATCATCATCGGGGTCGGCGGTTGCGTCGCCTATTTCTGGGGCGCCAACAAACTGGTCGACCTGATATTCCCGTCACGCGGCGTCGCCGGTGCCGCGGCCATCGACAATCTGCGCCGGCAAGGGCTGGTCCGGCCATGGCTGTTCGTCGGTCCGGCGATGATCATCCTCACCATTTACCTGATCTATCCGGTGGTCGAGACGCTGCGGCTGTCGTTCCTCGATCGCAGCGGCATCAATTTCGTCGGCCTGGCGAACTATGAATGGGCGTTCGGCGATCGCGAGTTCCGCAACTCGATCCTCAACAACATCATCTGGCTGGCGGTGGTGCCGGCCGCCTGCACCTTCCTTGGGCTGATCATCGCCGTGCTTACGGACAAGATCTGGTGGGGCACGATCGCCAAGAGCCTGATCTTCCTGCCGCTGGCGATCTCCTTCGTCGGCGCCAGCGTGATCTGGAAATTCATCTACGAATATCGCGGCGAAGGCCAGACGCAGATCGGCATCCTCAACGCCATCATTCAGCATTTCGGCGGCCAGCCGCAGGTCTGGATATCGCTGCCGTTCTGGAACAATTTCTTCCTGATGATCATCCTGATCTGGATCCAGACCGGCTTTGCCATGGTCATCCTGTCTTCCGCCCTGCGCGGCATCCCCGAGGAAACGCTGGAAGCCGCCGTCATCGACGGCGCCAATCCGTTCCAGATCTTCTGGAAGATCATGGTGCCGCAGATCTGGGGCACCATCGCCGTGGTCTGGACCACGATCACCATTCTGGTGCTCAAAGTGTTCGACATCGTGCTGACCATGACCAACGGCCAGTGGAACAGCCAGGTGCTGGCCAATCTGATGTTCGACTGGATGTTCCGCGGCGGCGGCGATTTCGGCCGCGGCGCCACCATTGCCATCATCATCATGATCGCGGTCATTCCGATCATGGTCTGGAACATCCGCCAGGCGAACAAAGAGACGGGAGGACATTGAGATGGCCGTCGCGACCGGAAATTCCTTCGCCAGCCGCTTTGGCGTCCACATCGCCGTGCTCATCTTCGTCGCGATCTGGACCATACCGACACTCGGCATCCTGGTCTCGTCGCTGCGCGACAAGAACCAGATCATCGCCTCGGGCTGGTGGAACTCGTTCGCCAGTTCCACCCAGACGGAAGCCGGCCGGCTGCCGCCCGCCTCGGCGCAAGTCGAGAAGGACGGCAAGTTCGTCCTCGAAGGCAATATCTTCGGGGACGGCGCCAAGCGCGACATCAGCGCCTTCGGAGTCAAATCGGCGGCACCGACGCAGTATACCTCCGGCACGACAGCCGATCTCGGCGACGGCGTGACCTTGCAGCTCAATGCCGACGGCAGCTTCATCATGCAGTCCCCGAAAGCGTTCGAAAGCGATCGCGGCCAGCGTGTCTATTATGCTTCGTCGGCGCCGCCGAAATTCACCACCGACAACTACAGAACCGTGCTGTTCTCCGAAGGCATCGGACGGTCATTCATGAATTCTCTGACCGTCACCATTCCGGCTACCGTCATTCCGATCCTGATCGCCGCCTTTGCCGCTTATGCGCTGGCCTGGATGCGGTTTCCCGGCCGGGCGCTGCTGATCGCGGTTATCATCGGCCTGCTGGTGGTGCCATTGCAGATGTCGCTGATCCCGCTTTTGAAACTCTACAACGGCGTCGGCGCTTTCTTCGGCATGCCGTCGAAAACCTATCTCGGCATCTGGCTGGCGCATACCGGCTTCGGCCTGCCCTTCGCCATCTACCTGCTGCGCAGCTATATTGCCGGTCTGCCGCGCGAGATCATGGAATCGGCGCGCATCGACGGCGCCAGCGATTTCGAGATCTTCGTCAAGATCGTCTTGCCGTTGTCGTTCCCGGTGCTGGCTTCGTTTGCCATCTTCCAATTCCTGTGGGTATGGAACGATCTGCTGGTGGCGATGGTTTTCCTCGGTACAGAGGCAGACCAGATCGTGCTGACCGCCAAGCTCAACGCGCTGTTGGGCTCACGCGGCGGCGACTGGGAGATTCTGACGACATCGGCTTTCGTGACCATCATCGTGCCGCTGATCGTCTTCTTCTCGCTGCAACGCTATTTTGTCCGCGGGCTGCTTGCCGGCTCGGTGAAAGGAGGCTGAGACGATGCAATCTGCTTTGAAGGCCAGCTCGAAGCCGGATCTCGCCATCGATCGCGACTGGTGGCGAGGTGCGGTGATCTACCAGATCTATCCGCGCAGCTACCAGGACTCGAACGGCGACGGCATCGGCGACCTCAAGGGCATCATCGGGCGGCTTCCCTACATCGCGGCGCTAGGGGCGGACGCCATCTGGATTTCACCGTTCTTCAAGTCGCCGATGAAGGATTTCGGCTACGACGTGTCAGATTACTGCGACGTCGATCCGATGTTCGGCACGCTGGCCGACTTCGACGCGCTGACCGCCGAGGCACACAGGCTGGGCTTGAAGGTGATGATCGACGAGGTGCTGTCGCATACGGCGGACAATCATCCCTGGTTCAAGGAAAGCCGGTCGAGCCGCACCAACCCGAAGGCCGACTGGTATGTCTGGGCAGACGCCAGGCCGGACGGCACGCCGCCCAACAACTGGCTGTCGATCTTCGGTGGCTCGGCGTGGCAATGGGACACCAGCCGCCAGCAATATTACATGCACAATTTCCTGGCCGAACAGCCCGACCTCAACTTTCACAACCGCGAAGTCCAGGACGCATTGCTCGACGTCACCCGCTTCTGGCTGGAACGCGGCGTCGATGGTTTCCGGCTCGATACCATCAATTTCTACTTCCACAGCCAGGGTCTGGAAAACAATCCGCCGCTGCCGCCGGAAGAGCGCAACGACCAGACCGCGCCGGCGGTCAACCCCTACAACTACCAGGACCATCTCTACGACAAGAGCCGGCCCGAGAACCTCGGCTTCCTCGAACGGTTCCGCGCCCTGCTCGATGAATATCCGGCAACCGCAGCGGTCGGCGAGGTCGGCGATTCGCAGCGCGGGCTTGAAGTGGTTGCCGCCTACACCGCCGGCGGCAAGCGCGTGCACATGTGCTACTCCTTCGATTTTCTGGCGCCGGAAAAGATCAGCGCGGGCAAGGTCCGCTCGGTGCTGGAATCCTTCAGCAAGGTCGCCAGCGACGGCTGGTCGTGCTGGGCCTTTTCCAACCATGATGTGATGCGCCCGGCCTCGCGCTGGGCGGCCAATGAGGCCGACCCGATCGCCTACCTCAAGGTCATCTCGGCGCTGCTGATGTCCCTGCGCGGTTCGGTCTGCATCTATCAGGGCGAGGAGCTTGGGCTCGGTGAAGCAGAGCTGCGGTTCGAGGATTTGCAGGATCCCTACGGCATCCGCTTCTGGCCGGAATTCAAGGGCCGCGACGGCTGCCGCACACCGATGGTGTGGGATGGCGGCGCCAAGAATGGCGGCTTCTCCCCAGCAAAGCCCTGGCTGCCGGTGCCGGCCAAGCATCTGGCGCAAGCGGTCAATGTCCAGCAGGGCGACGAGGCTTCGCTGCTCGAGCACTACCGGCGCTTTCTCAGCTTCCGGCGTGCCCATCCGGCGCTCGCCAAGGGCGACATCACCTTCATCGAAAGTGAGGGAGATACCGTCGCCTTCACGCGCCGCGCAGGCAACGAGCAGATCGTCTGCGTCTTCAATCTGGGAGCCGGGCCGGCTAAGGTTGACCTTGGCGGCCGATCGCTCCAACCTCTGCCCGGGCACGGATTTTCGGGGCAGGCGAACAGCGGTTCCATCGAGCTTGGCGACTACGGCGCCTGGTTCGGGCGTCTCGACTGAATTTCCAATCACTGGAGGAAACCAATGGCCGATGTCACGCTAAGACAAGTGAAGAAATCCTACGGCAATCTGAACATTCTCCACGGCATCGACCTCGATATTAAGTCGGGCGAGTTCATCGTCTTCGTCGGCCCGTCGGGCTGCGGCAAGTCGACATTGCTGAGATCGATCGCCGGGCTCGAGGAAATCACCTCCGGCGAGCTTAGAATAGCCGGCGAAGTGGTGAACGACGTGCCGCCGTCGAAGCGCGGCATCGCCATGGTGTTCCAGTCCTACGCGCTCTACCCGCACATGACCGTCTACGACAACATGGCGTTCTCGATGAAGATCGGCAAAGAGAACAAGGCCGAGATCGACCGCCGCGTGCGCCAAGCCGCCGAGATCCTGCAGCTGACCAAATATCTCGACCGCCTGCCCAAGGCGATGTCAGGCGGCCAGCGCCAGCGCGTCGCCATCGGCCGCGCCATCGTGCGCAATCCGAAGGTGTTCCTGTTCGACGAGCCGCTTTCGAACCTCGACGCCGCGCTACGCGTCGCCACCCGCATCGAAATCGCCAAGCTCAAGGAATCGATGCCCAACACGACCATGATCTACGTCACCCACGATCAGGTCGAGGCGATGACGCTCGCCGACCGCATCGTGGTGCTCAAGGACGGCCACATCGAGCAGGTCGGCACGCCGATGGATCTCTACAAGAAGCCCGGCAATCTGTTCGTTGCGCAATTCATCGGCTCGCCGGCCATGAACATCCTGCCCGCGACCATCGACAAGTCAGGCAATTCGACCGTCGTCAGCCATGTCGGCGGACGCAAGGCAACCGTGCCGATCGCAACGCCTGCTTCGGCAAAGGGCGCTGCGGTTAGTTTCGGCGTGCGGCCGGAGGACCTGATCATCGCCAGCGGCGCGGACTATCTGTTCGAGGGGACGGTCGACTATGTCGAGCAACTCGGCGAGGTGCAGCTTGTCTATGTCGACATCGGCCGCGCCGACCTGCCGCTGGTGACCAAGCTGCCCGGCAATGTCGAGGTCAAGCGTGGTTCGACATTGCGGCTGAGCGCCAATGGCGAGGACCTGCATATCTTCGACACCGATGGGCGGTCGTTTGCCCTTCATGAAGCGGAAGCGAAAGCGGCCTGAGTCGGGACCAAATCTCGGATGCAAACAGGGCGGCGGGCTTGGCCCACCGCCCTGTTTTGAAGATCAGCTTCGGCGTTAGCGGCCGAAGAGATTCCGGTCGCTGCCCTGAGGGGCGGACTTCTCTACGTCGCCCGACGAATTGAGCAGCTTCTCGACGAGGCCACCGCTGTTGCGGACCGAGCTCGTATGCGCGCTGTCAACCGAAGTAACCGCAGGCTGATTGGCGCCGTTGGAGCCAAAGTTGTCGCTGCCGGCGAACGCGCTGCCGGTGATGGCCAGAACGGCGGCGGCAGCAATAAGGATCTTGTTCATTTTAATCTCCTGAATTCTGGATTTCGCCAGGACGGCAGACACAGCTGCCGTCGCTTGCGAAATTGGCTGTTAGCGACCGAAGAGGTTACGGTCGCTGCCCTGAGCGGGCGTCTGGGCAGCCGGTTCCGAGGTCTTGGTGGAAGCCGTGTACGACTGGTCCACTGCGGCGGCAGGCTGGTTGGAGCCGTTCGAACCGTAGTTGTCGCTGCCGGCGAAAGCGCTGCCGGAGATGGCCAGAACGGCGGCGGCAGCAATGAGGATCTTGTTCATCTTAAATACTCCTGAATGTCTGAATTTCGCCAGGGCGGCGGGCGCGCCCGCCGTCGACTGGGAATCGGCTGTTAGTTGTTGCCGAAGAGGTTGCGGTCAGCACCCTGGGCAGGCGCCTGAGCAGCCGGTTCCGACTTCTTGGTCGAAGCGGTGTACGAGCTGTCGACAGCAGTGGCTGCCGCGGCGTTCGAACCGTAGTGGTCGCTACCAGCGAAGGCGCTGCCGGAAATGGCCAGAAGGGCTGCGGCAGTGAGAATGATCTTTTTCATTTTTGTACTCCAGTATCGTCTTTTTCCGTCCGTCTAGCGGGGTGTCTTGGAAATGAAATCGCGTCGTTCGGACAGCCCCGATGTGGGAGGGCAACCCCGCCTTTTCCAATCACGAAGTTGTTCCGTGTGGACCATGAATCCACACCTTGAAATTGTGCCAAGGGAATCTACGGGTATATTTTTCTTCTTTATATCAGCATGTTAGATGTAACCGCTGGATGGATCACCGACTGTTTCAGAGGCCCAGCGTTCACACCGTCCTGCACGCACCGTCAACAGAAACGAACCGTTCGGTTCGATTTTAGGTCGAGCTAATAGTCACTTTTCGAAACCGTTAACCTTTTTTGACCCCGCCAAGGGATCCGATTCGGGGATATCGCAGCCGGCAAAATGGCCATCCGGGAGGTGGATTTCAGCCCGCGACGGTCTGCGGGAACGTTCGCATGCCGTGTCGCGCCGCATGGATACGATGTCGTTTTCATGCCGACGGCGCGCCCCCGATCGTGGTTAGATCATACCATCTCAGGTGCCGCTTCGTGACGACGAGGCGGAGAATTGGGAAGCCGGTCAGAATCCGGCGCTGCCCCCGCAACGGTGGTGGAGTTCAAGTCGCAACGGGAGACCACTGGGCAACTGCCTGGGAAGGTGTCGCGATGGTCCGCAAGGACAACTCCAGAGCCCGGAAACCAGCCCGAGATTGTTAGACTCGACTGATCGCGGTGGGCGGTCAAGAGGTGGATAGCGCATGTCTGGCACCTAGCCGGTCTGCGTTTCAATCCTTCCTCCATCACCACCAGTTCAGTCCTTAGAAACGAGGACAGGACATGGATACCCGCAACGACATGCTGAGGCTATTGAACAGCCGCCGGCAAGGCTTTTCACTGGAGCAGCCCTTCTACACCGATCCAGACTACTTCAAGCTCGACATGGAGTTGATCTGGTATCGCGACTGGCTGTTCATCGGCCATGATTGCGAACTGCCGAAGCCGGGCAGCTACATCACCGTGCAGATCGGCGACTACCCGGTCGTCCTTGTCCGCGACCAGCACGGCAAGATCAACGCCTTCCACAATTCCTGCCGCCATCGCGGCAGCCGCGTGTGCAACGCGGAAAAGGGTACGGCGGCAAAGCTCGTCTGCCCGTATCATCAGTGGACCTATGAGCTGGACGGCCGCCTGCTGTTTGCCCGCCAGATGGCCGACGGTTTCGACAAGAGTGATTTCGGCCTGAAGCCGGTCGCCTGCGAGAGCGTCGGCGGCTACATCTTCATCTGTCTGGCCAAGGAGCCGGCGGATTTCGCGCCGATGCGGGCGATGATCGAACCCTATCTTTTGCCGCACCGGTTGCGTGAAGCAAAGATCGCCTTCGAGAGCACGATCGTCGAGAAGGGCAACTGGAAGCTGGTCTGGGAAAACAACCGCGAGTGCTATCACTGCGCCACCAATCATCCTGAGCTGTGCAAGACCTTCCCCGAGGCTCCGACCGTGACCGGCGTCAATGGCGCCGACAGCGACCCTGAAATGGTCGCGCACTGGGCCAAATGCGAGGCATCAGGCCTGCCGAGCAAATTCCGCATCGATCCGGCAGGGCAGTACCGCGCCACCCGCGCGCCGCTGCTGCGCGATGCCGTCAGCTACACCATGACGGGAAAACGGGCGGTCCAGAAGAACCTGTCCGAGAGCGTTCCAACCGACCGCATCGGCTCCTTGCTGCTTTATCATTATCCGACAACCTGGAACCATATCCTCGGCGACCATGCCGTCACCTTCCGCGTGCTGCCGATCAGTGCCACGGAAACCGCGGTGACGACAAAATGGCTCGTCCACAAGGATGCGGTCGAAGGCGTCGACTACGATCTCGCTGAGCTCACCCATGTCTGGACCGAGACCAACGACCAGGACCGTCGCATCGTCGAGGAAAACGCCTTCGGCATCTTGTCGCCGGCCTACGAACCAGGCCCCTATTCGGAGCTGCATGAGGGCGGCGTGATCCAGTTCGTCGAGTGGTACGCGTCGTTCATCGGACCGCGCCTTGCAGAAGGCGACCGGCCGGCCCTGCGCAGCGTCGCCTAGCCCAGGGGACAAGAGGATGAATGCGATGACGGACCTTGGCCTCTATCGCCATCTCGACCAGATGACGCCCTGGAACGACAGGCTGCAGGTGCTGGAAGTGATCGGCGTCAGTGACGAAGCGCCTGACGTGAAGACCTTCACCTTCCGCTCCGACAACCAGACCTGGTTCCGCTACAAACCGGGCCAGTTCGTGACGCTGGAATTACCGACATCGGACGGGCCGCTGATGCGCACCTACACGCTGTCGTCCTCGCCGTCGCGGCCGTTCTCAATCGCGGTGACGGTCAAGGCGCAGGCGGGCAGCACCGGTACGCGCTGGATGTTCGACCATCTGACGCCGGGCTCGCACGTCAAGGCCTATGGGCCGACCGGCGACTTCTCGCTACACAGCCACCCGGCGGCCAAATATCTGTTCATTTCGGCCGGCTCCGGCGTGACGCCGATGATGTCGATGCTGCGCTGGCTGAACGACTGTGCGCCATGGACAGATGTCGGCTTCGTCAACTGTGCGCGCCGCCCGGAAGAGATCATTTTCCGCAAGGAACTCGAGCTGCTCGGCAGCCGCATGCCCGGCCTGTCGCTCGGCTTCATGATCGAGGAGCGGTCGAGCCGCGAGGGCTGGTTCGGCCATATAGGCCGCATCGACGCGATCCGGCTGCCATTGCTGGCGCCCGATTTCCGTGAGCGCGAGATCTTCTGCTGCGGCCCCGATCCCTTCATGCGCGCCGTGCGCGGCATGCTGAACGCCGCCGGCTTCGACATGGCGAAATACCATCAGGAAAGCTTTGCGGCGCCTGCCGTGGAGGAGATCCAGGCGCCGTTCTCGCCACTGCCGGAAGACGGCGCCGCCGTTGCCGTCGAGGCCGTGACGCCGATCCGGTTTTCGCTTTCCGATGTCGATGCCGAATGCGTCGCCGGCCAGACCGTGCTGCAGACGGCACGCGCCTCTGGGGTGCGGATTCCCGCCGCCTGCGAGTTCGGCCTGTGCGGCACCTGCAAGGTGAGGAAGGTCGCGGGCGACGTCGAGATGAGTCACAATGGCGGCATCCTCGATCACGAAATCGAGGACGGCTTTATCCTCGCCTGTTGCTCGAAGCCGCTTTCTGCGCTTGAAATCGAAGCGTGACCGGCTGCGCTCGCCCGAGTCTGCGCCATCTTGCCAAAAACCCTGCAAATGGTTAGACGCCTGCAACGGTGGGGTTGACCGTAAGGCCCGAAGATCATCTCCGCGGCCTGCTCGGCGGGGGAGCAAACATGCGACAATCCGGCATCTATGCCATTGCCAGCAAGGATATCGTCTTTGAATCCTTCGACGGCGAAGCCGTCGTTCTTGACCTGACCACGGGCAAATATTTCGGCTTCTCTGATTCAGGCAGCAGACTTTGGGATGCACTGTCGTCCGGCGTGCCTGCCTCCGAACTGGTCGGCGCCGCGACCGGAATTGGCGCCCTCGATGCCGCCGCGATTGACGGCTTTGTTTCACAATTGCTCGAATTCGGTTTGCTGGCGGCCGTAACCGATGGCATGGCAAGACCGGTTCCAAGCGAATTGCTGGCTCAGCTCGCCGCTGCCAGAGAGCCCCTCAAGGTCGACATCCATGACGATCTCGCCGATCTCATTGTCGTCGATCCCATCCACGAGGTCGAGGAGCCCCTCGGCTGGCCCGCGGTGAAGCAAGCCAACTGAAGCGCCCATCAGGTTCTCGTTGCCGGACAGCTCCGGAACAGGCAAACCCATGCCGAACATCACTCTCGAAAACCTGGCTGACTACGCACGTCATGTCCTGGCGCAAGCAGAGAGCAGCGCCGCGCATTATCCACTGACCCGCAAGGCGAGCTTGCCGCATCTGGATCTGACCGCGCATGTCAGCGCCGGCGCGTTGGCGGATGCCTTCGCTCATGGCTTTGTCACGGCTCCGGGCAGCCGAACGCCTGCCGACATCTGCCGCGTCTTCGTCGCACATCCCGGTATTGACGGCATCGCGGTACCGGCCAGTTGGGGCCAGGGACCCTTCACGCAGCATGGCTTCGCCACCCAACTGGCGGAAGCAGGATTGCGCGGCAACCATTTCCACGACCTGGATTTCTGGCAGTTCTATGATCCGCAACGTCGCGTTGGCGTGCAATTGATGGCTTCGGCCGACGCCTTTCCGCCGTGGGAGCCGGGAGCGCCGCTGCGGGCTTTCCTGCATTGGGAATATGCGGCGCGCGGCATGCGCCTTGCCCATGCCGGCACGCTCGGCACCAATGGCAAGGGCGTGCTGCTGGCCGGCGCGGGCGGCGCCGGGAAATCCGGGACCGTCGCCGCCGGCCTTCTCCACGGGCTGGACAGCGTCGGCGACGACTATGTGCTGGTCGACCTCTCCAACGGCGTGACTGCCCGCCCGTTGTTTTCAACACTCAAGCAGGATCCCCAGGGGTTCGCGCGGCTTGGGCTGGAGCACCGGCTGAAGGCGCATGGTCCGCTCAACTGGCAAGGCAAGCATGCCTTTCACATTGATGACATCGCTCCCCGGCCGGTGCCTGAAACTCTCGACATCGTCGCGCTGTTGGCACCACATATCAGCGGTCGTGGGGCAAGTTCGATCGTGCCGGTGTCGCGCAGGGATGCCATGATCGCCTTGGCCCCGTCGGGCATAGCGCAGATGCCGGGCGAGCGGGAGAGCGGCTTTCGCTTCTTCAGCGACCTGACCCGCCTGCTGCCGTGCTATCGTCTGTCGCTGGGGACGCAGCCACAGGAGATAGCCGGCACGATTGCCGACTTTCTCGCGCGGGGCGATTCGTGAAACTGAGCGTGATAATGCCCGTCTACAATCGTGAGCGCTATGTCGTTTCGGCATTGCGCTCGCTGGTGCGGCAGCGGGACGCCGCCGATCTCGACATCATCGTCATCGACGACGGCTCGACCGACGGCTCTACTGAGGCCGTGCGCTCGATGATGCGCGAAAACCCCTGCATCCGACTGTTCCAGCAATCCAACATGGGCGTAGCCAGGGCGCGCAACGCCGGGCTGCGGCAACTGCCGCCGGATGCGGAGTTCGTGTCATTCCTGGATTCGGACGACATCTCGCTGGCCGGACGGTTCAAGGCCGATCTCGCCCGCTTCGAGGCTACCCCCGGGCTTGAGCTGACCTATTCGCTGATGACGCTGGTCGACCGGATCGACGATGAGCGGCTGAAACCGGCAGTCGACAGCCGCACGATGACGCTTCGGGGAATTTCGCTGAGCGCCGCCGTGTTCAGCAGAGGGCTTGTCGACCGGACGGGCGAGTTCGATGAGGATTTCGAGCAGGCTGAGGATACCGACTATCTGCTGCGCGTTTTCGAGGCGGGACCGAACTACGAATTGTTGGACGCCGTCGCGATCTACTACCGACGCCACGCCGGAAATGTCACCAAGGAACATAGCGGCAGGGTCCGCAACCACTTGCGCGCGATCCACAAGTCGATGCGGCGGCGCAAGGCCGATCCGTCACGGCGTGAGGTCCAGGGCATCTTCGAATTGAAGAGTCCCACCGATTGGCGGATGCTATGATGCTCGACACAATCGGGTCGGATCAGCCAAGCCCGGAACGCTGCTGGAGACGCCGATGAGGCTGAGCGTCATCATGCCGGTTTACAATCGCGAACAATTCGTTGGCCTGGCGCTACGCTCGCTGCTCAGGCAGCGCGAAGACATCGATCTTGACATCATCGTCATCGACGATGGGTCGACCGATGGCTCGGCAGCCGTCGTACGGTCGTTGATCGACGAGGCCCCGTGCATTCGTCTTTTCCAGCAGGTCAATGGCGGGGTCACCAAGGCGCGCAATGCCGGGCTGAGGCAGTTGCTGCCGCAGACTCGTCTGGTGTCGTTTCTCGATTCGGACGACATCTCCCCGACAGGGCGTTTCAAGGCGGATCTCGCCTGCTTCGAAGAGGATCCGGGCCTCGATCTGACCTATTCGCGCATGACGCTGATAGACAAGATAGATGGCGAGACGCTGGAACCAGCCGCTGACAGCCACTCCATCACCGTGCGAGGGATCCACCTGTCCGCCGGGATCTTTGCGCGAGACCTCATCGAGCGCACCGGTGGTTTCGACGAGGATTTCAAACAGGCCGAGGACACCGACTATCTGTTGCGTATCTTTGAGAGCCAGGCAAAATACATTATGCCCGATACGGTGGCTCTCTATTACAGGCGTCATCCCGGCAACATGACCAAGGAAGCCGATGTGCCCTTTCGCGAGTTCATGCGCGCCATTCACAAGTCGATGAAGCGTCGCAAGGCCGACCCCAGCTTGCGCCGGGTGGAGGGGATCTTCGACTTCAAGGATCTCGCGCAGTGGCGATTCCTTTGATGGCAGGCTACGGCGTCGTCATTCCGGCTTTCAACGCGGCCGCCACCATCGGCGCCGCCCTGAACTCCGTTCTGGCCCAGACGGCAAGGGCGGAGACCATCGTCGTGGTCGATGACGGTTCGACCGACGATACGGTTGCGGTGATCGATGCGATGAACCTGCCGGTGACGGTGCTGCGACAGGACAATGCCGGACCTGGCAGCGCAACGACCCGTGGCATTGCGGCACTCTCGACGCCGCTCATCGCGACGCTCGATGCCGACGATTTGTGGCTGGCGGACAAGATCGAAAAGCAGCTGGCCTATCTCGACCGTCATCCCGGGACAGCGGGCGTCTTTACGCATTGGCGGACGTTTCGCGGCGACAGCCCCGATTTGCCCGATGCGACCAGTGGAGCTGGCTGGTCGCGCACGACGATGATGATCCGCCAGGAGGTGGTGCCGCGCATCGGTCCCATCATCGACCCACCAGGCGGTCGCGGCGAGATGATCGACTGGATCGCCCGGGTTCGTGAGGCAGGCCTTGCCCTTGCCATGCTCGACGACGTGCTTGCATTGCGCCGCATCCGTCCGGGCAGCCTTTCCTACGGCCGCGATCCGGCACGCGACCGGGGCTATCTCCAGGTCGCAAGGCTCGCCATGCAGCGGCGAGCCCGGAACAAGGCAGGCTCCAATTGAACGCCAGGCCCGTTCGCCGCATCGGCCGCCGCTTCCCGGACTATGGCTGGTCGTGGCCCACCGGCCAGCTGGACCTGTTGCTAAAGGCGGCGCTGCTCTCCGACGAGGACGCAGCCGCCGGCTGCGCCGCGCGCTGGCTGGACGAGAACGACATCGATCTCGTCTCGTTTCGAGAACATCGCCTGCTCGCCGCCATCTCCGACAGGTTCGGCAGGAAGCTGGCCGGGCATACCGCGCACCCGCGCCTCGTCGGCCTGCAGAAGATGCTGTGGACGAAGTCGCGCATGGCGATGCGCGAGGCCGAACCGGCGCTGAAGGCGATGGCAGACGGCGGCGCCGACATCATGCTGATAAAGGGCGCCAGCCGCATTGCCTTGAACGCGTCGGCGCAGCGTGGCCGGGTGGCGCACGACATCGACATACTGGTGCGCCCGCGCGACATGGCTGCCGTCTTCGACATCTTGCGCGATCGCGACTGGCAGATCGCCTCGGGCGTCAGCGCGCAATATCTGCGAACCCGGTTGGCGTCGCTGCGGTCGATGAACTTCTTCAAGGGCCGTTTCGGTGACATCGACCTGCACCAGCTCGGCTATGACGGGTCGCAGACGAGCGCGGAAGACGACCTGGCGATCTGGCAACGGGCGGTCCCAGCCGAATTCAGCGGCGTCGCGGTCTTCGTGCCGTCGCCGGCCGATCGCATGGCCCTGGCCATCGCCCATGGCGGCCTCGACGCCCACACCCACAGCGACTGGCTTGTCGACTGCGCGGTCGCCATCCATGGCGAAGACGTCGATTGGGACATGTTCCTCGACATCGTCGGCAGACGCGGCCTGGCGGTTCCAGCGGCGGTGGCGCTATCCTATCTGGCGTTCGAGATCGGCATTCCGGTGCCGGAACCGACAATGGTCAGAATCTTGGAGATGGCCGACGGAGCTGGCCTGTCGCGTTGGTCGTCGGTTCTGCAAGCCAAGCCGCGCACGGATTTCGGCGGCCTGGTCTGGCTGTCGCGCGGGCTTGCCAAGCAGTTGCGCCTGAAGCGGAAGAAGGGCCGGTTGCAACAGGAGCCACCCGCCAAACCTTGGCGCGGCAAACCGGCCGCGCGCAAGCCGCAGGCCGTACCGGCGCTATTGGTGTTTTCGCAGGCCATCGCCTGTCCGCAAACGACCGGCGACATGATGCTCGATATCACCGTCAGGATCGGCGTTCCGCCGGTCCGGCGCCGCATCGAAATGGAGATCAATGCCGGCGACGACCATGTCGCCCGCCTGCGCGCCATGGCCATCAGCCGATCCGGCAGGGAACGCGTGCTGCATTTTCGCGGCAAGGTGACGCTCGACGGCGCGCGAGCTGCCTGGACGCTAGAGGCGCGACCGTCGCGGCAGTTTCGTGAATGGAACGACGAAGCCACAGTGGCTGCTTATGGCGCCTTGCCCTTCGAGCTGCTGTCGGCGGATTTCTCGCCGGTTGGCTAAAGGCGAATCCGACGAACCTTTCTCGAAAGGCGGCGTCGGTTCACACTCCGTAGCGTTCGGTGCGAATGATTTCGGCTGCAACGCCGGCATCGATCAGCGCCTGGGCGGCCGCGGAAACGAAGGCATTGGAGCCGCAGACGAAGGCGATGCCAGGCGGCTCCGGCAGCCGCGCCAATGCTTGAACCATCATCGCAACGTCCACCCGCCGCGCATAGTCGGCTGGACGGCGTGCGGCTTCGCGGGTCAGTGTCAGCACCAGGTCGAAGCCGTCCTGGCGCTCGTCGAGAACGATCAGCTCGTCACGAAAGATCACTTCGTCCCAGACCCGGACCGAAAAGACCAGGACGACGGGCACCGCTGAATTACGTGCGGCGCGGTGGCGGAGCATCGACATCAAGGGCACGACGCCCGAACCGCCGCCGACCAGAACAAGCGGCCCACTCTCATCCTCCGGCCAGACGAAATGCCCGCCAAGCGGCCCGCGCAGTTCGATTTCATCGCCCACTGCCGCGACCTCGTGAAAGAAGGGCGAGACCTCGCCATCGTCGAGTTTTTCGATCGCCAGTTCAATTACGCCATGCGTTTCGGGCGCGGAGGCGATGGAATAGGAGCGGCGCGCCTGATAGCCGTCCGGCGCCGTTAGCCTGACGTCGACATGCTGCCCTGCGCGATAGGCGAAGGGCCGAGACGGCTGGAAAAAGAAGCTGGTGACACGCGGCGTGCGCTTTTCGATGCGGACGATGCTGGCTGTTTGCCAGGGCGACTGCACTGCTGCCGCATCGCTCATGGATCATCCGTGTAGCGCTGCTCGCGCCATGGGTCGCCATAGATGTGGTAGCCGCGCAATTCCCAGAAACCGGGCTCGTCGCGCGTGGTGAATTGCAGGCCGTTCAACCATTTGGCCGATTTCCAGAAATAAAGATGCGGCACCAGCAGCCTTGCCGGGCCGCCATGGTCCGGTGTGATCGGCTTGCCTTCGTAGAGCAGCGCCACCATGGCCTTGCCGGCGGTGAGATCCGTGACCGGCACGTTGGTGGTGTAGCCGTCGAACGCGTGCGCCAACGTGAAGCCGGTCGGCGGCTCGACCCCCGCATCGGCAAGGATATCGTCGACCAGCACACCCTGCCACGGCGTGTCGAATTTGGTCCATGCTGTCACGCAATGGATATCGCGTGTCATTTTGGTCATCGGCAGCGCGTTGAACTCGGTCCAGTTCCATTTCTTGATCGGGCGTGGCCCGTGTTTCAGCGTGAAAGACCAATCCTCGGTACGCACGCGCGGCGTCGGACCGGCCGACAGCACCGGGAAACCCTGTTCTAGATACTGGCCTGGCGGGATGCGGGCATCGCCATCGGTTGGCAGGCGCCGTCCTGAAGAGAAACCTCGGGTGACCATAGCGGCAATCCCCATGCGATCAGGCCACTATCGGCCTGACGCAATGTTCTCGAAGATGTCGTGACGGGCAACCTAAATCTTGACGGGCGGAGACCGGCGGGACCGTCACCGATGGACCTGCCGCTCCGCGTGCACGTCAACGCCATTTCTCAGCCATTGGCGAAAGGCACCGCGATGTACATTTGAGCGTCGCCACGCTCGACCAGCAACAGCACCGATTTCCTGCCGGACTTGCCGGCCAAGGCGATCGCCTGGGTTACCTGCCTGGCATTCTTGACCGGCACCTGATTGACGGCAACGATGATGTCGCCGGCCTGTATTCCGGAAGCGGCGGCCGCTTTGTCGGGGTTGACGCTGGCAACCACCGCGCCGTGCTGCTTGCCGGCAAGGTTCATCTGCTGGCGAATGTCGGGTGTTATATCCATCAAGCCGAGCCCTATCGCCGGAGCGCGCCCGGCGCTCGGCGCGTCGGACCCGTCGTCCAGCGACGCGGTCCTCGCATCGGCGCTGTTTTGGCCGACATCGACGGAAATCCGAATCGGCTTGCCTTTGCGCCAGACATCGACCGTTTCCCGGGCGCCCGGCGCGACATCTGCGACCGCCCGCGACAGGTCCTTGGGATCCTTCACGTCCTGCCCGGCAAAGCTGGTGATGACGTCACCCGTCTCGATGCCGGCCTTGGCCGCCGGCGAACCGTCGTTGACCTCTGAAACCAGCGCACCGCCGGAATGGTCGAGCCCGATGGCGCTCGCGACATCCGGCGTCACCTCCTGGATCTGAACGCCGATATAGCCGTACTGGATGGAGCCGCCCTTCATCAGCTTGGCGACCACCTTCTGGGCCTGGCCCGACGGAATGGCAAAACCGACGCCGACGCTGCCGCCATTGGGTGAATAGATCGCCGTGTTGATGCCGACGACATTGCCGGCGACATCCACCAGCGGGCCGCCGGAATTGCCGTGGTTGATCGGCGCGTCGATCTGGATGAAATCGTCGAAAGGCCCACTATGCAGGTCACGGCCGCGCGCCGAGACGATGCCTGCCGTGACGGTGGTGCCGATGCCGAACGGGTTGCCGAAGGCCAGCACCTGGTCGCCTGGCATGAGCTTGTCGGAATCGCCCCATTTGACTGTCGGCAGGGGTTTGTCCGACTTGATCTTGAGTACGGCGAGATCGTTCTTGGCATCGCGGCCGACAAGCTTGGCCGGAAGTTCGGTGCCGTCGTCGAGCGTAACCTTGATCGAAGAGGCGCCATCGATGACGTGATTGTTGGTGACGATGGTACCATCCGCGCCGACGATGAAGCCGGAACCCAGCGCCTCGGCGCGCTGCGGTTGCTGTTGTGGCGGCGTCTTGGGCGTCGGCATGCCCTGGTCACCGAAGAACTGGCGGAAATAGTCATCGAAAGGCGAGCCGCCGTCGAAAGGAGAGGCATCGCTCATCGTTTCAGGCTGTGCCTTCATGACGGTGGTGACCGTCACCACCGCCGGCTTGTCGGCGGCAACGATGGGTGCGAACGAGCCATTGGGCGCGGTGATGCCGGCGACAGGCGTCTGGGTCGTCGGAATAGTGTTGCCCTCGCCTTGGGCGAAAGACATGACGAAGGGGGATATGATCAGCGCAGCGCCCAGCAAGGCCGCGACGCGATGCCTACGAAGGATATCTGACATGGTCGTTTGTCCGGGCGAGAGTTGATCCAGCGCCGTGGCCTCTCCCGTGCGGGGAAAATCGGTCATCGGCGTGTCGAGGTCGCAATTGCCCGTCTCGCCTACATGGCAGCCAACCGGATCGACGGCCTTGCATCTAGGGCGCGGATTCGCCCGATTTAGGGTTTTAGGGCGACCTTACGAAGATTTAATATCCGCACGGCGGCAGCGTCGCAAAGTCGTCGGGCCCCGCCTTGCTGCCTCGCTGGAGCCTCAGCCACCGGCGGTTCGCTCGAGATAGGCCGTGGCAATCTCGCGCATGCGCTTGCCGTCGAAGCTCGGTCCGTGTCCTCCGTGACCGATGCGGATCGGCAAGTCGAGCAGGCGCTGCATCGTGCTGACATAGGCGGCTCGGTCGGAATCCGGCAGGTCGTCGATCAGCATGGCGTCGTAGATGGCATCGCCGCTGAAGAACAGGCCGTCGACCTCGTCGAACAGCGCGATCGAATCCGGTGAATGGCCCGGCAAATGCAGCACGCGAAATTGCCAGTCGCCAAGATCGACGACATCGCCCTCGTCCAGGGTTCGCGTCAAGGGCGCGGGCGGGATCCTGTAGTCGGCCGACTTCCATCCGGGCGCCGGCAGTTTCGAGACGGCACCCTCGAGGTCATGAAACATGTAGGCGTAGGTCGCCGCCTCATCCATGCTCTCGAATTGTTCCGCGCTCATCCTTGGCCCGGCCCGCAACGGGAATTCATGCAGCGAGCCGACATGGTCGAGATGGATGTGGGTGCCGACGACCAGCAGCGGCTTGCCGTCCGCCGGCTCGATCTGCGGCGCCAGCGGACAGATGCCCATGCCGGTGTCGACGAGCAGGTCGGCATCGCGACCGCGCAGATGCCAGATATTGGCCCGAACATAGGCATGCACGAAGGGCTCGGTCAGCATCGTCGTCTTGTCGTCGACGACGCTCCTGCTGAACCAGCCCGGCATCACTGGCATCAAGCGTGAGCCTGACATCAAATTTGAGCCGGGCATCAGACGAAGGGCTTCCCGACCTTGTACTTTTCCGGCACCAGCCGCTTGAGATAGGCCATGCCGGCATCCGACAGCTGATTGACGTCGGGCTTCATGAAGTCATCCGGCATGTGGCGGGTCTTGCCGGCGACGTTCTTGAGCGGCACCTTTTTCAGCACCGTTCTGGTGACGTCATATTGAAGCGCCACCGAGCCGCCGCCCTGTTCGGCGACGGTGACGGCGAAAGCGCCGGCATCGAAAGCCTCCTGCGCGTCGACCGCGCTGATGGCGCCGATATAGCCGCGCGGCATGTAGCCGAGCGCATCGACGCGGGCCCGCTTGCCCGGCAGGCCTTCGGCCAACGCGCGCTCGAGTGCGGCCGGCAGGTCGCTGCCCGACAGCTTGACGTTGCCGTGCGCGTCGCGCTCAAGCTTGTCCGGCGGCACCAGGCTTTCGACCAGGGCCTTGCCGTCGGCGGTGCTGACCCCTTCCGAAACGGCGACGATGCAGCGCTTGTGGCGATCGAGCGTGGCACGGACGTCGTCGATGAAGCCGGCGGCTGAGAATGGGCGCTCGGGCACG
The DNA here is from genome assembly GCF_040322475.1 of Mesorhizobium sp. M0140. Lineage (NCBI taxonomy): Bacteria > Pseudomonadati > Pseudomonadota > Alphaproteobacteria > Hyphomicrobiales > Phyllobacteriaceae > Mesorhizobium > Mesorhizobium sp. M0140. The sequence goes on along the minus strand of NZ_JAMYTM010000009.1, from coordinate 116,051 downwards.
TAGACGAGGTGCGGGCCGCTGTCGGCGTCGAGTTGCCAGGCAGCGGCGGCCGCGGTCAGGAAGCCGGCATGCCGGCCCATGACGATGCCGACATAGATGCCGGGCAGCGCACGGAAATCGAGATCGACGGAGAGGAAGGCGCCAGCGACGAACTCGGCCGCCGAAATGAAGCCCGGCGTGTGGTCGTTTTCCTCGAGATCATTGTCGATGGTTTTTGGCGCATGGACGAAGGCGATCTTGCCGCCGGCGGCATCGGTCAGGATCTGCTGCGTACCAGACGTGTCGTTGCCGCCGATATAGATGAAGGCGTCTGCGCCGGTCTTCTTCAGGCCGTCGAGGATGACGTCGCAATAGGCGGCATCGGGCTTGTCGCGGGTCGAGCCGAGGGCGGCGCTCGGCGTGCCGGCAATCAGCCGCAGCCGGTCCTCGGGGATGGCGGAAAGGTCGACATAATTGCCGTCACGGATGCCGCGCACACCATGGATGGAGCCCAGCACCTTGGCACCGGGATGCCGCTTGCGGATCTCTAGCGTCGCTCCGACAACCGTCTGGTTGATGACGGCGGTTGGGCCGCCGCCCTGCGCGATGACAAACGTTCCAGCCATGCTTGATTTCTCCCGGCGCGATGGTTTTCAAGGCACCTTGGCCTGTCTTGCCGCATCGCGCAACGGGAGTTTCGAGCGGCGCCAACACGCCGCATAAGCGTCAGACGACGACGACCGGATTTTTCTTGGAGACGCGGCTGTAGAGGTCGATGATGTCCTGGTTGATCAGGCGCACGCAGCCCGACGACATCGCCTGGCCGATGCTCCACCATTCGGGCGAGCCGTGGATGCGATAGCCGGTGTCCTTGCCGTCCTGGTAGATGTAGAGGGCACGCGCGCCGAGCGGATTGGTGAGGCCGCCGGGCTGTCCGGCTTGCCATTTCACCAGTTCAGGCTTGCGGGCAATCATCTCCGGCGGCGGCGTCCAGGTCGGCCATTCCCTGCCGTACTGGATGTTGGCGCGACCCGACCAGCGGAAACCATCCTTGCCGATGCCGACGCCGTAGCGAATGGCGTCGCCACCCGGCTGGACGAGATAGAGCATGCGCTCCTTGAGATGGACGACGATGGTGCCGGGCGCCTCGCCTGTCGTGTCGACGACAATCTGGCGGCGGAATTCCGGCTTGACCTTCAGATACGGCACTTCCGGCACGTTGAAGCCACCATCCGTCATCGCGGCATACATCACGCCGGGGCTGGTGATGTTCTTGTCGACGCTGATGCTTGGCCGGATCGGCCGCACGGAACCCGTGGTGACGTCGTCGAGCTCGAGCGCCGGCAGACCCAAGCCCGAGGTCGAGCAACCGGCGGCGCTCAGCAGCGCGAGCGCCCCTGCCCCGGACAGGATGGCACGGCGGGAAAGATGATGATCGGTTTCGATTGCGTCGCCATTTCGCGGCGGCGTCAGACCTTCCGGCAACTCACGCATATACCCAGACCCTACGCTGTCGGCGGGAAGCACGGTCCGGCCGGATAGCGGGCATTTTCATCATTCATGGTTGATAAAGCGTGAAGACCTTGCACAGCCTGCATTTGCGCATGGCCTTGACGATGTTCGACCTTCTTGCCTGAGCTTGAACGAAGGCTGCTGCACAAAAAGACCTCGGCCGGGTCATATTCCCGGCGCCGGCGTTTCCTACTCCTCGAACCATCAGCGAGGGCCCTCCATGTGCAAGACCTTAAAAACCGACATCAAGCTTTTTGCCGCTGCCATTGTCGCGGCGGCAACTGTTCTCGGTGCCAATGTCAGCCTGGCCGATATCGTGAGCACGCTGAGCGGCGCGAACTGACACCGATCCGCCGCTGGCGCAGTCAGGTCAATCGCCTCTTTACATTCTCCCGGGCCTAAGGATTTATCCTCTTCTTTAAGCTCAAAGGAGACGAGCATGTCCTTCGAAAACTGGGCCGCCTTCGGCGCTGCATCGACGATCCTTCTCATCATTCCGGGACCGACCATCCTTCTCGTCGTGTCCTATGCGCTGGGCCAGGGTTGGCGCACCGCGCTGCCGATGGCCGTCGGCGTGGCGCTGGGCGACTTCACCGCGATGACCTTGTCGATGCTGGGCATCGGCGCGCTGCTGGCGGCTTCGGCGACCGTCTTCACCATCCTGAAGCTGATCGGCGCCGGCTATCTGATCTATCTCGGCGTGAAACTGTTTCGCGCCGGCGGCGCGCTGAAGGCCGAACCGCGCACCGACGCGGTCTCCTCGGCCAAGATGATGGCGCATGCCTGGCTGGTCACCGCGCTCAACCCGAAAAGCATCACCTTCTTCGTCGCCTTCCTGCCGCAGTTCCTCGACCGGCACGCCGATTTCTGGACGCAGATGCTGATCTTCGAGACGACCTTCCTGGCGCTCGCCTTCGCCAACGCTTTCGGCTATGCGCTGATCGCCTCACGCGCACGCAACGTGGTGCGCAATCCCAAGGCGATCCGCATCTTCAACCGCACCGGCGGCACACTGCTGGTCGGCGCCGGCATCGCCACCGTGGCGATGCGTTCCAGCAATTAGGCTCTCTGTCTGACCATGACCCCGAAACTGTTTTTCGGGGTCATGACCGGCCTTACCATTTGACGCTGAACCCCAGATTGCCTTCGAGGATCCGACGCTCGTCGCCGCCGAGATTGGTGGTGTAGTCGCCGGTGGCGAAGATGCTGACCTTGTCCGTCACTTTGGCGATCACACCGCCACCGAATTCGAACGAGGTCGATCTGCCCTCGGTGGAGATATCGGTGGTGTCGAAATTGACATGGCTCGTGCCGCCGAAATCGTGCCAGATGTTGGCCTTGAGGTACGGCTGCAGCGCCATGCCATTGATCGTTGTTTCGCCTTGCAGCCGTGCGCCGAGCCGGCCGGTCACGCTGCCGTCCGTATCAAAGGAAACCGAAGCAAAGCGGTCCAACGCATCGTCGAGCGACAGTTGCTGCCAGACCAGTTGCGCCTGCGGTTCAAGCGTCCAGCCTTGCCCCAGCGCGATGGGATAGCCGCCTTCCAGCGAAGCGGTGACGCCGGTCCCGCCGACATCGATGCCGATGTCGCGCGACGATGTTGCGTTTCCACTGAAGAAGGTAGCCATGAGGACGCCGTCCAGGTACCAGCCACCCTGGCCGATCCGGGTCCAGTAGCCGCCGACGCTGGTGCCGTTGATATCCATGCTGCCGACGGACAGATTGTCCCAGCCCAGCGCCTGGCCGCGCACGTCGCCATTCATGCTGGCATAGGCGACGAACAGGCCGGCGCGATCGGTCTGGCCCGACGCGGTTTCGCGGCCGAACAGATCGAAGCCCGCCTGAAGGCCGAACAGGGTGCCGTCGAAGGACGGCGATACCGTTCCCGAATACGCCATCTTGCTGTCCTGACCGAAGATGCGGCCCCAGACCGGCGACAGCTCGGTGTTCGACAACAGGCTCTGCTCGCCGCGCCGTTCGTGGAAGGTGCCGAGCGTCGTCATCGCCAGATGTTCGGCGACCGGCGGCAAGGCCGAATAGACCGGAACCTCGATGCGATAGAGCAGGATCTCCTCGCCCGCCGCTGGTGTCGGTAGGTCGGGCACCTCCGTTGGCACCACCGGCGGCGGCGGGGGCGGATCTGCCACTGGTGCCGGCGGTGGTGCCGGTGGTGTCGCGGGCGGCGGATCGGTCGGCACGACCGGCGGCGCCGGATCAACCGGATCGGGGTCGCCGGGGGTGGATTCCGGCGGCGGCGGCGGTGCAGGGTCGATGGGCGGCGGCGGCGGCGGTTCGGCCGCCGGCGGCTCAGGTTCCGGCGGCGGAGCAGGTTCCAGCACCGGCGGGGCTGCGGCCGGCGGGGCCGGCGTGTTCAGCGTCGAGCGCAGGTACCAGTTCTCCTCGCTGCCGGCGCTGACGCCGCCCTTGAACAGGTAATATTCGAAGGCACCGGCGGCGACCGGGGCGTCGAGCGCAAATGTCGTGGCGCCCGAGGTGGCGCCGTTGATTGCCTGGACGACCATGATGCCGTCCTGCGTGGTCGCAGCCCCCGCGCCGCCGAGATTGACCACGGAGATGCCGGTCGAACCGGAAGCCGTTCCGCTCGACAGGACCAACTTGTCGGATGCGGAGGAATCGTCACCGAGCTCGGTCTGGATAAGCAGCAGGCCACCCAGGCCGACATAATTGCCCGAAATCGTCAGGCTGTCGGTGGCACCGGTGCTGCCATTGGTCAGGTCGATGCGTCCGGCATTGGTGACCTGCGCCAACTGACCCGCCGTAAACGCCTGGATCGCCGCGTTGAAACCGCCGCCATAGAGCGTGCTTGCGGCATCGACACTGAGCGAACCTGTGCCGGTGCCGCTGTCGCCGAGCACCAGATTGCCGTCGAGCGTCAGCTCGGTGTCATTGGTGGCGTCGATGCTTTCCCAGTTCTGGAGCCGGCTGATCCCATCCAGTTTGACGTTGTCCAGGGTGAGCGCGTCGGTGCCGAGACCACCCGATATGGTATTCGTGGCACCGAGATTGGCGTTGGTGAGGTTGCTGAGTTCGGCGGTGTCGTTGTCGCCGCCGAGGTCGACGGCGCCATAGATGATGCCGCCACCGTTCCAGACGAAACTGTCGGCGCCAAAGCTCATCAGTATATCGCCACCGACCGTACCGCCGGTGACCGTGACGCTGTCGTCGGCGCCGCTGACGCTGATGTTGCCGCCGATGGTGCCGCCCGACAGGATGATCGTGTCCTTGTCGAAGCCGGTGACGAGGTTGCGGTCGATGGTGCCGCCGGACATGTTGAAGTAATTCTGATCGAGCTTCATGTTGACGCGGCCGATGCGGCCACCGGTCATCACGGCACGGTCGCCATCGTCGAAGAAATCGACGATGCGCCCGCCGGTCATGGTGAACGTGTCCAGGCCATCGCCCTGGTTGAGCGAACCGATCTGGCCGCCGCTCATGTTGAAGTCGTCGATGCCGGCGCCCTGCTGGACATTGCCGGCGACGGTACCCGCGCCGATGGTGAAAAAATCGGTGCCGCCACCCTGATCGACGGTGCCGGTGATGGCGCCTGACTGCATATCGATGCGGTCCGTGCCGACACCAAAGGTGACATTGCCTGATATCTGCCCGGTGCCCCCGGCGGGAAAATTGAGCGTGTTGTCGCCATCGGGATCGGCGAGGCTGCCGCCTGAATCGCCGCTGTCGCAGGTGTAAACGGTGTTTCCGGCGGATGGACCCAGCACGCATGCGGCAAACGCGGCGGAGTTGGGCAGCAACGCAAAAGCCGTAGTTGAGAGGATGCTAATAAGCCACGGGTGTAGCGGATGCGGCTTTCGCCGTAGCGAAGCAACTGCCACCTGCACATCCTCCGAATGACTGTTCGGAAGTGAGTTCTTCATATGCCGCATCGCGTCCCCTCTCGATTCGCGATTTCCAGCCCCCGCCAGTCGCCGTAATGAAGACACAATTCATTCGGTTTTACAAAGCCTGATCTGCCCCGCATGGTTGCTAAACTGCAAAGACTACTCAAATGACCTGGCGTAGCGCGCGGTTGGCGTTGCCGTGGCCCATGCTTTAGGATCGGTTTGGGCCGAAGGATCGAGGGCCTGTCACGGGTCGACAGAAGGACATCGCATGGCAACCAGGGACGCATTCGGCCTGGCATTTTCGGGCGCCACGGAGGCGGGATTCACCCCCTACAGCCAGGCAGTGCGTGAACTGCAGTGCTTCATCGGCGATCCCGTAGCCTCCGTCGACCGCGCCATCGCGGAAGATCCCGGCTTCGTCATGGCGCATGTCTTCAAGGGATATCTGTTCGGCCTCGCCACCGAGCGGGAGGCGACGGCCGTGGCCAAGGCCTGCCATGAGGCCGCACTGCCGCTTGCCGCGACCACGCGCGAGCGGGCGCATGTCTCGGCCCTCGGGCATCTCGCCAGCGGACGATGGCATCAAGCCAGCCGCATTCTCGAGGACATCACCATCGAGACGCCCCGCGACGGGCTGGCGCTGCAGGTCGGCCACCAGATCGATTTCTTCACCGGCAATGCACGCATGCTGCGCGACCGCATCGCACGCGCCCTGCCGTCATGGCAAAGCGGCATGCCCGGCTACCACGCCATGCTCGGCATGCAGGCCTTCGGGCTGGAGGAAATGGGTGATTATGCCAGGGCCGAGCAGCTTGGCCGCGCGGCGGTCGACATGGAGCCGCGCGATGGGCCCAGCACGCCGTCGCCCATGTCATGGAAATGCAGAGCCGGCAAAGGGATGGCATCGCCTGGATGCAGGCCAACCCGGAAGCGTGGACAAGGGAGAGCTTCCTGCAGGTGCACAATTGGTGGCACCTGGCGCTGTTCCATTACGATCTCGGCGAAACCGACGCGGTGCTGGCCCTCTATGACGGCCCTATCTACAGCGTGCAATCGACGATGGCGCTCAACATGGTCGATGCCTCGGCAGTCCTGTGGCGGCTCGCCCTGGGCAGCGTCGATGTCGGCGACCGCTGGGCAGCGCTTGCCGCCAATTGGCGCAAGGCCGGAGCGGGCCTTTATGCCTTCAACGATGCCCACGCGATGATGGCCTTTGTCGGTGCAGGGTTCGATGCGCCGGCCCTCGCTTTGCTCGAGGCGCAGCGCGAGGCCATGCGTGGCAGCGACGACAATGCGGCTTTCACGCGGGATGTCGGCCATCCGCTGACGCTCGCCATCAAGGCATTCGGTGAGGGCAGCTACACCGAGGCCGTGCGCCTGATCCGGCCGATCCGCTCGATCTCCCATCGCTTCGGCGGCAGCCACGCTCAGCGCGATGTTATCGACCTGACGCTGATCGAGGCAGCGTTGCGCGCCGGTGACGGTGCGCTGGCCAGGGCGCTCACGGCGGAGCGTTCGATGGCGCGGCCCGACAGTCCGCTGTCAGCGCTGTTTGTGCGACGCGCCGCCGATTTGTCGGAGAATTGACCCGAAGCGGATCTTGTTTTAAAAACTGACCAAGCCAGATTTTTTCGAGACCCGAAAAAATTAACTGGCGTGGGAGGAAGACATGTATCTGGGCCTCGATCTCGGGACGTCGGGCGTCAAGGCGCTGCTGATCGATGCCGGGCAAACCGTCATCGGTTCCGGCCACGGTTCGCTTGATGTTTCACGGCCGCATCCCGGCTGGTCGGAACAGAATCCCGAGCACTGGATCCGGGCCTGCGAAGACGCAATCGCCGAACTCAGATCCTCCCATCCGGATGAACTCGCGGCAGTCAAGGGCATTGGCCTGTCCGGGCAGATGCATGGCGCCACGCTGCTCGACGCCGCCGACAAGGTGCTGCGTCCCTGCATCCTGTGGAACGACACGCGCAGCCATGCCGAGGCGGCCGTGCTCGACGCCGATCCGCGCTTCCGCGCCCTGACCGGCAACATCGTCTTTCCCGGTTTCACCGCGCCGAAACTTGCCTGGGTGAAAAACAACGAACCCGCTCTCTTCGCCAAGGTCGCAAAAGTGCTGCTGCCCAAGGACTTCCTGCGGCTCTGGCTTTCGGGCGAACACATTTCGGAAATGTCGGATTCTGCCGGTACCTCCTGGCTCGATGTCGGCAAGCGGCGCTGGAGTACGGACCTGCTCGCAGCGACGTCGCTCGACGAGAGGCAGATGCCGTCGCTGGTTGAGGGTACGCACAAGGCAGGCGCACTGCGCAGCGAATTGGCATCGAAATGGGGCGTCCAGGCCGGCATTCCGATCGCCGGCGGCGCCGGCGACAATGCGGCCTCGGCCTGCGGCATGGGCACGGTCGGCGCCGGCCACGCTTTCGTCTCGCTCGGCACATCGGGCGTGCTGTTTGCCGCCAACGCTTCCTACCTGCCCAACCCGGCTAGCGCGGTTCACACCTTCTGCCACGCCCTGCCGAACACCTGGCATCAGATGGGGGTCATCCTGTCGGCGACGGATTCGCTCAACTGGCTGTCCGAAATCACCGGGAAGAGCGCCGGCGAATTGACCGCTCAGCTCGGCGACACATTGAAGGCGCCCAGCGGCGTGTCCTTCCTGCCTTATCTTTCGGGTGAGCGCACACCCTACAATGATGCCGCCATTCGCGGCGCGTTCACCGGGCTGGCGCATGAATCGAGCCGTGCCGTGCTGACCCAGGCCGTGCTGGAGGGTGTGGCCTTTGCCTTCCGCGACAGCCTCGAAGCCCTGGCCACGGCCGGCACGACCTTGACGCGGGTGACGGCGATCGGCGGCGGCTCGCGCTCGCACTACTGGTTGAAGGCGATTGCCACCGCGCTTCAACTGCCTGTCGACATTCCCGCCGACGGCGATTTCGGCGCCGCCTTTGGTGCCGCACGGCTCGGTCTGATTGCGGCAACGGATGCCGATCCGCTGGCTGTGTGCACGGCGCCCAGGACGGATGCTACCGTTGAACCGGACGCTGCGCTCGCTGGGGCGTATGCGGATGCATATCAGCGCTACCGGTCGCTGTACCCGGCAATTAAGAGCGTGACCGCGTGAGTGAGCGCGAGGCACCCCCCTCTGCCCTGCCGGGCATCTCCCCCGCGGGGGGGGAGATTAGCAGCGTTGGCGGGTATGCCAGTCCTGCAAGGTGGGTGATTGGCGAAGGCGCGGATGCCAACCAATCTCCCCCCTTGCGGGGGAGATGGCCGGTAGGCCAGAGGGGGGCGCTTCACGCCCGCCTCCCCCAGAAGTCCTTACTGCGCAGGCACCTTGTCGAGAAAGCCGGTGACGCTCCTCAGGCGGCCGTTCTCGATGATTCCGATGTCGGTACCTTCGATCACCGAAGGCGTCCCCTCAGGTCCGAGGTTCCACGAGAAGCGGATCTTGTCGGCAAAACCATCCGGCGTGCCCTTCAGCGAGAACCGGAAGCCGGCAAAGCGCTGCTGCACGCCGTCGATCAGAGCCGTGACGCCTTCATGGCCGTCGCCCTGCATGAGCGGATCACGATAGCTGACGTCTTCCGTGAAGGTTGCCTTGAGCAATTCGGCCCGGCGGCCGGCATCGCTTTCGTTCCAGGCGGTGATGTAGTTTTCAGCGATCTTGGTGAGGTCGGTCATGGTCTGTCTCCTTCGTTTGGTGGCTTTGACATGACCTTTTTCGACCAGCGCTGGCCTGAAACCAATTACGCCTGAGGTAATGGCGGCAGAACTTTGTGAGAGGACAGAAATCATGAGCAGCGGATTCTTCGGCGACATCAAGAAAATCAAATATGAAGGGCCGGATTCGACCAATCCGCTGGCCTATAGGTTCTACAATCCCGACGAGGTCGTCGCCGGCAAGCGGTTGGAAGATCATCTGCGCTTCGCCGTGGCCTACTGGCACTCCTTTGCCTGGCCGGGCGGCGATCCGTTCGGCGGCCAGACCTTCGACCGGCCGTGGTTTCCCAAGGCAGGCGGCACCGACACGATGGAGCTGGCAAAACTGAAAGCGGACGTCGCCTTCGAGATGTTCTCGCTGCTCGGCGCGCCCTATTTCTGCTTCCATGACGCCGATGTGCGGCCGGAGGGCAAGGACTTTTCCGAAAGTGCCGCGCGCCTCGACGAGATCGCCGATTACTTCGCGGGCAAGATGAAGCAGACCGGCGTCAAGCTGCTTTGGGGCACCGCCAATCTGTTCTCCAATCGCCGCTTCATGTCGGGTGCGGCCACCAATCCCGATCCGGACGTCTTTGCCTACGCGGCGGCGACGGTAAAAAGCTGCATCGACGTCACCAAGCGGCTGAAGGGCGAAAACTACGTGCTGTGGGGCGGGCGCGAAGGCTATGAGACGCTGCTCAACACCGACCTCGCGCGCGAGCAGGAACAGGCCGGCCGGTTCCTCAGCATGGTCGTCGACTACAAGCACAAGATCGGTTTCAAGGGCACGATCCTGATCGAGCCGAAGCCGCAGGAGCCGACCAAGCATCAGTACGATTACGATGTCGCCACCGTCTACGGCTTCCTCAAGCGCTTCGGGCTGGAGAAGGAGGTCAAGGTCAATATCGAGCAGGGCCACGCCATCCTGGCCGGCCATTCCTTTGAGCACGAACTGGCTCTGGCCAATGCGCTCGGCATTTTCGGTTCGATCGATATGAACCGCAACGACTACCAGTCGGGCTGGGACACCGACCAGTTCCCCAACAACGTGCCGGAAATGGCGCTGGCCTACTATCAGGTCCTGCAGGCCGGCGGCTTCAAGACCGGCGGCACCAATTTCGACGCCAAGCTGCGCCGCCAGTCGCTCGATCCGCAGGACCTGCTGATCGGCCATATCGGCGGCATGGATTCTTGCGCACGCGGCCTGAAAGCCGCGGCCGGCATGGTCGAGGACAAGGCGCTATCGGCGCCGCTGGCCGAACGTTATGCCGGCTGGAACACGGCCGAGGGCAAGGCGATGCTCGCCGGCAAGCGCACGCTGGAGGATATCGCCGAGCGCGTCGTCAAGAAGAAGATCGAGCCGCAGCCGAGGTCCGGTCGCCAGGAACTGCTGGAAAATATCGTCAACCGCTACGTGTAAGGCGCGCGCCGCTCCATCTCTGGACCGACATCCGACACCACTGGCTGAAAGCCGCCGCCATCGCCATCTGCTAGTCAGCCCACTTCGCACGAGGCTGCCGAGGATCGCACAGATCTTCGGCAGCCAGCGTGTGATCAAGATGCCACGCGTGCCGCCGAAAGAGGGCCCGTGCGGCAGCCTTTATTTTATGCATGTCGCCATCCCAAAATCGCTGTGCGCTTTTGGGCGACATGCATTGGCGGGAGACGGAAAATGGCAGAGGATCGAATCATCGTGCGCCCGGCGCAGGCGAGCGATATTCCGGCGTTGAAGCAGGTGCTGCATGAAACCTTCGAAGGCACATGGCTGCCGAACATCACCGAAGCAGCGGCGCGGCGCTATGTCGAGACGGATATTGGCGGGCGCTATGTCGACCAGAGCTGGCCTGAATTCGCCGTTGCCGAGATCGATGGCGAGGTCGCCGGCCTGATCCATTGGCGCGCGGATTTCATCGAGGCCCTGCACGTGACGGCATCCCGTCAAGGGCAAGGTGTCGGCCGCAAGCTGCTTTCCCACGCCGAACAGGCGATCGGCGCCGCCGGATTGGCGCAGGCGCGGCTGGAAACCGACACGTTCAATCTGCCCAAGCACTCTACAAGGCGGTCGGCTATATCGAGAAAAACCGCTATCCAGACGACGAATGGGACAGTGGCTTCACCACGGTGCTGTTCGAAAAGCGGCTGTAGATCTCTCCTTGACCTGACCTGCCAAGGCGCAGGAACAGCTTTGCGCATTGCCCGGTCCCGCGACATGGTTTTGCCCTTCGACGCCCTTCAATGACCTCGCTCTTGCCTTCAAACTGCCGTCACGAATCTCGTATAAGACTGGCTCGTGGCGGGAGAGGAAGAAGGAGGCGAACCGATATGCAGAACGAACGTGAAATCGACGCCCTGCTCTCACCTGGCGAGGCCGGATCGATCATCGACCGGCTGATGGCGATGCCGAGGAAATCCGACGACGCCAAGATTGCGAACGAATGGGATCGCGCTGTCGCCAGCCGCTTCGAGACCCGTCTGGCCAGGCAGATGCGCTCGCAGATCGACGGCGACCGTCAGAACGCGGCGTGATCGCCCGTTGAAACCTACCCCCTCCGCAATCTGACCGGCGCTTCGCCGAAAGTCCTTGAAAACGCTCTCGAAAATGCGGCGGCGGACGAGAACCCGGTCCGCCCGGCAATATCGGCCATGGCAACCCTCGTATCGACCACCAGCCGGCGCGCGGCGCCGAGGCGCAGCCTGAGGTAATAGGCGCCCGGTGTCTCGCCGATAGATTTGCGAAAGATGCTTTCCAGCGTCCGTGCCGTCACCCCGGCACGCTTTGCCACCGCCTCTATGGTCAGAGGCTGGTCGACATGCGCTTCCATCAGCCGGATCGCATGCGCCAGCCGCGGATCGTAGCCGTCGAGCCGGCCGAGCGAGACCAGCGGCTGTGCGTCGGTGGCGGCGCGCGCCTGGTCATAGATGAAGACGCTGGCGACATCGAGCGCCACCGCCATGCCGAGCCGCGTGCGGATGAGATGCAGCATCAGGTCGAAGGTCGGCGAAGCGCCGCCCGAGGTGAACACCGGCCCGTCGATGACGTAGCGATCCGGGCGGACATCGACGCCAGGGAAGGCCGAGGAAAAATCCTCCATGTCCTCCCAGTGGGTGGTGGCGCTGCGCCCTTCCAGCAGGCCGGCGCGTGCCACCAGCCAAGTGCCCGCCTCGACACCGCCGCAAGCACGCGCCGTGCGTGCGGCCCGGCGCAGTCCGGACAACAAAGCCGAAGTTGCATAGTTCTGGGTGCCGAAGCCGGCGACGACGACAAGGACGTCGGTTGGCTCGCCCGCGTCGAAACGGCCACTGACCGCCACCGGCAGGCCGCATGTGGTGACCGGAGCCTCGCCGGTCACCGAGACCAGCCGAAAATCGAACAGGGTCTCGCCGGAGATACGGTTGGCGGCGCGCAGCGGATCGACGGCCGAGGCCACGCACATGATCGACGAGCCGGAAAACACCAGCAGCGTCACCTTGAGCGGCAGACGCTCGGCGCGAAAGATCGTCGGTTTTTCGCTTTTTGTCATGGAAGCTTCGTAAAGCGCAAAACAGTTTCCGGCAAGTCGGGCATTGTTGTGGTCTGTTTCTATCGGAGGAGAGTTCCATGCCGCTTGCGATGAACCGTGAGGTCTTCATTACCTGTGCCGTGACCGGGTCCGGCGGGTCGCAGGACCGCAGCCCGCATGTGCCACGCTCGCCCAAGCAGATCGCCGATTCCGCCATCGACGCAGCCAAGGCGGGTGCGGCGATCGTGCACTGCCATGTGCGCGATCCCGAAACCGGCAAGCCGAGGCGCGATGTGCATCTCTACCGCGAAGTGACCGAGCGCATCCGCGCGGCGGAAGTCGACGTCATCCTGAACCTGACCGCCGGCATGGGCGGCGACATGGTGTTCGGATCGCCGGAAGCGCCGCTGCCGCTCAACGAAAAAGGCACCGACATGGGCGGCGCCACCAACCGCATGGAACATGTGCGCCAGTGCCTGCCGGAAATCTGCACGCTCGACTGCGGCACCATGAATTTCGCCGAAGCCGACTATGTCATGACCAACACGCCCGGCATGCTGCGCGCCATGGGCGGCATGATGACGGCGCTCGGCGTCAAGCCGGAGATCGAGGCTTTCGACACCGGTCATCTGTGGTTCGCCAAGCAGCTGGTCGAGGAAAAAGTACTCAACCCTGATGCGCTGGTGCAGCTCTGCATGGGCGTGCCGTGGGGTGCGCCTGACGACCTCAACACCTTCATGGCCATGGTCAACAATGTCCCGTCCACCTGGAACTGGTCGGCCTTCGCCATCGGCCGCAACCAGATGGCCTATGCCGCGGCGGCGGTGCTGGCTGGCGGCAATGTCAGGGTAGGTCTCGAAGACAATCTGTGGCTCGACAAGGGCGTGCTGGCGACCAATGCGCAGCTGGTCGAGCGTGCCGCCAGCATCGTCACCAATCTCGGCGCCAGGATTCTTGGGCCGGAAGAGGTGCGGCAAAAGCTCAACCTCACCAAGCGGGCGCCGATCGCGGCATAAATTATTCATCGGGAGGGTCGGCATGACTACCGTAAAATTCACCGCGATGAAGGATGGCGACCGGGACGACTACGAGTTCCTGACCGCGCATGAGATCGACTATGCGGCAAGGACAGGCGAGCGGCTGCTCGATGCGCTGGTGCAGCTCGACGCGGGCCTGTCGGGCTACAAGATCACCCGGCTCGGCCATTCGCTGCAGGCGGCGACGCGTGCCTGGCGCGACGGCGCCGACACCGACTGGATCGCCTGCGCGCTGCTGCACGACATCGGCGACATTTACGCGCCATACAATCACGACGAATATGCCGCTTCGATCCTGAAACCCTTCGTGCGCGAACAATGCACCTGGGTGGTGGAAAAGCATGGCGACTTCCAGCGGCTCTACTATGCCCATCATCTGGGCGGTAACCGCCATGCGCGCGACCGCTTTGCCGGCCACGCCTATTTCGACGATTGCGACCAGTTTTGCGAACGCTGGGACCAGTCGAGCTTCGACCCCGACTATGACACCCTGCCGATCGAATTCTTCCGGCCCTTCGTGCTCGAAGCCTTTGCCCGCAAGGCCTACGACCCGTCCGTGATCCGCGCCGGCGAACGCGTGCCGCTCATAGATCCCACAACCGCCATGACCAGAACCGGAGCTTCCGCATGAGCATCATCAACAAGGCAGCCGCCATCGGTGGCGGCGTCATCGGCGCCGGCTGGGTGGCGCGGCTGCTGCTCAACGGCATCGACGTGTCGATCTTCGATCCCGATCCCGAGGCGTCGCGCAAGGTCGGCGAAGTGATGAAGGGCGCGCGCCGCGCCTACAAGCAGATGGTGCCCGGCGGCCTGCCCAAGGAGGGCAAGCTGACCTTCGCCAAGACCATCGCCGAGGCAGTGGCCGATGCCGATTTCATTCAGGAAAGCGTGCCGGAACGGCTCGACCTCAAGCACCGGGTGCTCGCCGAGATCGATACCCACGCGCCGGCCAATGCGATTGTCGGCTCATCGACCTCCGGCATCAAGCCGACCGACATGCAGGTGGCGATGAAGAAGCATCCGGAGCGGCTGGTCGTCGGCCATCCGTTCAACCCGGTCTATCTCCTGCCGCTGGTCGAGATCGTCGGTGGCGAGCAGACCTTTCCCGAGGCGATCGAGGTCGCCAAGGAGATGTATGCCTCGATCGGCATGAAGCCGGTCGTCATCCGCAAGGAGATCGAGGCCTTCGTCGGCGACCGCCTGCTCGAAGCGGCATGGCGCGAGGCGCTGTGGCTGATCAAGGACGGCATCTGCACGGTCGAGGAACTCGACGACATCATGCGCTACGGCTTCGGCCTGCGCTGGGCGCAGATGGGCATGTTCCAGGTCTATCGCGTCGCCGGCGGCGAGGCCGGCATGCGCCACTTCATGGCGCAGTTCGGGCCCTGCCTGAAATGGCCATGGACCAAGCTGATGGATGTGCCGGAGTTCAACGACGAGTTGGTCGACCTGATCGCCACGCAGTCGGACGACCAGGCGCATGGCCTGTCGATCCGCGAACTGGAAAAGATCCGCGACGATAATCTGGTCGCCATCATGGACGCGCTGTCGAAGCAGAACAAAGGCAAGGGCTGGGGCGCCGGCGCCCTGCACAAGGACTATACTAGGCAGCTGGCCAAACTGGCGGCGAAGAAGCCCACGGCCTCCAAGGCGGCCGAGAAGGCCAAGGCGTTGAAGCCGGTGAAAAAAGCCGAGAAGCCGAAGAAAAAGACCGGCAAGAAGAAGGGCTGAAGCATGGATTTCGGGCTGTCGGAAGAACAGAGGCTCATCGTCGAGACGACGAAGGCGTTCGTCGAGAACGAGCTATACCCGCATGAGCGCGAGGTCGAGCGCACCGGCGTGCTGCGCCGCGACCTGATCGAGGAGATCAAGGTCAAGGCGATCGAAGCCGGGCTCTATGCCGCCAACATGCCGGCCGATGTCGGCGGCGCTGGCCTGGATACGGTGACCTGGCTGCTCTACGAAAAGGAACTCGGCCGCGCCAACTATGCGCTGCACTGGACCTGCGTGGCGCGGCCCTCCAACATCCTCTTGGCCGGCACGCCCGAGCAGCGCGAGAAGTATCTGTTCCCCTGCATCCGCGGCGAGAAATGGGACTGCCTGGCGATGACCGAGCCGGGCGCCGGCTCCGACCTGCGCGGCATGAAGGCGACGGCCGTGCAGGATGGCGACGACTGGGTGCTCAACGGCACCAAGCATTTTATCTCCCACGCCGACCTCGCCGACTTTGCTATCGTGTTCATGGCTTCCGGCGAAGAGGATTCGCCGCGCGGCAAGCGCAAGAAGATCACCGCCTTTTTTGTCGATAAGGGCACCAAAGGCTTCACCGTTCGCGATGGCTACCGCAACGTCTCGCATCGCGGCTACACCAACGCCATCCTCGAATTCGACGATTGCCGGCTTCCCGCCGCCCAAGTGTTGGGCGAAGTCCATAAAGGGTTCGACGTCGCCAATTCATGGCTCGGCGCCACCCGCCTGCAGGTCGGCGCGACCTGTCTCGGCCGTGCCGAGCGGGCGCTTGGCCATGCGGTGGAATATGCCGCGCAGCGCCAGCAGTTCGGCCAGCAGATCGGCAAGTTCCAGGGCGTATCGTTCAAGCTTGCCGACATGGCGACCGAACTGAAGGCCGCCGACCTGATGGTGTTCGAAGCCGGCTGGAAGTACGATCAGGGCACAGTCACCGACCAGGACATGGCCATGGCCAAACTGAAGGCCACCGAAATGCTTGCATACGTTGCCGATGAAGCGATCCAGATCCATGGCGGCATGGGGCTGATGGACGATTTGCCGCTGGAGCGCATCTGGCGCGACGCCCGCGTCGAGCGCATCTGGGAGGGCACGTCGGAAATCCAGCGCCACATCATTTCACGGGCGCTGCTGCGTCCGTTTGGGGCATAACATATGCATAAACTTGAGCGTCTCCTGCGGCCGAAGTCGATTGCCGTATTCGGCGGTGCGCAGGCTGCAGCCGTCGTCGCGCAATCGATCAAGATGGGCTTTGCCGGCGAGATCTGGCCGGTGCATCCGACCAAGGACGAGGTCGCCGGCCGCAAGGCCTATCGCTCGGTCGCCGACCTGCCGGCCGCGCCGGACGCCGCCTTTGTCGGCGTCAACCGGCATTTGACCATAGAGGTGGTCAAGGCGCTGGCCGAACGCGGCGCCGGCGGCGCCGTCTGCTTTGCCGCCGGCTTCCTCGAAACCGAGGCCTATGACGACGACGGCGAGCGGCTGCAGGCCGAGCTGGTCGGGGCGGCCGGCTCGATGCCGATCATCGGGCCGAATTGCTACGGCCTGATCAATTATGCCGACGGCGCGCTTCTGTGGCCCGACCAGCATGGCGGGATAAGACTGGCCGAGGGCGGCAAGGGCGTCGCCATCATCACCCAGTCCTCCAACATCGCCATCAACATGACGATGCAAAGGCGCGGCCTGCCGATCGCCTTCCTGATGACCGCCGGCAACCAGGCGCAGACCGGCCTGTCCGAAATGGCGCTCGGCCTGATCGAGGACGAGCGGGTCACGTCGCTCGGCCTGCATATCGAGGCTTTCGATTCGGTAGCCGGCTTCGAGCGGCTGGCGGCACGGGCGCGCGAGCTGAAGAAGCCGATCATCGCCATGAAGGTCGGCCGTTCCGAACAGGCCAGGCAGGCGACTGTCTCGCATACCGCCTCGCTGGCCGGCTCGGACGCGGCCTCGGGTGCGTTCCTGCGGCGGCTCGGCATTGCGAGAGTCGATTCGATCCCCGCCTTCATCGAGGCGCTGAAGCTGCTGCACATCACCGGCCCGCTGCCAGGCTATAGGCTGTCGTCGATGAGCTGCTCCGGCGGCGAGGCCTCCGTCATGGCCGACAGCGCCGAAGGGCGCTGGGTCAATTTCCCTGTGCTGATCGACAGCCACCGC
Organism: Mesorhizobium sp. M0140; assembly: GCF_040322475.1. Lineage (NCBI taxonomy): Bacteria > Pseudomonadati > Pseudomonadota > Alphaproteobacteria > Hyphomicrobiales > Phyllobacteriaceae > Mesorhizobium > Mesorhizobium sp. M0140. The sequence goes on along the minus strand of NZ_JAMYTM010000009.1, from coordinate 98,558 downwards.
GCCCATGTCAAATCGACGCTCGGGCCGCTGGTCGCGGTCGCCAATCCCTTGGACTATCACACCTTCATCTGGAACAACGAGCCGGCGATGACCGCCACCTTCACCGCCATGGTGTCGGGCGGCTTCGACCTCAACATGCTGGTGCTCGATTTTCCGCGCCCCGACCGCTGCTCGGTCACCGACTGGTGGGCGACGCTGCGCGCCTTCGAATCGGCGCTGAAGACCAACAAGGCGCATGGCGCGATCGTCTCCTCGTTGCCGGAGAACCTGCCGGAGGAATACACGGCCGAGTTGATGGCGCGCGGCATGGTGCCGTTGTTCGGCATTTCGGAAGCCATGGATGCCGCCGGGGCGGCGGCCTTCATCGGCTGGGCTTGGGCTGAACCGCAGGCGCAGCCGATCGACACGTCCGCATCCGGTGCGCCTGGCGGCGACCACGTCACGCCCGATGAGGCCGAGGCGAAGTCACGGCTGATCAAGGCTGGCCTGCCGGTGCCGAAGGGCGAACGCGCCGCCAATGCGGTCGAGGCGGTGATCTCTTCCATGGCGCTCGGCTTCCCGGTGGCGTTGAAGGCGCTCGGCGTCACTCACAAATCCGAAGTTGGCGCTGTCAGGCTCAATCTCAGGGATGCCGAATCCGTCAGCACCGCAGCGCATGACCTGCTGCCGCTCGGCACCGGGCTCTATGTCGAGCGCATGGTGCGCGACGGTGTCGCTGAACTGATCGTCGGCTTCACCCGCGATCCGATGTTCGGCGCGGTGATGACCTTGGGCACAGGCGGCGTGCTGGTCGAGCTGTTGCGCGACAGCGTCACGCTGATGCTGCCGGCAACCCGCGACGACATCGAGGCGGCGTTGCGCGGCCTGAAGCTGTTCCCGCTGCTCGAAGGCTATCGCGGCCGGCCGAAGGCCGATGTCCAGGCCGCCATCGACGCCATTTCGGGCATTGCCGCCTTCGTGCAGCAGAATGCCGGCGAGATCGAGGAACTCGATATCAACCCGCTGATCGTCTGCGCGGAGGGCAAAGGCGCCTGGATCGCCGACGCACTGCTGGTGCTGGGAGACAAGAAGAATGTCTGACGTCATTTCGACCCGCCGCGAGGGCACCATCCTCGAAGTCACGCTCGACCGGCCCAAGGCCAACGCCATCGACCTGAAGACCTCGCGGCTGATGGGCGAGACGTTCAAGGCATTCCGAGACGATCCGGAGCTTCGCGTCGCCATCGTCAAGACCGCCGGCGACAAGTTCTTCTGTGCCGGCTGGGATTTGAAGGCGGCCGCCGGCGGCGATGCGGTCGATGGCGACTATGGCGTCGGCGGCTTTGCCGGGCTGCAGGAGTTGCGCGACCTCAACAAGCCGGTGATCGCTTGCGTCAACGGTATGGCGGTCGGAGGCGGCTTCGAGCTGGCGCTGTCCTGCGACCTCATCTACGCCTCCGATCATTCCTCCTTCGCGCTGCCCGAGATTCGCGCCGGCACGCTGGCCGACGCCGCGACGATCAAGCTGCCGAAGCGCATCCCCTACCATGTCGCCATGGACCTTCTGCTGACCGGCCGCTGGATGGATGTGGCCGAGGCGCATCGCTGGGGCCTGGTCAACGAAGTGCTGCCAAAGGAAAGGCTGGAAGATCGCGTCTGGGAGATCGCCCGGCTGCTGGCCGGCGGCCCGCCGCTGGTGTTTGCCGCGATCAAGGAAACGGCGCGGGTGGCCGAGGCGCTGACCTTCCAGGACGCGATGAACAGGGTGACGCGGCGGCAGCTGCCGACGGTCGATGCGCTCTACGGCTCCGAGGACGGCATGGAGGGTTTTCGCGCTTTTGCGGAGAAGCGTGAGCCGGTTTGGAAGGGGAAGTAGCAGGAACGATGGCGTTCCGTCACACCCCCCTCTGCCCTGCCGGGCATCTCCCCCGCAAGGGGGGAGATCGGACGTCGTTTCTGCTTTCGCCAATAGTCGACGCTGCAAGAAGAGCACCGCGATCGAAACTGCCAATCTCCCCTCTTGCGGGGGAGATGGCCGGCAGGCCAGAGGGGGGTGCCCAGGTTCGACTTCGGCAGCCTCACTCATGACCGACTACAAAACCCTCATCGACGCCGAGACCTGGGCCTTCATCGAGCGGACCAACTCTTACTATCCACCGGACACGATCGACTACACGATCGCGCAGCAGCGCGAGATTTACGATCGCATGTGCCGGGAATTCTTTGCCGGCTACCCCGAGGGGGTCACGGTTGAAACATCCGCCATTGCAACGCCCACGCACGACATCCCGATCCGCATCTACCGAAGCACACGCGAGGCTGCGGTGACGGTGCTCTATGTCCATGGTGGCGGCTTTATCCTTGGTGGGTTGGACAGCCACGACGATGTCTGCGCTGAACTCTGTGCCCGCACCGGCTATGAGGTGGTTTCGGTCGACTACCGGCTGGCGCCGGAACATCTGCATCCGGCCGCCTTCGACGATGCGATGAGCGCCTTCGAATGGGCCACCTCCACCCGCAACCACCCAATTCTGCTGTGCGGCGACAGCGCCGGCGGCAATCTATGCGCCGCCGTCAGTCACGCCACGCGCGGCCATTCGAAAAGGCCGGTTGGCCAGGTGCTGATCTATCCCGGCCTCGGCGGCGACCGGTCGCAAGGATCGTACATAACGCATGCCGAAGCGCCGATGCTGACCACGCGCGATCTCGAATTCTACAAGAACATCCGCACCGGCGGGCAAGACGGCACCGGCGACATCACGCAGTCGCCGCTTGCCGACGCCGATTTCGCCTACCTGCCGCCGACAGTGCTGATCACCGCGCAATGCGATCCCCTGTCGTCCGACGGCGAAGCCTATCGCGACCGCATCGTCGCGGCCGGCGGACGGGCATACTGGTTCGAGGAACCGGGCCTGGTGCACGGCTATCTCAGGGCCCGGCACACGGTCGGCCGCGCCCGCGCGAGTTTTACCCGGATCGTTGACGCGGTTGCTGCCCTTGGACAGGGTGCCTGGCACTGGTGAGCGGTCTTTTCGCCTCGCCGCCTGAAACCTTATTACACCGAGGCAGCCGCCGACCGGCCGGCGCTGCGGCCGGAAAAGATGCAGCCGCCGAGGAAGGTGCCTTCGAGCGCCGCATAGCCATGCACGCCGCCGCCGCCGAAGCCGGCGGCTTCGCCGACCGCATAGAGCCCGGCGACCGGCAGGCCATCGGCATCCAGCACGCGGCTGTCGAGGTCGGTCTGCAGGCCACCCAGCGTCTTGCGGGTCAGGATGTTGAGCCGCACCGCGATCAGCGGGCCGTTTGCCGGGTCGAGCATCTTGTGCGGCTTTGCCGTGCGGATCAGCCGGTCGCCGAGATAGGCACGGGCGCCGCGCAAAGCGGTGATCTGCATGTCCTTGGAGAACGGATTGTCGAGCTGCCGGTCGCGGGCGCGGATTTCGCGCTCGACCTGGGCCACCTCAAGAAGCGGCTCACCGCCGGCAAGCGCGTTCATGCGCGCGACCAGCGCCGGCAAATCAGCCTCGACGATGAAATCCTCGCCCTTCTCCATGAACGCCTTGACCGGACCCGGAATGCCAGATGTGGCGCGGCCGAGCACCTGGCGCCAGCTCTTGCCGGTCAAATCAGGGTTCTGCTCGGAGCCCGACAGCGCGAACTCCTTCTGGATGATCTTTTTGGTCAGGATGAACCAGGAATAGTCAAAGCCTGTGCTCATGATGTGGGAGAGCGTGCCCAGCGTGTCGAAACCGGGATAGAGCGGCACCGGCAAGCGCTTGCCGCGCGCATCGAGCCACAGCGATGACGGGCCGGGCAGGATGCGTATCGCATGGTCGGTCCAGATCGGCGCCCAGTTCTTGATGCCCTCGACATAGTGCCACATGCGGTCGCGGTTGACGATCGAGCCGCCGGCCCGTTCGGTGATCGCCAGCATGCGGCCGTCGACATGGTCGGGCACACCGGTGATCATGCGCTTGGGCGCCGCGCCAAGCCGCTTGGGCCAATTCTCCCGCACCAGTTGATGGTTGGCGCCGATGCCGCCGGAGGCGACGATCACCGCTTGGGCGTGAAGCTCGAAATCACCTGATATTTCGCGCGAACTCTTGTGGCCGCGCTCGACAGCGCTGGGCTGCAGGATGTCGCCACGCACACCGGTCACAACAGCACCCGTCCGCGTCAGTTCATTGACCCGATGACGGAACTTGAAGCTTATCAATCCGCGTTTTTGTGCCTCGCGCACGCGCTGCACGAACGGTTCGAGAACGCCGGGGCCGGTGCCCCAGGTGATGTGGAAGCGCGGCACCGAATTGCCGTGGCCGATGGCATTGCCGCCGCCGCGCTCGGCCCAGCCGACCACCGGAAAGAATTTCAGGCCGCGCTGCATCAGCCAGGAGCGTTTTTCGCCGGCGGCGAAGCCGACATAGGCTTCCGCCCATCTGCGCGGCCAGAAATCCTCGGGCCGATCGAAAGCCGCGGTGCCCAGCCAGTCTTCCAGCGCCAGGTCATGCGAATCGCGGATGCGCATGCGCCGCTGCTCGGGCGAATCGACGAGGAAAAGGCCGCCGAACGACCAGAACGCCTGGCCGCCGAGCGACTGCTCCGGCTCCTGGTCGACGATGATGATTTTCTTGCCGGCCTCGGCAAGCTCGGCGGCGGCAACCAGCCCTGCAAGGCCAGCGCCGACAATGATCACGTCCGCATCGTCAGCCATCTTTCCTCCCAGAATTAGCCGGCTAATTCAACGCAAGGGGTCAGACGGCCTCCCAGCCTTCTTTGCCGCCGGCGCGGAAGATGGCATCGATGACTTTCTGATTGAGCACAGATTCCTCCAGCGTGAAGACGCGCTCCTTGCCGCCCTGTGCCGCACGCGCGAAGGTCTCGACCTCCAGCCGGTACTGCTGCGTGCCGGGAAAGCGGAACACCTGCGCCTCGGAGTGGTTCTGGTTGTGCAGTTCGACGCGGTGGTGGTCGTAGAGCCCGGCATTGAAAGGCGAGAACAACTCGATGAAACCCTTCTCACCGTGGAACACCATGACCTGGCGCGCCGCCATCTGCGTCGACAGGTAGAAGGACAGTTCGAAGTCACCGAAATCGGCGCGGATCGAGGAATAGATGTCGGTGCCGAATTTCTGGTCGCGCTCGATCGTCGCCTGCACGCGCAGCGGCTCCTTGCCGGTCGAAAAGCGCGTCGACACGGTCGGGTAGACGCCGATGTCGGGCAGCGCGCCGCCGCCGAGGTCGAGCTGGTTGCGCATGTTGCTGGGGTCGACATTGTAGTAGGAGAAGGCACCCTGCACATGGCGCAGCCGGCCGATGGCGCCGCTGGCGATCAGGTCGCGTACCTTGATCCATTGCGGGTGGTAGATGACCATGAAGGCCTCGCAGACCAGCACCTTTTTCTGGTCGCGCAGCTTGATCAGCGGAAGAATGTCGTTGGCGTCGAGCGCCAGCGGCTTTTCGACCAGCACGTGCTTGCCGGCTTCGATGGCCTTTGCCGTCCATTCGACATGCTGCGAAGTCGGCAGCGGGATGTAGACGCCGTCTACTTCTTTCGAGGCGAGCAGTTCCTCATAGGAGCCGAAGGCATGCCGCGCGCCGAAGCGGTCGGCGAGCGCCTTGGCCTTCGACAGGTCGCGGCTGGCGATCGCCGACAGCACGCCATTCTCCGCCTCGACCATGGCCGGCAACAAATGCTCGCGGCCGATCTTGGCCGTCGACAACACACCCCATCGGAACATCAGGCTTCTCCTCTCGATTACAGGCGACGAGGTTTGCCCGAAATCGCCGGAAAAGCCAATGACAAGGTCAGCCCCTTTTGCCGGTCAGCGTCATGTCGAAGTCGACGATGTTGGAATAGATCGGCGTGCCGACATCCATGCCGTAGCGTGACCTCAACACCTTGCCGGTGACATGGAATTTTATGGTGCCAGCCTTGAGACCGCCAAGCTCGGCCGTGAATTTTTCCGGGAACGTCTTGCCGCGCGCCGTCAGCCGGCCGCTGACGAGGGCCGTGGTGTCGCTGGTTCGGGTCACGCTGGTCGAGCGGAACTGGATTTCCGGGTTCTTGGCGGCATCGAACACCGCGTCGGAGCGCAGGAAGGCATCGATACGGCCTTGGCCGGTGCTGACGCTTTCGGGAAAGATGGTGAAATTGACCTGCGAGCGCGCGACATCGCTGTTGTCGATGCGGATCGAGCCCTTGAAGCGGGCGAAGGCGCCATCAAGGCCGCCGCCGCCGACCTTGCCGATGGAAAAGCGGATGCTGGAGTTGGCCGGGCTGATCGAATAGCTGCCGGCGGCGTCACCAAGCGCGACGGCCGCTGAAACAGGCATGGCAAGGCAAGCGGCGACCGCCGCAAATCCGAGGATGCGCGTGTACATGGAGGTGTTCCTTTTTGGAGGCGGCGCTGTGTGCGTCCTCGCCCCGTCAACGAATGAGCCGTCCGATCTATTCCGCATCTGACGAAGGCGTGATCATGCGCGTAAGCACGCCATCCCTGAGCTGGAAATGATGACGCAGCGCCGCCAGGACATGGAGAGCGACCAGCGCCATGCCGGCATAGGCGAGATACCAATGCGTTGCCGCCCAGAAGCTTTCGGCGCCATCCGATTCAGCCAGCGGCAGGTTCGGCATGACGAACAGGTTGAACGGCAGGCTGGGGATCTCCAGCATCGACACCGACACCAGCGCCCAGCCGGACAAGGGCAAGGCAAGCTGGAACGCGTAGAGCGCAAAATGGACCAGCGGGGCGGCCCGACGCTCCAGGGTTCCGACCGAGCGCGGCAGCGGCGGCGTTGCATTGCCGAGGCGCCAGGCGACGCGCAGCACCACCAGACCGAGCAGCAGAAAGCCGAAGGATTTGTGCAGTTGGATCAGTTCGAAGGCGGTGCGCTGACTGGTCAGCCGAACCATGACGAAGCCGAGCCCGAACTGACCGATGAAGATCAGCGCAATCAGCCAGTGGAGAATGATCGCGCCCCAGCCATAGCGGGTCGTGCTATTGGTGATCGATGTTTGCATCGTTGGTGAACGACCGCGATGCCGGTTTTCTTCCACCAGGGGGAGGGGCGAGCCCGCTCTATCCACTCACCTTGAAGAAATCGACAAACGCCCTAAGCGCTGGCCGCATCTGACGGCGGCTCGGATAATAGACAAAGAAGCCGTCGAAGGGCGGGCACCAGTCCTCCAGCACGCGGATCAGCCTGCCGTCGGCGAGCGGTGCGCGGACATAATCCTCAAAGACGAAGGCAAGCCCGGCGCCGTCGACCGCCGCCTGGGCGATCAGATGGTCCTCGTCGAGGATCAGCGGTCCCTCCACCGCCATCTCGATCCTCTCGCGGCCTTTCTCGAATTCCCAGCGGTAGAGGATGCCGCTGGAGAAGCGGAAGCGGATGCAGCGGTGGCCGGCTAGGTCGCGCGGGTGGAGCGGCTTGGGGCTCACCTCGAAATAGACCGGGGCGCCGACCACCGCGCCGCGAAGGTCCGGCCCGATGCGCACCGCGATCATGTCGCGCTGCAGGCTCTCGCCTAGCCTGACTCCAGCATCGAAGCCGCCTTCCACCACGTCGGTGAAGCGGTCCTCGATGACGATCTCCAGCACGATGTCGGGATAGGCCGACGCAAAGGCGCCCAGCCGTGGCGTCAGCGCCAAATGGGCCGCCGTGCGCGGCACGGTCAGCCGCAGATTGCCGGCCGGCCGGTCGCGCGCTTCGATTGCCGTCTCCAGCGCCAGGTCGATCTCGGAAAGCGCCGGCCGCAATCGCTCGAGCAGTTGCGCGCCCTCCTCGGTCGGGGCAACGCTGCGCGTGCTGCGTGCCAACAGGCGCACGCCAAGCCGGGCTTCGAGGCTGGATACCGCGTGGCTAACCGCCGAAGGCGCGATGGCCAATTCCCTGGCAGCGCCGCGAAAGCTGCCGCATTGAGCGACAGTCGCCAGCACCGCCAGTTGTGAAAGATGCGCTCGATTCATTGATCTATCTTTTAGTACAGCCCGTGCGGATGAAAACCGATTATCGAACACAAGGCAAGGCGCTATTTCTCCCACATCGCAACAAGGAGACGCGTTATGCAAACCCGCAAGCTAGGAACTGAATTGAACGTCTACCCCGTCGGCCTCGGCTGCATGGGCATGAGCTTCGCCTATGGCGGCCAAGCGGAAGCCGATGCGATCGCCACGCTGCACCGCGCCGTCGACATCGGCGTCAATTTCTTCGACACGGCGGAAGTCTATGGCCCTTACGAGAACGAGATCCTGCTCGGCAAGGCGCTGAAGTCGGTGCGTGACAAGGTGACGATCGCGACAAAATTCGGCTTCAAGATTTTGGAGGAAGGTACAGGCCTCGACCGCATGGCGGGCGTCGACAGCCGCCCCGAGCACGTCAAGGCGGTCGCCGAGGCCTCGCTGAAACGGCTGGGCACCGATGTGATCGACCTCTACTATCAGCACCGTGTCGACCCCAACGTGCCGATCGAGGATACGGTCGGCGCCATGGCCGAACTGGTGCGCGAGGGCAAGGTGCGCGCGCTTGGCCTGTCCGAGGCGAGTGCCGCGACCATCCGCCGGGCCCATGCCGTTCATCCGATATCGGCCGTGCAGAGCGAGTATTCGCTGTGGAGCCGCGACCCGGAAGACGAGGTGTTCGCCGTCTGCCGCGAGCTCGGCATCGGCTTCGTTCCCTATAGCCCGCTCGGCCGTGGGCTGCTGACCGGCACGATCGCCAAGCCCGAGGCCTTGAGCGACGACGACTGGCGCCGGACCTTGCCGCGCTTCCAGGCCGAGGCGATGGAAGCCAATGCCGCCGTCATCGCCACGCTGGAAAAGCTGGCGGCTGAAAAGGGCGCAACCTCGGCGCAGCTGGCGCTGGCCTGGGTGCTGCACCAGGGCGATTTCATCGTACCGATCCCCGGTGCGCGCAAAATCCGCCATCTCGAGCAGAACACGGCGGCGGCGGACATTGCACTTAGCGCTGTCGAGGTGCAGGCGATTGGCGATGCGCTGTCGCCCGACAAGGTGGTCGGTAGGCGCTATGCGCAGAAGGAGTTGGCGCTGGTGAATGGGTGAAAGCTGGTGAGTAAGCGGAAGGGGTGCTTCGGCGCCCCTTTTCATGCGCGATGGTGCAGAAGGTTGCGTGACGTTGGCGCGAGGCACCCCCCTCTGTCCTGCCGGACATCTCCCCCGCAAGGGGGGAGATCGGATGTCACGCCGGCTTTCGCCAATCACCAACGTTGCAAGAAGGGTGCCGCCGATGAAGTTGCCAATCTCCCTCCTTGCGGGGGAGATGGCCGGCAGGCCAGAGGGGGGTGCCTCGCGCCAACATTCCGGCAACTCCCTACCAAGGCACGACAGTGGTCTCCGGCCAATACTCCTGGGCGCGTCTGCCCTTCACCTCATGCGTGCGCTGATTGTCCATCACCCGGTTCGGTGTGATGCGGAACGAAAAAATATCGTCAAGACCAAATGGAGCCACGATCTCGAGCTGCCCATCCGCATCGTATCGCACACCCACCGCATGGGTCTTCGACGCAAAATAGCTGACGGATTCGCTGGCGCTCGAATAGCGCGGGCAGGGTTGGCAGAACTTCTGCGGATACCATAGATGCACCCGCGCCTGGTTGCGCACCTCGACCGGCAACGCTAGCCCCTCGAAATGCCGCGCCGCCCGGCGGATCACCGCGTCCTCGGCCTCGTAGGACAGGTCGCTGTCATCGAAGTAGAAGAGATCAACGTCCTTGATGCCGTAACCCGAAGGCTTGCCGGTCAGGTGGTTCCAGACACTGTTGTAGAGCGCGCCGGACACCACCAGCCAGCCCGGCAGGTCGAGCGTGCGAGCCCGCGCCAGCGCGTCGCGGACCAGCGGGTCGGCAGGCACGATGGCGAGAAACGCCGCGCGCTGTTCTTCGAAAGGAAGTCCGGAATACCGCAGATGGTCCATCGCCCTTTGGAGGGCGATTCGCCATCTGCTCGCAAGTCTTAGCCGCGCAGAACGCCGCCCGTCTGCTTGCCGACATTCTCGACGATACGCTTGGCCAGTGCCTCGAAATCCTCGTCGGTCAGCGTCTTTTCGACCGGCTGGATCGACACTTCGATGGCAATAGACTTCCTGCCCTCGCCGAGCGAAGCGCCTTCGAAGATGTCGAAGACCGAAACGCCCGTGATGAGCTTCTTGTCGGCGGCGAGCGCCGCGCGGACCAGCGTGCCGGCCTCGACCGTTTTGTCGACGACGAAAGCGAAGTCGCGCTTGACCGCCTGGAAGGGGGACAGTTCCAGTTTCGGCTTGGTTTTCGTCGGCTTGGCCTTCGGTTCGGGCACCGCATCGACGAACACCTCGAAGCCGCACAGCGGCCCGGAAACATCGAGCCCCTCCAGCGTCTTCGGGTGGAATTCGCCAAAGGTGCCGAGCACGGTTTTCGGGCCGAGCTTGATGGTGCCGGAACGGCCGGGATGGTACCAGGCTGGACCGCCGGCCTCGATCTGCAGCCGCTCGACCGGCGCACCGCAGGCTTCGAGCGCGGCGATCGCGTCGGCCTTGGCGTCGAACACGCCGACCGCACCCGAATTGCCGGCCCAGTTGCGGCCGGAGCCGTCGAGCTTGGCGGTGCCGCGACGCACACCGGCGGCGACGCGCCGCTGTTGGTCGGCGCCGTCGCCCTCATAGGTGCCCGACACTTCGAACAGCGCCACGTCGCCAATACCCTTGTCGGCATTGCGCTGTGCAGCGGCGATCAGCCCGGGCAGCAGCGACGGCCGCATGTCGGACATGTCGGCGGCGATCGGGTTGGCGAGCTTCAGCGCGGTCTGGCCACCGCCGAACAGCTCGGCATGCTTGGCCGGAATGAACGACCAGGTGACGGCTTCCATCATGCCGCGCACGGCAAGCGCGCGCTTGGCGGTGCGGGTACGGACCTGCAGCGTGGTGAGTATCCTGGCGTTGACCGCGTCATGCGCACCGAGCGGCTGCGGCGCGATGTTGTCGACGCCGTGGATGCGCATGACTTCCTCGACCAGATCTGCCTTGCCATCGACGTCGGGGCGCCAGGACGGCACGGCGACGTCGAAGACGCCCGATATCTTTTCTTGAGACGAGAAATCTCGTGTGCCGGGCGGCGGAGCAACATAGTTGGCATGGGGTCGATAGGTTGGCTCTGCACTGAAACCCAGGCGCTCAAGGATAGATAGGCTCTCATCCTCGTCGACCTCGATGCCGGTCAGCCGCTTCACTTCCGCCAGCGGGAAGGAAACGATCTTCGGCTGATAGTCGGCATAACCGACGACTTCCATTTCGGTCGGCGTGCCGCCGCAGAAATCGAGCACCAGTTTCGTTGCCAACTCGACGCCGGGAACCATGAATTCGGGGTCCACGCCGCGCTCGAAGCGGTAGCGCGCGTCGGTGATGATGCCGAGCGTGCGGCCGGTGCGCGCCGTGGTGATCGGATCCCAAAGGGCGGATTCGATCAGCACGTCGGTCGTGTTCTCGTCGCAGCCCGAATGCTCGCCGCCCATGATGCCGGCGATGGACTCGACGCCATTGTCATCAGCGATGACACACATTTCCGGCGTCAGCGTGTATTCGCGGCCGTCGAGCGCCTGCACCTTTTCACCATCGCGCGCGCGGCGCACGACGAGATTGCCGGCAACCTTGCTGGCGTCGAACACATGCAGCGGGCGGCCGCGGTCGAAGGTGACGTAATTGGTGATGTCGACCAGCGCGCTGATGGGTCTCAGGTCAATGGCGATCAGCCGCTGCTGCAGCCATTTCGGCGACGGCCCATTCTTGACGCCCTTGACCAGGTTGAGCGCGAAGCCAGGGCAAAGCTCCGGCGCTTCGATCGTTACCTTGACCGGACACATGCCGTTGCCGACATGCGGCATGATGGCGCCGCCGACGAGGCGGCCAAGCCCGCTCGCCGCCAGATCCCTGGCGACGCCATAGACGCTGGTGGCGTCCGGCCGGTTCGGCGTCAAATTGATCTCGATGACCGGATCGTCGATATGCGCATAAGCGGCGAAGCTGGTGCCGACCGGCGCATCCTCGGGCAGGTCGATGATGCCGTTGTGTTCGTCTGACAGTTCCAGCTCGCGCTCGGAACACATCATGCCGTGGCTCTCGACCCCCCTGATCTTGCCGACCGCCAGCGTCACGTCGATGCCGGGCACATAGGTGCCGGGCGCAGCAAAGGCGCCGATCAGGCCAGCGCGGGCGTTTGGCGCGCCGCAGACGACCTGCACGGGTGACTTGCCGTCGCCCGTATCGACGGTCAGCACGCGCAGCCGGTCGGCATCGGGATGCTGGACCGCCGTCAGCACCCTGGCGATGACGAAGGGCTTCAGGCTCGACTTGTCGTCGACATGCTCGACTTCGAGGCCGATCGAGGTCAGTCGCTCGACGATCTCGTCGAGCGTGGCGTCGGTCTCTAGGTGGTCCTTGAGCCAGGAGAGGGTGAATTTCATGGGACTGTTCCGTCTGGTCTTTTGACGCTTGTTTTCAGATGTCTCGGCAGGTCGTCGGATATATGCAGGAAGGCAAGCTGTTCGCCGACATAGGCATGCTGCGTCGGCTCAAAATCGGCCGGCATGTCCATGGCGCCGAGCATGAAGTAGATGTCGTCTTCCAGCCGCTCGTCGACATAGGCGATGGGCGAGCCGCAAGTGCCGCAGAACGAGCGCGTCACCGGGCCGTTCTCATACATCTTCAGCGCCTTGCCGGTGAACGCGACCTGATCGACCAGGAAGCCGACAAAGGCCGACACCGGCGCGCCGCTGGCCCGCCGGCAATCGCCGCAATGGCAATAGCTGACGTGATGCGGTTCGACGGAAGCTTCGAACCGCACGGCGCCGCAGCGGCAGCCGCCGGCGTAGGGCGCTGTCATGCGCTCAGGCCTCCGAACAACGTCGGCATGTCGAGCGGCCTGAAGCCGTAATGCGACAGCCAGCGGACGTCCGCGTCGAAGAAGGCGCGCAGGTCCGGCATGCCATATTTCAGCATGGCGATGCGGTCGATGCCCATGCCCCAGGCAAAGCCCTGATATTCGTCCGGATCAAGCCCGCCATGGCGCAGCACGTTGGGATGGACCATGCCGCAGCCGAGGATCTCCATCCAGTCGGAGCCTTCGCCGAAGCGCACTTCGCCGGGCCTGGAGCGGTCGCACTGGATGTCGACCTCGAGGCTCGGCTCGGTGAACGGGAAGAAGGACGGCCGGAAGCGCATCTTGACCTGCGGCACCTCGAAGAAGGCCTTGCAGAACTCCTCCAGCACCCACTTCATGTTGGCGACGTTGGCCGTCTTGTCGATCACCAGCCCCTCGACCTGATGGAACATCGGCGAGTGAGTGGCGTCCGAATCCTGGCGGTAGGTCTTGCCCGGAATGACGATGCGGATCGGCGGCTTCTTCGTCTCCATGGTGCGGATCTGCACCGGCGAAGTGTGGGTGCGCAGAAGCTTGCGCTCGCCCTTCTCGTCCGGCTGGAAGAAGAAGGTGTCGTGCATCTCGCGCGCCGGATGGCCTTCGGGGAAATTCAGCGCAGTGAAATTGTAGTAATCGGTCTCGATATCGGGACCTTCCGCGATGGAAAACCCGAGGTCGCCGAAGATCGCCGCGATCTCATCGATGACCTGGCTGATCGGGTGGATACGGCCGCGCTCGGCCGGCGACTGCCGCACCGGCAGCGTCACATCGACCCTTTCGGCGGCGAGGCGGGCGGTGATCGCCACATCTTTCAACTCGGCCTTGCGCACCGTCAGCGCATCTGTGACGCGGTTCTTGAGTCCGTTGATTGCGGGGCCTTTGACCTGACGCTCCTCAGCGGTCATGGCGCCAAGGGTCTTCAGCATCTCGGACACGGCGCCCTTCTTGCCGAAAGCAGCGATGCGCACGGCCTCGATGGCCGGCTCATCGGCGGCCGAGGCGATTTCGGCCAGAAGTGAGTTTTCAAGCGTATCCAGGCCAGTGGTTGCGTCGTTCACGGTCAAACTCGCTACGTTGGAAATCAGCTCAAAGTGAAAGTCACTTTTAAGTTGAAAGTTCAGGCAAAAGAAAAACCCGCGCCAGCCGTGCCAGCGCGGGTTCCCCAAATCAGAATTGCGAATGCTTGGGAAGCGCTGGTCTTAGGCGACAGCGCTTTCAAAAGCGTTCGGCGTGGTGTTCTTCAGATATTCGAGCGCCACCTTGGCCTTGGCGACCAGGGCTGCGAAAGCCTGCGGCTCATGGATGGCCATGTCCGACAGGATCTTGCGGTCGATCTCGATGCCCGACTTGTTGAGGCCGTCGATGAAGCGGCCATAGGTCAGGCCATGCTCGTGCGTCGCGGCGTTGATGCGCTGGATCCACAGCGCGCGGAACGAGCGCTTGCGGTTCTTGCGGTCGCGATACGCGTACTGCATCGACTTTTCCACCGCCTGCTTGGCGATGCGGATGGTGTTCTTGCGGCGGCCGTAGAAGCCTTTGGCGGCTTTCAGGACCTTCTTGTGCTTGGCGTGCGAAGTGACGCCTCTTTTTACGCGTGCCATGTCATGATCTCCTTAAAAGCAATTCCAGGAAAAGTGCCTTGCGGTTTTCCGTTCGGAATTGCGTAAAACAAATGCGTGTCCGGACCGAATGATCTTATTTTGGCGAATGATGTTTTCCAAAAAGTCTGCAACTTTTTGGCATCATTCCCTAGAGACCGTTCGGCAGAAAATTCTTGATGACCTTCTTGCCATCCGGTTCAGCCAGAACCATCGTGCCGCGGGCATTTCGAATGAACTTGTTGGAACGCTTGATCATGCCGTGACGCTTGCCGGCCGCAGCCGACAGGACTTTACCCGTACCTGTGATCTTGAACCGCTTCTTGGCGGCCGATTTGGTCTTCATCTTGGGCATTTTGCTACTCCGTATTGTTGGCGCACTATCGCGCTTCTTGTTCGCTTCGGGCCGACCAAAGCCCGAAAAGCAAATGAAACCGCCACGGCATGCCCTGCCGGGCGGTTTTCTTGAACGGCGGTGCTATACGTCAAAGACGGCCCGCGTGCAACACCTGTGGAGATGCGGCGCTGTGTCCTTGGTCAGGGCAGCGTGAACCAGACCGGCAACATGCCTGACAGCTGGGCTCCGTCTATCAGCTCGAAGGCCGGCAGGGCGACGAGGAAGACCAGGCCGTCGAGCAGCGTGGTCAGCAACAGGCGGGGCTTGAAGCTGCCCGTATCGCCCTCCTGGTAGAGCGACAGCTTCGGGAAGAAGCGCGGCACCTTCTCCAGATAGGCCTGGTACGGCGCGCCGAGCGCTTCCTTGAGGAACTTCTCTTCGCGCAGGATGACGATGTGGAAGGCACCCGCGCACAGCAGCGCAAAGAGGATGATGCCGGAGAACGAGCCGATCTGGGCGCCGACGCCCGCCGCGGCCACGGTCGAGAACACATAAAGTGGGTTGCGGGTGATCGAGTAAGGCCCGCCGGTCACCACCTCGGAAGATTTGCGCCCGCCTATGTAGAGCGTCGCCCAAAGGCGCCCGACGATGCCGAGGAAAATCAGCAGCACGCCGAACATTTCGATCGACTCATGCACCCAGGTTTCAGGCGGAAACGTCGATTGGCCGAACAGCAGTGCCAGAAACAGCACCACCACCAGCACCGCAAGCACCATGCGGCGCATATGCTGGTAGTTGCCCAGCCCGTGTGCCTCGACGGGCGCAGACTTGATTTCATTGACCATGGCGGAATCCGATCGTCGAAAAACTTGCCGGCGATCGCAGCTTCTGGCCAAGAAAACAGGGCCCCGCCGATCGTTGGGACGGCTTGCAGGATAATTCAGGCGGATTTAATGCATGTCGCCTCTTTTGACTGCCTACCGCAGCTCAATACAGCCAGAAGAGGACGGGAATTACACCGCTTTCCTGTCCGGACTCGATGAGTTCGAAAAACGGTATGGAAACCAGAAACATCAAGCCGTCGCGCAGCGTGTGATTGAAGATGCGCGGTGTGAAGGTGACCTCGGCCTGATCGCGATAAAGCCGGGGATTGGGAAAAAAACGCGGCACCCGTGCAACGTAGTCCTTGTACGGCGCCCCGAGCACGGTCGTCAAATGCCGTTCCTCGCGCAGCGTGACGATGTGGAACGCGGCCGCGCACAAAACCGCCGACGCTACCGCGACGATCGCGCTGCCGGTCTGGGTGCCGATGCCGACGGCCGCTACGGTGGAGAAAAAATACAGCGGGTTGCGCATCACCGAATATGGGCCGGTTGCAACCACTTCGGCCGACTTGCGGCCGCCGATATAGAGGATCGACCAGAGCCGGCCGCCGATTCCGATCAGTATCAGGGCGATCCCGTGCGCCTCTATGCGTTCGTGGGTCAGTTCATCGTGCGGGGAGCCGCCGAAGATCAGCAAAGCGCAAAAAGCGCCGATTAGCAGCGCCAGCAGGACGCGCCGGCGCCGCTGATAGCGACCCATTTCACTTGTAGAACGTGCCGCAGCGGTCATGGGAGAATCCTTTCGCCGCGAGGACCGGCAACCAGAATCCTTGTCGAAGCAACTTGCGGAGAAATCATGGCGGAGGCAAAACAAAACAAAAGCCGCCGAAGCGGCCTTTGCTTTTGACGGGGATCGCTCTAGCGCGGCGACAGCACCATCATCATCTG
The DNA here is from genome assembly GCF_040322475.1 of Mesorhizobium sp. M0140. Lineage (NCBI taxonomy): Bacteria > Pseudomonadati > Pseudomonadota > Alphaproteobacteria > Hyphomicrobiales > Phyllobacteriaceae > Mesorhizobium > Mesorhizobium sp. M0140. The sequence continues at coordinate 81,968 of NZ_JAMYTM010000009.1, read as the reverse complement.
GCGGCCTTCGAGCTTCGGTTCCGCTTCGACCTTGGCAATCGTCGCCACTTCCTCGCGGACCTTGTTCAGAAGCTGCATGCCGAGTTCCATATGCGCCATCTCGCGGCCACGGAAGCGCAGCGTCAGCTTGACCTTGTCGCCTTCCTCGAAGAAGCGGCGAACCGCCTTCATCTTGGTCTCGTAGTCATGGCTGTCGATGTTCGGGCGCATCTTGATCTCCTTGATCTCGATGACCTTCTGGTTCTTGCGCGCCTCGGCCGCCTTCTTCTGGTTGGCGTATTTCAACTTGCCGAGATCGAGGATCTTGACGACGGGGGGCACCGCATTGGGCGATATCTCGACGAGATCGAGCCCAGCCTCTTCGGCGAGCAGCAACGCATCGTTGATGGAAATATCGCCGCGGTTCTGGCCATCGGCGTCGATAAGCTGGACCCGGGGAACCCGGATGTCACGGTTGGAGCGCGGGCCATCCTTGGTCGGCGCCGCTGCTTTGAAAGGTCTGCGAATGGTCGTGGTCTCCTTGGCCGTTTCGTTCAGGTTCGTCAGTGTTGATGCGTGGACGCGCAATGTGGTGAGCGCGCGGGCGGAGTCAATAGCACAGCATTGACAGAAAATCACCCTGATCGCTGCTCTGCACCAAACAAACAACATCGTGAGCACTTTTCGCCACGCCACCGGCTGTGTCACAAGACCCGCGTTGAGGAAAAGCCATGACTGCTACGCCCCCAATCTTTCTGGATGTAGATGGATCGCGCATCGCGGTGCGCCATACTGCTGGCTCTGCGCCAGGCATCGTCTGGCTCGGCGGCTACAAGTCGGACATGCTGGGCACGAAGGCGCAGACGCTGACGGACTGGGCGGCGAAAGAAGGCCGCGCCTTCCTGCGCCACGATTATTCTGGCCATGGCGAATCCGGCGGCGCCTTTGCCGACGGCACGATTTCGACATGGCTTGCGCAGAGCCTTGCCGTGTTCCGGCATTTCACCCGGGGCAGCCAGATCCTGGTCGGCTCCTCGATGGGCGCCTGGATCGCGCTGCGCATGGTGCAGGAATTGCGCAAGGCAGGCGATAGCAACGTCGCCGGCATGGTGCTGCTGGCGCCAGCCCCGGATTTCACCGCCGACCTGGTCGAACCGGTGCTGACCAAGGCGCAGAAGCGCGATCTCGCCAAAAAAGGTTTCTTCGAAGAGCCGTCGGACTATTCCACGGAACCCTACATCTACACCCGCGCCCTGATCGAGGACGGGCGCTACAACCGGGTTATGACAGGCCCGATCGACACCCATTGCCCGGTGCACATCCTGCAGGGCCTGGCCGATGCGGACGTGCCTGCAAGCCACGCACTGAAGCTGGTCAGCTTGCTGCCCGCCGACGACGTGACACTGTCATTGATCCCCGACGGCGACCATCGCTTGTCGCGACCCCAAGATCTCGACATGCTGGTGCGGGCCGTCGATGCGATGGCGCAGAGGGGAAACTGATGCGCCTTTCCATCCCGATATCCGCCTTCGTCGCGGCGATCGTCGGCTTCGGCGGCACGCTGGCCATCGTCATCGCAGCCGCCACCGCAGTCGGTGCGACGCAGATCGAGACGGCAAGCTGGGTGACGACGATCTGCCTGGCCATGGCGATCGAGAGCCTGTGGCTGTCATGGCGCACGAAAATGCCTGTCATCACCGCCTGGTCGACGCCGGGCCTGGCGCTGATCGCGGCATCGAGCGGCTTTTCGATGAGCGAGGCCGTCGCCGCCTTCATCGTCACCGGCGTCCTTCTGATCGCCACAGGGCTGTTTCGGCCCCTGACCAAGCTTATCTCGAGGATACCGCCCTCCGTCGCCTCGGGCATGCTGGCCGGCATCGTCGTCACCTTCGCGCTCAATGCGGTGAAGACCATTCCGATCGACCCGTGGCTGATCCTGCCGCTGATCGCCGTCTTCTTCGTTATCAGGCTGTTCAACCCGGCGCTGTCGGTGCTGGCGGTTCTGATCGGCGGTGGCCTCGCCGCTTTCCTCACCGGCCGTGTCGGTGGCCTGCCGACACCGGAACTGTCGACGCTGACGCTGATTGCGCCTGACTTCACCACCAAGGCGGTGATTGGCCTGGCACTGCCGCTCTACCTCGTCACCATGGCGTCGCAAAACCTGTCCGGCCTCGCCGTGCTGCGCGCCGCCGGCTATCACCCGGAGCCCGGCCCGCTGATCGGTGTCACGGGCCTGTTTTCGCTGCTGTCGGCGCCGTTCGGCGGCTCGACGACCAATCTGGCGGCGATCTCGGCGGCGATCTGCACCGGGCCGGACGTCCACCCCGATCCCGCCGAGCGCTGGAAGACCGGGCCGTTTTATGCGCTCGCCTATCTCATCTTTGCTATTTTCGGCGCTTCGCTGGTGGCGATCTTCGCGGTGCTGCCGCAGAGCCTGATCGTGCTGGTGGCAGGCCTGGCGCTGATGGCGTCGCTCGCCAACGCGCTGTCTATCGCGCTGAAGGAAGAGGCGGATCGCATGGCCGCCACCGTCACCTTTGTCGTCACCGCGTCGGGCCTGACGCTGTTCGGCGTTGGCGCCGCATTCTGGGGCCTGATTGCCGGGTTGGTCGTGCTTTCCCTCGATATGATCAAAAAGCGGTAATCATTTCAGATGCTTGTCCGGATTTGGCGGACATTGTCTTGAATCGCCGTTTTTCTCTTCCCATTTCGATTCCACGCAGCCGGGTTTGGCTGTCTCCAACCGAAGGAATGGGAGAAAATGAACACATCCGCATTGATCCGTCCGGCCTGGACGCCCGCAACCATCGCGTTGATGGTTGTGGGTTTCATGGTGTTCTGGCCACTCGGCTTCGCCATGCTCGCCTACATCATCTGGGGCGACCGCCTCGATGGCTTAAAGCGTGACGTCAACCGCGCGACCGACGGCATCTTCGCCGGATGCCGCCGCGGTTCCGACAAGGCCGCGCGCTGGGGCAATGGCTCCGCCCGCACCGGCAACGTCGCTTTCGACGACTGGCGCGAAAAGGAACTGGAGCGCCTGAACGAAGAGCGTCGCAAGCTCGACGAGATGCTGACCCAGTTCGACGAGTATGCCCGCGAATTGCGCCGCGCCAAGGATCAGGACGAGTTCGACCGGTTCATGGCCAACCGCAACAAGTCGACGGCTCCGACGAAGACCGATCCGGGCGCCGGAACGACGACCACCAAGCGTGGCAAGGGTTCGAACCTGCTTGACGACTGAGGCCCGACGCATAACCCCGAAAACCGGAACCGGTTTTCGGGTCATGCGCCAACTTAAAGTGCTACAGCGTCCTTTGCGCGTCCCAGAGGACGCGCGGCGCTGTAGGACAGGCCAAGGTATGACGACGGCGTCGCGCGAGCGGCGCCGTTTCTTTTTTGTTCTAGTCGTTTTTCTCGAATCGCGTATCGTCCCGCCATGACTCTCGGCTTCTTTCGCAATCTGACAAAGCCCAAGCCCACGCCTGTCGTGGAACGCGAATATTGCATCGCCGGCCGCACGCTGCCGCTCAAGATCGTCGAGAGCGCCAGGGCGCGCCGAATGACGCTGCGCATCGATTCAGGCGGCCAGGGTCTGCGCATCACCGTGCCGCCAGGCCTGCGCCGCGGCGAGGTAGACAGGTTCCTCGAGCGGCACCAGGACTGGCTGGAGCAGCGACTGGCCAAGGTGCCGACGCGGCCGCAGGTGCGGCCCGGCATCAGGATCCCGGTGCGTGGCGTGGCGCACCGCATCGTCCATGAGCCATCAAAGCGCGGGACCGTGACGGTGTCGAGCGATGAGCGCGGCCCGCTGCTGATCGTGCACGGCGATCGCATACACCTACCGCGCCGCATCGCCGACTTCCTCAAGCGCGAGGCCAAGAAGGACATCGAGAAGCTGGTGCTCAAGCACACCCAGGCGTTAGGCAAACGCGCCAAGGCCGTCCGCTTCAAGGACACGTCGAGCCGCTGGGGCTCCTGCACCTCCGAAGGCAATCTGTCCTTCTCCTGGCGCATCATGATGGCGCCGTCGCCGGTCATCAACTATCTCGTCGCGCATGAAGTGGCGCATCTCAAGGAGATGAACCATGGTCCGAAATTCTGGAAATTGTGCGAAAAGCTCTGCCCCGACACCGATCGCTGCAAGGACTGGCTGAAGCGCAATGGCGGTGCGCTGCAGGCGATCATGTTCGAGTAGATCGCTCAGTCGTCGTTTGCGGCGTTCAAGTCCTCAGGCCGCAACCCCTCATCGCCATGATGCGGCCACGGCAGGAAATTGCCGTCGAATTCATCGCCGCCGAAATAGTCGAGCGCCCGGTGCGCTTCGGCGCCGTTGAAGGCAGCCTTGTCGATCAGGTGCGCGATGACCTCGCGCGCCTGCGCGACCTTCTGCCTGAGTTCGGCAATTGTCCTGTCGGTCATGATCGTGCTCCCGCCGTGTCCTGTTCATCCATAGGTAGCGCCTTTGGCCGTGTCGGCAAACAGCATGCTTTTTCTCGACTCTTTTCGCTTTTCATGCCAATTCCCGCGCCATGGCACTCGACATCAAGATCTGCGGCTTGAAGACCGACGGGGCAATGGCCGCGGCGCTGGCCGGCGGCGCCAGCCATGTCGGGTTTATCTTCTTCGCCAAAAGCCCGCGCTATGTCGAACCTGCCGAGGCTGGCCGTCTGCGCGAGACTGCGCGCGGCAAGGCGATGGCGGTTGCCGTCACCGTAGATACCAGCGACGCCTTCCTTGATGAAATCGTTGCCAAAATGCAGCCTGACATGCTGCAGCTGCATGGTGCGGAAACGCCCGATCGCGTCGCCGAGGTCAAAGCCCGCTATGGCCTGCCGGTGATGAAGGCGCTGCCGCTCAGCGAGGCCGCCGATCTCGAACGGATAAAGCCGTTCATCGGCATAGCCGACCGGTTCCTGTTCGACGCCAAGCCGCCGAAAGGCTCGCAACTGCCGGGCGGCAACGGCGTGGCCTTCGACTGGCACATCCTCGCCGGCCTTGACGGCAGCGTCGATTACATGCTTTCCGGTGGGCTCAACGCCGCCAATATCGGCGATGCCCTTCGGCTTGCCGACCCGCCCGGAATAGACATTTCCTCAGGCGTGGAAAGCGCGCCGGGCATCAAGGATCCGGCGCTGATCGAACAGTTTTTCCGGGCCGTCAGGGCCGCGCGGAACACCCGCGCAGCCTGAGCGTGCTGTAAACGACAAGCCAGGAGATCGGCGATGAACAAGCCGGCGACACTTAATTCCTTCCGCACCGGACCCGACGAACAGGGCATGTTCGGCATTTTCGGCGGTCGTTTCGTTGCCGAAACGTTGATGCCGCTGATCCTCGATCTGGAGCGGCACTGGAACGAGGTCAAGAACGATGCGGATTTCAGGGCCGAGCTGACTGACCTGTCGACCCACTATGCCGGACGGCCGTCGAAGCTTTATTTCGCCGAAGGCCTCACGAAGCATCTCGGCGGCGCAAAGGTCTATTTCAAGCGCGAGGATCTGAACCATACCGGTTCGCACAAGATCAACAATTGCCTCGGCCAGATCCTGCTGGCCAAGCGCATGGGCAAGAAGCGCATCATCGCCGAGACCGGCGCCGGCCAGCACGGCGTGGCGTCGGCCACGGTCGCGGCCCGCTTCGGCTTTCCCTGCGTCGTCTATATGGGCGCCACCGACGTCGCCCGGCAAAGCCCCAATGTCTTCCGCATGAAGCTGCTCGGCGCCGAAGTGCGGCCGGTGACCGCCGGTCACGGCACGCTGAAGGACGCCATGAACGAGGCGTTGCGCGACTGGGTGACCAATGTCGAGGACACCTATTACTTGATCGGCACCGCTGCGGGCCCGCATCCCTATCCGGAGCTGGTGCGCGATTTCCAGTCGGTGATCGGCATCGAGGCGCGGGCGCAGATCCTCGAACAGGAGGGCCGGCTGCCGGACACGATCATCGCCGCTGTCGGCGGCGGCTCCAACGCCATCGGCCTGTTCCATCCGTTCCTCGACGACAAGGATGTCCGCATCATCGGCATCGAAGCCGGCGGGCGCGGTCTCGACGGCATCGAGCATTGCGCGTCGATGAATGCCGGCGCGCCCGGCGTGCTGCACGGCAACCGTACCTATCTCCTGCAGAACTCTGACGGCCAGATCATGGATGGCCATTCGATCTCGGCCGGCCTCGATTACCCTGGTGTCGGCCCGGAGCACTCGTGGCTGCGTGATTCAGGCCGCGTCGAATATGTGCCGATCCTCGACGACGAAGCGCTGGAGGCCTTCAAGCTGACGACGCGCGTCGAAGGCATCATCCCGGCGCTGGAATCCGCGCATGCCATTGCGCATGCGGTGAAGATCGTGCCCGCCATGGACAAGGACCAGATCGTCATCGTCAACCTGTCCGGCCGTGGCGACAAGGACGTGCACACGGTGGCTTCGATGCTGGGCATGGAGATCTGATCATGGTGACCCGCATCGACCGCCGCATGGCAAAACTGAAAGCCGAAGGCCGCCCGGCGCTCGTCACCTATTTCATGGGCGGCGACCCCGACTACGACACCTCTTTGTCGATCATGAAGGCACTGCCCAAGGCTGGCGCCGACATCATCGAGCTCGGCATGCCGTTCTCCGATCCGATGGCCGACGGCCCGGCGATCCAGGCAGCGGGCCTGCGGGCGCTGAAGGGCGGCCAGACGCTGGTCAAGACGCTGAAGATGGCGTCCGACTTCCGTGCTGGCGACAATGAGACGCCCATCGTGCTGATGGGCTATTACAATCCGATCTACATCTATGGCGTCGACCGCTTCCTCAAGGACGCGATCGCCAGCGGCATCGACGGGCTGATCGTCGTTGACCTGCCGCCCGAGATGGACGAGGAACTGTGCATTCCGGCGCTCAAGGCCGGCATCAATTTCATCCGGCTGGCGACGCCGACCACCGACGACAAGCGCCTGCCGAAAGTGCTGCAGAACACGTCGGGCTTCGTCTATTACGTCTCGATGACCGGCATCACCGGCTCGGCGCTGGCCGACACCGGCAAGGTGGCGGCGGCGGTCAAGCGCATCAAGGGCCACACCGACCTGCCGGTCTGCGTCGGCTTCGGCGTCAAGACCGCCGAGCAGGCCCGGGTGATCGGCGCCAATGCCGACGGCGTCGTCGTCGGCACCGCGATCGTCAATGCGGTGGCCAATGTGCTGGGACCGAAGGGCGAAAAGACCGCCGATCCGGCCGAAGCCGTCGCCACGCTGGTCAGCGGCCTTGCGCAAGGCGTGCGCTCGGCCCGCCTTGCTGCTGCCGAATAGTTCTCCTACCTCTTCCCAATCCTCGTCAGGACAGGAGCCGAAGCGATGAACTGGATCACCAATTACGTTCGCCCGAAAATCAATTCGATGCTCGGCCGGCGCACCGACATGCCCGAGAACCTCTGGATCAAGGATCCGGAGACCGGCGAGATGGTGTTCCACAAGGACCTGGAGTCCAACCAGTTCGTCATTCCGTCCTCCGGCCATCACATGAAGATCTCGGCCAAGGAGCGGCTGAAATTCTTCTTCGATGGCGGCAAATACGAGACCCTGGACAACCCCAAGGTGATGCAGGATCCGCTGAAATTCCGCGACGAGAAGCGCTATGTCGACCGGTTGAAGGACGCCAAGGCCAAGACCGGCCTTGAGGACGCGATCATCAATGCGCTGGGCACCGTCGAGGGTCTGCCGGTGGTGGTCACGGTGCAGGACTTCGCCTTCATGGGCGGCTCGCTCGGCATGGCCGCCGGCGACGCCATCGTGCATGGCTTCGAAGTGGCCCTGCAGCGCAAGCGGCCGCTGATCCTGTTCGCTGCTTCCGGCGGTGCCCGCATGCAGGAAGGTATTTTGTCCCTGATGCAATTGCCGCGGACAACGGTCGGTGTCGACCGGCTGAAGGAAGCCGGCCTGCCCTACATCGTCGTTTTGACCAACCCGACCACGGGCGGCGTGACCGCCTCCTACGCCATGCTGGGCGACGTGCACATTGCCGAGCCCGGCGCGCTGATCGGCTTTGCCGGACCGCGCGTCATCGAACAGACGATCCGCGAGAAATTGCCCGACGGCTTCCAGCGCTCCGAATATCTGATGGAGCACGGCATGGTCGACATGGTGGTGTCGCGGCTGGAACTGCGCGAAACCATCGCGCGCCTGCTCAAGATGCTGCTCAAGCTGCCGGAGGAGCAAAAGCCGCTGGAGCCGGAAATCCTGCCGCCGGCAGCGGTCGCCGCGGAAGCTCGGCCGCAAGCCTGAAGCGACACGAAGCGCCGCGACCGCGATTGCACGACGGCTTCGGGGCGCTGTAGCTTTTTGATTGCCATGGCCATCCGAGACCGATTCTGGTTTTCAGGCTCATGTGCTGGGATTCTGCCATGACGACGCTTGCCGCCGACCGCGAAATCGAAGCCCTGATGGCGCTCCACCCGAAAGGCTTCGACCTTTCGCTCGACCGCATTTCGCGGCTGCTGGAGCGGCTTGACAATCCGCAGGACCGGCTGCCCCCGGTCATCCACATCGCCGGCACCAACGGCAAGGGCTCGTGCGCCGCCTTTTCGCGCGCCCTGCTCGAGGCCGCGGACTACCGCGTCCATGTCCACACCTCGCCGCATCTGGTCAACTGGCATGAGCGTTACCGGCTGGCCGCCGATGGCGGCGGCAGGCTGGTCGAAGACAGGGTTTTCGCCGATGCTATTGCTCGTGCCGCCAGGGCCAATGAGGGCGAGAAGATTACCGTCTTCGAGATCCTCACCGCAGTCACCTTCCTCTTGTTTTCCGAACACCAGGCCGACGCCGCCATCATCGAGGTCGGGCTCGGCGGCCGCTTCGACGCGACCAATGTCGTCAAGGAGCCGGCCGTGTCGGTGATCATGCCGGTGTCGCTCGACCACGAGGCCTATCTCGGCGACCGGGTCGAACTGATCGCGGCCGAAAAGGCCGGCATCATCAAGCCCGGCTGTCCGGTGGTCATCGGCGCGCAGGAGAGCGAGACTGCGCTGCAGGTGCTGATCGAAACCGCCGAGCGGCTTGAATGCCCAACCTTCGTCTACGGCCAGGATTTCCTTGCCTTCGAGGAAAACGGCCGCATGGTCTACCAGGACGAAGACGGGTTGATGGACCTGCCGCCGCCCAGGCTGCCCGGCCGCCACCAGTTCGCCAATGCGGCGGCGGCGATTGCCGCGGTCAAGGCGGCCGGTTTCGAGATCAGCCATCGCGCCGCCGAAAAGGCGATGATCAATGTCGCCTGGCCTGGCCGCATGCAGAAGCTGATGCAGGGCCGGCTGGCCGAACTGGCACCCAAGGGCGCCGATATCTGGCTCGACGGTGGCCACAATCCGGGGGCCGGCGTGGTGGTTGCCGAAGCGTTGGCCGAGCAGGAAGAGAAGAACCCGCGTCCGCTGTTCCTCATCTCGGGCATGATCAACACCAAGGACCAGAGCGGCTATTTCCGTGCCTTCAAGGGCCTCGCCCGGCATGTCTACACGGTGCCGGTGAGCCTCAGCGAGGCCGGCGTGCCTAATGACGAACTGGCGATCCGCGCGACGGAAGCCGGGCTGACCGCCGAGCCGGTGAGTTCCGTCGCCAGCGCGCTGATGCTGCTGCGCGACACCTGGGACGGCCCGGCGCCACGCATCCTGATCAGCGGTTCGTTGTATCTGACCGGCGCGGTGCTGGCCGAGAACGGCACTCCGCCGACCTGAGGTCGGAGTTGCGAGGAACCCGTCATGATCAAGGTCAAGCAGCTCGCTCACGTCTGCATCTTCGCGCATGACCTGGAGGCAACGCGAAGCTTCTATCGCGACGTGCTGGGCCTGGATACGCAGTTCAATTTCCTGCGCGACGGCAAGATTTTCGGGTTCTACCTCAATTGCGGCGGGCGCAGCCATATCGAGGTGTTCCCAGAAGGACGGCACGGCCTACACCGAGCAGAACCAGATCAACCATTTCTGCCTCGAGGTGGAAAACATCGATGCTGCGATCGATCACATCAAATCGAAGGGCATCGACGTCACGGCCAAGAAGCACGCCTGCGACGACACTTTCCAGGCGTGGATCCGCGATCCCAACGGCGTGAAGATCGAGCTGTTCGAATACACCGGCAAAAGCGCACAGTTCGCCGGCGGCGACCGCATCGCCGATTGGTAGAGCATTCCTCCTTTTCCGTGAAACGGTGAAACGCCCTAACGCGTGTCGCGTCTGAACGAATTCAGGTGACCCGCTTTAGGCCATTGTTTTTATGCATGTCGTCTTCCCAAAACCGAGATCACTTTTGGGCGACATGCATTAGAAATCCCAAGGTGAGATCAGCTCGAGGTTGGCCGGGCCGAAGTCGTTCAGGTTACGCGTTGCCAGCCGACCGCCATTCACGCGCGCTATCGCTGCAATCATGCCATCGGGTGCCGACATGCCCCGGCCCTTGCGCGTCGCCGTTCCCATAATCTCGCCATAAGCCAGAGCCGCCTCCTCCGTCAGCCCAAAAATGCGACCGGCAAAGCGATGGCGCCATTGGGAGAGACCTTGCTCCAGGCGATCGGCACGCTCGTCAGGTCGTATCTTTTGGATACCGAAAGCGATTTCGGCAATCGCCACCGTGGGAAGCGCCAGTTCGGTATCGTTGCGAACCAGCCAAGCCATGACAGCCGCGTCAGGCGCCTTTCTAAGGCTCTCAGAAATCACATTAGTGTCGACGAAAATCAAAGCTCCGGCCCTGTATGGACCTTGCGGTTTTCCCGTATGATTTCTTCCAGATCGATGTCGACGCCAACGCTTGCCGTCAGGCGGGAGTAGAAGGCGGATGCCGGTTCTCGCCCGGCCTCGCGAATCTCATAGGATTCAAGCGCGCGTTCGACGATATCAGCTATTGAGCGGTTTTCGCGACGAGCGAGTCGATGCGCAAGCTCACGTGCTTTTGCGCTGCGGACGGAAAGCTGGGGTTCGGCCATTTCAAATTCCCTTTTGAAAAGATATAGCCTTTCCTGCCCTTGCCATCTAGATGGCAGATGATGGCACGCCATCACTTCAGCTCGATCTCGATGAAGGCGTATTCACCCTCATTGGCGCTGATCACGTCGTGCTCGACGCCTTCCTTGCGGAAATAGGGCGCGCCCTTCTTCATCTCGGCGAAGCTCTCGCCATCCTTGGTCACCAGTTTCACCTTGCCGTCCATCAGCGGCACCACGACATATTCATGGCCATGGCGATGCCAGCCGGTATTGTCGCCCGGCTGGAAGCGGTATTCGGTGACGATGACGCGCTCATTGTCGATGAAGACGGTGGCCTTGGCGGATCCGGTCATATCATTTCTCCCTGCTTGCGCTGCCAACAGAAGACATGGATCGCCCGGATGTGAGGGCCAGAGCCTGTTACCAATGACGCCAACAAAAAGCCCGGCGCGAGGCCGGGCTTGATATCAGGAATTTCAGACAGGTCAGGCGAGGTTGCCATTGATCCAGTGCGACAGCGCGGTCTTCGGCGCCGCACCCACCTTCATGTCGGCCATTTCGCCGCCCTTGAAGATCATCAGCGTCGGGATCGAGCGCACGCCGAACTGGGCGGCAAGCTCGGGATTCTCGTCGATGTTCAGCTTGGCGATCTTGACCTTGGCGCCGAGTTCGGTGGCGATGTCTTCGAGCGCCGGAGCGATCTGCTTGCAGGGGCCGCACCATTCCGCCCAGAAATCGACGACGACCGGTACGTTGGCGTCAAGCACGTCAGCCTGGAAGTTGCTCTTGTCGACCTTCACGGTTGCCATATGGAAAAATCCTTTTGAAAGTTTTTGTACCACCAAATGTGGTGGCGATCGCGCCCTTCTTCAAGCAGGTGTTGTGTCACGCTCGCGTGAGTCGAGCAAGAGCGTCGTCCATGGCGCTGGCCGGCAGTTCGATCAGCCGTGGCGCCTCGGTGAACAGCAAGGCCGCCTTGACCGTGCGGCCGGGATAGAGCGGTTGCAGCAAGGCGCGATAGAGCGCGAGCTGCAGGACATAGGCCGGCGTAACCTCGGCCAGAGAGCCGGGCGCCGGCCGATTGGTCTTGTAGTCGACGATCGACACACTGTCCGATGTCACCGCCAACCGGTCGATCTTGCCGGAAATCGAGCGCTTCTTGCCCTTGACCTCCAGGCTGCCCATGATCGCGACCTCGGCGCGCGACGTCGGTGCAAACAGCTGACCGAAGCTGACGTCGGCAAGGATTGATGTGACCGAAGCCAGGGCCTTTTCACGCTCTGACGAAGGCCATTCTGCACCGGTTCGTGCGAGATAGCGTTCCGCCGCGCCCTGGCGTTCGGGCTCGGCAATGCCGGGCAACATCTGCAGCAGTTTGTGCAGGGCAAGCCCGCGCAGCACGGCAAAGCCCGGCTCGGCATCGGCGTCCAGCACCGGAGACGTCTTGTCGACCACAGCTTCCTTGCCTTCGTCTATCAGCGCCGAGGCACCGGATGGCGACAGCGGACGCGGCAGATCCTCGAAGGGCGGCAAGGGCCGGAACAAAGTCGCCGGCAAAGGTCCGAAAGCATCCGTCCGCCGCGCCTGCTCGCTGGAAGCCTGTGCGACCGGCGGCAGCTTGGTGACATGGAAACGATGCACCGGCTCGCCGCCGGCGGGATGCGCACGCTGTTCGCTTTCCGGCGCGCCGATCAGCGCGCGGCTGACGATCGAGTGCCAGGTGCCGGCGTTCGGCGCCCGCTTGCCGTGATAGCCGCAGACGATCAGCCGGTCCTCGGCACGGGTCATGCCGACATAGAGCAGCCGGCGGTATTCGTCGTCGGCGAGTTCCCGTGCCCGCGCTGCCGCTGCTTTGGAAAAGCCGTTGGCGACGTCGCTGGCCGAGCGCCAGAGATAGCCCTTGCCGTCCCAATTCGCGCCGGAGCCGTCGAAGGGCATCAGGCGCGGCAAATGCTGGTCGCTGAACGGGGCGGAACCGCCATCGACCAGGAACACGACCGGCGCTTCCAGCCCCTTGGCAGCGTGCACGGTCATGACCCGGACCTCGTCGCGGGTCTGGTCCATCTCCCGCTTGATCTCGGGACCGGCGTTTTCCAGCGTCGACAGGAAGGCTTCCAGCCCCGGCAGGCCGGTTCGCTCCTCGGCAAGGCAGAAGCTCAGGAACTCGTCGAGAATGTCGCCGGCTTCGGGCCCAAGCCGCGCGATCATCTTGCGGCGCACGCCATCGCGCGCCAGCAGGCAAGCGTAAAACTCGAACACCGGTTTGAAGGCGGCCTCGTTCGTCCAGATGTCGACCTGAGCGACGATCTTCGCCATTCTCTCGCTTTCGCCGGCGTGCTGGCGCAGCGATGCGATCAACGACAGGCCAGCCGGCCTCTGCGCGGCGAGCGTGAAAAGCGTCTCTTCCGGCAGATCGAAGATCGGGCTGCGCAGCACCGCGGCGAGCGACAAATCGTCCTGCGGCTGGATGAGGAGGTGACCGAGCGCAATCAGGTCCTTGACCGCGATGTGCCCGGGCAGGCTCAGCCGGTCGGCGCCGGCGACCGGAATGTCGCGGCGTTTGAGTGCGCGGGTCAGCGCATGGACGAAGCGATCGCGTTTGCGCACCAGCACCAGCACATCGCCCGGCCGCAGCCGCTTGCCGCGACCCTCGATGATCTCACCGGTGCCGATCCAGCCGGCTATGGTGGCGGCGACGTTCTCGGCCACGCGCACCGCCGGCGCGTGCGCATGGTCGATGGCTTGCGTCCAGTCGTCGGGCTCATCGACGACATCGGCGCCGACTGACGGCCACACCTCGACATAGCCCGGTGCGTCGGTGCGGATCGCCTGGTGGCGCAGCGGATCGGGATCATGGCTGATGCCGCGCCGCACGCTCGCGTCGGCAAAGACGCGGTCGACCGCGGTCAGAACATCGTCGGTCGAGCGGAACGACCAGGTCAGCTTGAGGTCGGCAAAGGACGCCTTTGCGTCGCGCACTCGTCCCGCGAACAACAGCCGGCTGTCGGCGAAGGAGTCCGGGGCGGCACCCTGGAACGAATAGATCGACTGCTTCTCGTCGCCGACGGCGAAGACCGTGCGATGGACCCTGTCGCGCGCGCCAAAGCCGGCAAAGAATTCTTCCGCCAGCCGTTTCACCACTTCCCATTGGTCCGGACTGGTGTCCTGCGCTTCATCGAGCAGGATATGGTCGATGCCCTGGTCGAGCTTGTACTGCACCCAGGGGCCGGCGTCTGGTCGCGCCAGCAGGTTGACGGTGCGGGTGATCAGGTCGTTGAAATCGAGAAAGCCGCGGCTGCGCTTCAGCATTTCGTAGCGGGCGATCAGCCAGTCGGCGATGGTCAGCGCGGCAGCTGTGCCCTCCAGCATCCGGAACAGGGCCAGCCGGTCGGTGGTTTCGACGATGGCGTTGGCGGCCGAGAGATAGCGCTCCGCCAGATCCGGCAGCCGGTCGACCAGGGCCTTCTTGAAGGCCTTTGCCGGGTCGTAGGCGTCGCCATCCGTCTTGAGGAAGGCTCGCGCGAGCAGTTGCAGGCGCCGAATGGGATCGCCCTCGGCGAAAGCCTGCCGCGCATAGGGCAAGATGTTGTTCAGCACCGATCTGGCGTCGGTGGCCTCGGCTGCGTGGGCGAAGCCGGCAAAATAGTCGGGCAGGAAACCCGGCAACGGCCATACCGAAGCGGCTATGCCCTCGGCCGTCTGGCCTGGGTGGAAATGGAATTCGTCGAACAGGGCCTGGAAGCGCGTGCCGTCACGCCCGACGGCGTCGATGAAATTGCGCAAGCCGTCGCGCTTGCGCACGATCTCACCCAGCAAGGCGTCTAGCCCGGCTTCGCCGCCCCGATCGAGAATGGCGGCAAAAGCCTCGGCCAGATCCCTGTCACCGGCGGATGTGCCCGAAATCATCTCGCGGCGCGCCGCGGCAAAAAGCGATGCCTCCATCTGGCCGTCGAGCATCTCGAAATGGGCCGGGATATTGGCTTCCAGCGGGAACTGGTGCAGCACCGATTCGCAGAAGGCGTGGATGGTCTGGATCTTCAGCCCGCCGGGTGTTTCCAGCGCCTCGGCGAACAGGCGCCGCGCCCGGCGCATGGTCTCGAGATCGGGCCGGCGGCCCTCCAGCGCCTCGACCTTTGCCGCAAGGTCCGCGTCACCAAGCGTCGTCCACTCCGACAGCGTCGAGAACACCCGGTTCGACATGTTGGCGGCGGCGGCACGCGTATAGGTCAGGCACAGTATCTTTGACGGATCGGTGCCGCGCAGCAGCAGCCGGATGACGCGCTGGGCCAGCACATGGGTCTTGCCGGATCCGGCATTCGCCGACACCCAGGCGGAATTGCCGGGATCGGCGGCGCGGGCCTGGCTGGTCGCGGTGTCGCTGGGGATCGGATAGGCCTTTTTCATGCCTCCCCTCCCTCGTCACCGGCATCGCCGCCTGCCGACCATTCGAGCACGCGGGCAAGATGGTCGTAGTCGCCATCGGTCTCGCCTTCGCGGAACGGCAGCGCGCGCGACAGATAACCCGTCGCAGGATCGGCATAGTGGATCAACAGCTTTTCCAGCCGCGCCCAGGCCTCTTCGGCAAGATCGGTCGCGGTCCGCGGCTGGCGATTGTGTTCGAGGATGGATTCCTCGAACACCTCGCCATTCGGCTTCAGCCTGATGAAGGCCAGTTGAGAGGGCTCGCGCGCGCCCAGATCCTTGAAGGCGCCGCGCCTGAGCAGCGCGCCCTCCAACGCCAGTTGCGGCGCAAGCAGTGTGTGCGCCTGCGCCTTGGACGGCGAGGACCCCGTCTTGTAATCCAGTATGTCGGCCATGCCGCCGGCCAGCAGATCGACGCGGTCGGCGTAGCCGGACAGCGTCACGCCGGACTGGCCGACGACGGTCTTTCCGGCGCGCTCCTCGGCATGGCGCCTTGTCACCGCATCGGCGCGCGTGCGCTCCCACTCGATGATGTTTGCGGCGAGTTTCTCGAAACGTGGCCACCACACCGCCTCGACATCGGCAGGAAGGGCGGCTTCGGCAAAGCAGGCGTGACCGGCGGCGATAAGGCCGGCAAGCGCATCGGGCGCGCGCGGATCGGCGACGCTGCCTGAGAACAGGTGCAGGATGGCGTGAAACAGCGTGCCGCGCTCGGCCGCACCAGGATCGCGAATGACCGGACCGAGCGGCATCAGGCCGAGGATGCGTCTTGCATAGACGGCGTAGGGGTCACGGCGCAGGGTCTCGATCTCGGTGACCGAGAAATGCGTCGGGCGCACCGACAAGGGCGGCTTCGGCTGCGGCCGTGGCGCGAAATCCTGCCTTGGGCCTGTATCCAGCGCGCGCGCCCAGGCGAGCAGTTCGTCGCCACGCCGGCGCAACTCTGCTGCCTGATCGTTGCCGATGAAGGTCAACAGCCGCTGCAGCCAGCGTGATGGCACGGCGGGTGCGTCGCCGGCACGCGCCGAGCGGGACAGCACGACCTTCCCAGCCCCCATGGCCATCTGGAAATCATGCGCGGCAAGGCCGATGCGCCGTTCCGGCGGTTCGAGGTCGATGCCGGTCTTCATCAGCCGCGACATGAAGCGGTCGCTCTCTGGCTTGCGCGGCCACACGCCCTCGTTGAGCCCGCCGATGACCAGCGTATCGACGGTCTGCAAGCGCGCTTCCAGCGCGCCCCAGATGGCGATGTTCCGGTCGGTGCCGTGTGCCGGCTTGACCGTTTCAGGCGCGATCAGCGCCGCCATGATATCGGGCCACTCGGTCGCCGCGAAGGATAGCGAAGCCGAAGCCGCGACCAGCCCGCGCAGCAGTTCGGCAAGCTTCTCGCCGGCGTCACCGGCATAGAGTTCGGCAAGGCCGCCATCGACGGTGCGGCCGAGATTTTCGAGGATGGCGACACTGGCCCTGACAAGCGCGGCAAGGTCGGCATCGTCCCGGCCGCGGAAGGCTGCGAGCGGCGCCAGCGCCTGCTTGAGACGTTCAAGCAAATTCCGGGCGGTTTCGATGGAGCGCACGGTCAGCCGGGAAAACCAGAAGGGCTGCCGGCTGCCGCCGCCCAGGCCGGTGAGGCGGGCCTCAAACAGTTCCGGCAGCGAAACGATGTCGGGGCGGCCGGTGCCGCCGCGCAGCGCCACCAGCTCGACCAGTTCCGCCGCGTGGCGCACATCGGCCCGTTCGAGGCCAAGGCCAAGCAGCGGATGCTTGAGCAGCGACAGCAGGCCGACCGGATCGCCTGGCCTGAATAATGCCTCGAGCGCCAGCCTGAGCAGGCTGGCCGCGGGGGTGTTGGCGAGCGGCGTGCCACCGGAATCGTCGGCGGCGACGCCGAAGCGCTGGAGCTCGATCGAGACGCGCCGCGCCAGCGCGCGGTCGCCGGTGACGAGAGCCGCCCTTTGGCCGGGCTGTTCAACCGCGCGCTTGAGCGCGACGGCGATGGCGACGGCTTCATCACGTTCGCTTGCAGCTTCGAGCAAGGTCACCCCGGCGAAGGCGCCGGCCATATCGGAGGCCGGGAAGCCCGCACGTGTCTCGGCCCAGAGTTCGGTGGTCTCGGCCGGCCGCAGCGCTTCGCCGACAAGAGCGGCGCGGAGCGCCAGACGCGGCTCGGCCACGCCGAGCTCGTCGACGTCACCGCGCAGCCCGCCGACCTTGGCGATCAATCTGGCCAGGCCATATTGCGGGTGGCCGAGCACGGCTGGACGCGCGCCTGGCGCGGCGATTGCCTGGAACGACGCTTCGTCCAGCGTACGGTCGAGGCCGGGCAGCACGATGGCGCCGCCGGGCAGGCCGGCGATGGCGGCAAGCAGTTCGGCCGTGGCGGGTATCGAGCCGGTCGAGCCCGCGGCGATAACGGGGCCGGCGGGCGGATTGCGCAGCAGCCGCGCCGCCTCGGCGCGGATCAGCGCACTGCGATGCGCGGCCGGATTGGAGCGGTCGCTTTCCGCGAGGAATTTCGGCCAGGCTTCGGTGACGATGCCGAGGAATTCGAGCGTCACCTGCCACCATCCGGCAAGATTGCCGGTCACCAGATCTGTGAGCTTGGCCCAGTCGGTGCCTTCCGTCTCGATCTCGTCCATCAGCCGGGCGAGATCGCGCGCCAGCCAGATTGCGTCGGCGGTGGAAGCCGGGATGACGATCTCCTCGGCGAAAAGGGCGGCGACATGCGCCGGCAGCCGGCGTTTCCAGGCCCGAACCAGCGGCGTCAGCAGCAACAGGCGTTCGGTTGCCGAAATCGGCGGCGCGAGATCGATGGCCGCCGATGCCTCCGTCTCGAATGCGGCCTCATCCTCGTCGAACTCGCCCAGTGGCCGGATGACCGGCAGGATCGCCGAGCCGCCGCCGCCGCGTGCCGCCAGGCTGTCGACGAAGACACCCCGCAGAGCGCGCGCAGCACGGCGTGTCGGCACATAGATGGTGACATCGGCCAAAGCGAGCGGGTCGCCGTCAAATCGAAACCCCGGGACAAGACGGCCGGCAAGCAGCGCCTCGGCAAGCGTCGGCAGAAACGGCGCTCCGGGCGGGATCGAGAAAACGCGGCTGGAGCCGCTCATTGCGACTCGATGAGCGCACCGGCGACCGCCGCTTCCGCGAGCGGTACGGCATCGGGCGTGCCGACGGTGATCCAGTGGCCATGCATCGGCATGCCGAACAGGCGGCCGGCCGCGATGGCGGAATCGAAATAGGCGTTGAGCGAGTGCGGCCCGGCCGGTGCACCCTCGAACAGGCGCGGATGGACGATCGCCGCCCCGGCATAGATCAGCCCCGCCGGGTCGCCTTTCGAACGCCGCAAGCCGCCATCCGGCGCCACCAGGAAATCGGTGCTGCCGCAGTGTCCGGTCGCCTGTTGGAGATCCGCCAGCATCAGCAGAATATCCATTTTCGCCGCGTCCCATGCAAGGGCGAGGCGCTGGAGATTGAGAGGACCGTCATCGATCCAGAACGTGTCGGCGTTGAGGATGTAGAAGGGCTGATCGCCCAGTTCCCGCAACGCCTTGACGATGCCGCCGGCGGAATCGAGCAGTTGTTCGCTCTCGTCGGAAATGACGATGTTTGGCGCGCGGCGCGCGGCGACATGGGCGACGATCTGTTCGGGAAAATAGTGGACGTTGACGACCGCCTTGCCGACGCCGGCGGCGGCCAGGCTGTCGAGGCTCCAGTCGAGCAACGTCTTGCCGGCTATCCTGACCAGCGGCTTGGGGATGGTGTCGGTAATCGGCCGCATGCGCTTGCCGAGCCCGGCGGCAAGTACGATGGCGGTGTCGGGTCCTGCTGTCACAGCGCTCGCTCCTCCAGCAAACCGTGGGCGTCGTAGAACTCGCGCAGGCTTGCCAGCGCCGGATGAGACAAGGCCCGGCGCAGATAATCGCGGATGCGCGGCAGGTGCTTCAGATAGTAGGGCTTGCCGTCGCGTTTTTCGAGACGGACGAAGATGCCGAGGATCTTGGAATTTCGCTGCGCCGCCATGATGGCGTAGGATTCCAGGAAGCTTGCTTCGTCGAAAGCACCGGCTGTGTAGCGCGCCGCGACATAGGCATCCAGCGTCTGTTTCTCGATCTCGGGCGAGATGGTGACCCGCGCGTCCATGGCGAGCGAGGCGACATCATAGGCCGAAGGGCCGATCAGCGCATCCTGGAAATCGACAATGCCCAGCCGATCATTCCCTGAACGGTCGCCGCGCCAGATGATGTTGGGTGAATGGAAGTCGCGCAGCATCAGCGTGTACTCGCGGCCTTGCAGCCGGTCGAGGAGCGCGTTCCATTCCCTGTGGTAACCGGCGCGCAAGCTGTCACTTGGCGGGCCGCCCGATATCGCCGGCACGTACCAGTTGACCAGCAAATCGGCTTCGATCATCATGGCGTCGCGGTCGAAAGGCGGCACATCGTGGAAGCCGCCTTGCCCTGTTTCCAGGCGCTGCGGCCAGGCCCTGCCGTGCATCATGGCCAGCAGCTCAGCCGCCGCTGCGTAACGCTCGGCCAGCGGCTGGCCATCGCCGCCGAGGAAACCTTCGGAACCAAGATGTTCGAGAAGCAGGAAACCTTGCTCCTGGTCCTCGGCATGGATTTCCGGAACGCTGACGCCGCCTTCCTTCAAGGCGCGGTCGATGGCAACGAAGGCGGAGACCGACTGAGCGGTATGCGCGATCTCGGCATAGGGCTTGCCGTCGCGCACAGGGGGGCCGAGAACCAGCCGTGGCGAGTTCATTAAGACCCGCGGCTTTTGGTCCGGCAGCGAAACGATCTCGTAGGAGCGGGCCGAAGCATCGCCGATGAAATGGCGGCGCTGCGCTTCCCCCCAGCCTGCGTTCACGAGAAAGTCGCGCATGGCCAGCGATCGTGCCGCCCGATCGAAGGCATCACCCTGCCCTGACAATCGCGCCAGCCGGCCGTGGCCATGCTGGACGAGCTCTATCAGGATCGTGGTTTTCGGCAGATGGGCTTCCGCCCGTTCCGGCCATTCGACCAAAGCAGCACCCTGCGCCAGGGCTTCGTCGAACCCAAGCTCATCGAGCTCGTCCGCCGAGGACAGGCGGTAGAGATCGAAATGATGGACCGGAATGCGGGTGTCGTAGCTCTGCACCAATGTGAAGGTCGGACTCGGAACGTCGAGGCCGGCATCGTCGGCCAGGGTCCTGATCAAGGCCCGCGCCAGCGTCGACTTGCCGGCGCCCAGATCGCCCTTGAGGGCGAGCACGTCGCCCGGGCGCAGCGACAGCGCCAGATCTTCGCCCAGCCGCGCTGTGTGGGTCTCGTCGGCGAGTAATCGCTCCAGCAGCAATCCGGTCATCGAACGCGCTACTCGGCCGCGGCGCGGATGCCCGGCATGTCTGGAAAGGTGCAGATGACGGTCGTGCCCTTGTCCTTGCCGGTTTCGATGCGAACGCTGCCGCCATGCAGCTCGACGAAGCTCTTGACGATCGACAGGCCGAGGCCGGCGCCGCGCCGGCGGCCGCCATTGGCGCGCGGCTCGAAACGGCGGAACACCGAATCAAGCACATCCGGCGGCATGCCGGGGCCGTCGTCATGAACCGAGAATTCCACCCCATCCGCCAGATGGCGGCAAGTGAGCCGGATGATGCTGGCTTCCGGAGCGTAATTGGCGGCGTTGCTGAGCAGATTGTAGAGGATCTGGCGGACGCGGACCTCATCGCCATGAAACGTCTTCGGCGCCGCGACGGCGTCGACCTGGAGACTGATCGAATGCTCTTCCAGCCGGTCGGCCACCAGTTCGGCCGCAGCGGCGATGGTGCGATCGACCTGCACCTCGGAAATGTCGAGCTGCATGATGCCGGCGTCCACCGTCGCCAGGTCGAGGATATCGTTGACGATGGTGAGCAGGACCGAGGAGGACGAGCTGACATGCTCGACATATTCGCGCTGCTTCTGCGACAGCGGACCGGTCGTGGGCTGCGACAGGAGTTCGGTGAAGCCGATGATGTTGGTCAGCGGCGAGCGCAGTTCATAGGAGACGTGCTGGACGAATTCATTCTTGAGCTGGTCGGATTTTTGCAGCGCCTCGTTCTTGTCCTTCAGCGCCCGCTCGACATGGACGCTGTCGGTAACGTCGACGAAGGTCATCATCACCTGCCCGTTGGGCAGCGGGATCATGGCGTAACTCAGCACATTGCCGTTGTTGAGCTCGGTCTGTCCGTGGCGGTCGCGGCGCTCGTCGTCAAAGCCGGTGATGGCGGCAACGAAGCTGGGCCAGGGGCTGTCCGCAGCCTGCCGGTCGCAGAGGTCACGTATCGCCGACACATGGACGCTGGGCTTGGCCGCTTCACCGCTCAATCCCCAGAGAGTGGCAAAGGCAGGATTCGACAGCCGGAGCCTGCCGTCGGGTCCGAACACCGCCACGCCTTCGGCAAGATTGTCGAGCGTCTCGCCCTGAACCCGCACCGCTGTCTGGTAGCGGCTTTCGAGGTCCATCTTCTCGGTCAGGTTCTCGAACACCCAGGTCACGCCGCCCTTGGGCTGCGGATTGGCGACGACGCGAATGGTCTTGCCATCCGGCAGATGCCACCAATGTTCCTGGGATTCGACGGCGCGATAGGCGCCGAGCAGGCCTTCCTTCCAGCGGCGCCATTCAGGCTGTTCGGCGATCTTGCCTTCGCTGCGCAGCCGGTCGAGCAGCAAGGCATTGTCGGGAGCGCTGTGCAGGAAGCCTGCATCGAGGCCCCAAAGCTTCTGGAAGGCCTGATTGAAGAACCGCAGCTTCTCGTCGGTATCGAAAATGGCGACCGCCGTATTGAGTTGGTCGAGCGTGTCGGCGTGGCTCCTGACGGTCCGTTCGTATTCGCCGCGAACGGTCTCGATGGCGCTGGTGTCGCAGGCAAGGCCGGCCGAGCCATCGCTGCCGGCGAAATCGGTGACCGCGAACACACGGCGATCCCCTTCGATCACCGTGGACAGCGACTGCTCGAAAACCGGATGCGTCTTGTGCTGGGCGGCAATCGCATCGCGCGCCTGACCGCCGAGGAACTCCTTTTTCTCCCGAACCGCGGCTTCGGCATTTTCGGCTTCGACGGCATCGGCATAGGCGCGGTTGACCCACTTCAGCCCGCCGTCCTCGCCGCGGAGCCATGCCGGCATGTTCAGCGCGTCGAGCAGGCCGATCATCGTGTCGTGGTCGGCGGCCAGCCGCTGGTTCTCGATCTTCAGCCTGGCCTGGCTGCGCTGCGTCTCCGAGAGCGAGACAAAACGCACGAGCACATGCGCGGCACTCTTGCGGCCATGCACTTCGAGCGGCGCACCGGCCTGCGATTCGATGACGAGGTCGAAGGGTTTGGCCTTCTCGCGCAATCCCGCGACGGCATGTTCGAGTGCCGCCGCCGAACGCGGCATCAGCCAGCGGCCGAAAGCAAGAAAAGCGGCCCTATCCTCGGGAGCGCCGCTTTCGACGGGCAATGTGCCGATGAGCTCGGGCTTCTTGTTTTCCGCCGCCCAGACGACCACGCGCTGGTCGCGCAGATTGAGCAGCGCCTCCGAGCGGCGGAGCGCCGCGTTGATGTCGGCGAGGCGGCTCCTGAGTTCGACATTCTCCGCCGAGGTGCGGGCTCTTTCGCGGATGAGAACGATGGCCGATATCAGTGCGGCACCAGTCACGCCGACGAACACGGCAAGCTGCATGACCTCGATGGCGCTCAGCGACAGTCCAGCCACGCTGGCAGCAGCGGTTTCGGCATGCGCGACGGCGCCTGTCAAGGGGACCGCGAGCGCGGCGGTGGCAAGGAATGTCGACGCGCGGGCGCACCAGGACAGGCTCCCGCCTTCCAGGGCGGAGCCAGCAATCCCCGAATCGTCATGGCCGCCGGAAACGGCCCGTCCCGCCCTGTGCGGGTGTTGCCCCGGCATGTCTTGGTCCTCTCCGCCGCCTGAATGCAAGACCGCCCTGATGCGTGCTTCTCTTGACCCTCTTGGGCTGGAAGCATCGCCGAATCACCTGACAATAACCCCTCGCCGAATCGACGTGAAGGCTGATGGCGCGCAAAAATATGGCCGGGCGAAAAGTCAATCGCCCGGCCTCAATATCTGGTAGTAATTTTAGCTTTGGTTAATAGCGGTAGTGTTCCGGCTTGAACGGACCCTGCGGCGTGACGCCGATATAGGCGGCTTGTTCACCCGACAGTTCGGTCAAGCGGGCGCCGAGCTTGTCGAGATGCAGGCGCGCGACCTTTTCGTCGAGATGCTTGGGCAGGACATAGACCTGGTTCTCGTACTGGCCGGGCTTGGTGTAGAGCTCGATCTGGGCCAGCACCTGGTTGGTGAAGGATGCCGACATGACGAAGCTCGGGTGGCCGGTGGCGTTGCCGAGATTGAGCAGCCGCCCTTCCGACAAAAGGATCATCCGCTTGCCGTCCGCGAAGGTGATCATGTCGACCTGCGGCTTAACGTTTGTCCATTTCAAATTGCGCAGCGCGGCGACCTGGATCTCATTGTCGAAATGGCCGATGTTGCCGACGATGACCATGTCCTTCATCGAGCGCATATGGTCGAGGGTGACGACATCCTTGTTGCCGGTGGTGGTGATGACGATGTCGGCGGTGGGGGCCGCATCTTCCAGCGTGACGACTTCAAAACCGTCCATCGCCGCCTGCAGGGCGCATATCGGATCGACCTCGGTGACCTTGACGCGGGCGCCGGCGCCCTTGAGCGAGGCCGACGAGCCCTTGCCGACGTCGCCATAACCGCACACGACAGCGACCTTGCCGGCCATCATCGTGTCGGTGCCGCGGCGGATGCCGTCGACCAGCGATTCCTTGCAGCCATATTTGTTGTCGAACTTCGACTTGGTGACCGAGTCGTTGACGTTGATGGCGGGGAAGGGCAGCAGGCCCTTCTTCTGCAGTTGGTAGAGCCGGTTGACGCCGGTGGTCGTCTCTTCGGTGACGCCGCGGATCGCCGCCTTTTGCTTGGTGAAGAAGCCGGGCGAAGCCTTCAGGCGCTTCTTGACCTGGGCGTAGAAGTATTCCTCTTCCTCGCTCTGCGGGTTGGACAGCACATCCTCGCCGGCCTCGGCGCGGGCGCCGATCAGGATGTACATGGTGGCGTCGCCGCCATCATCGAGGATCATGTTGGAGAGGCCGCCATCGGCCCACTGGAAGATCTTGTCGGTGTAGTCCCAATACTCCTCGAGCGACTCGCCCTTGACGGCGAACACCGGGATGCCGGCTTCGGCGATGGCCGCGGCCGCATGGTCCTGGGTCGAGAAGATGTTGCAGGAGGCCCAGCGGATATCGGCGCCCAACTCCTTCAGCGTCTCGATCAGCACCGCCGTCTGGATCGTCATGTGCAGCGAACCGGTGATGCGCGCGCCCTTGAGCGGCTGCTTGGGACCGAATTCCTCACGGCAGGCCATCAGGCCCGGCATTTCGGTTTCGGCGATCTCGAGTTCCTTGCGGCCCCAGCCGGCAAGCGAGATGTCGGCGACCACATAGTCCTTGCTACCCGTCATGGCAGTACTCCGATGCGAATGTTGTGCTTGCGAATTTGTTGCGGACACGCCCGCGCCGGTCGGCGCGTCGAAGGGCGCGAATTGCCGGCCTGACTAGCAGATCGGAGCAGGGTCGACAATGGGATATAAAGAAATCTTTATCCCTGCATGTCTCTCAGGCGCGCATCTGCACTCAGCATTCCTCGCCAAAGCGGGACGCCACCAGCTGCTCCAGGGCGTCGATGACCTGCCGGGCCTCCGGCCCGCTGGCGGTGACGCGGATCGAATAGCCGGGGCTTGCCGCCAGCATCATCAGGCCCATGATCGAGGTGCCGCCGACCTTGACGCCATCCTTCTCGACATGCACCGAGGCATCGAAGCCGCTGGCCAGCTGGACGAACTTCGCCGAAGCGCGGGCATGAAGGCCACGCTGGTTGATGATGGGAAAGTCCCGGACAATCTGATCTTTTTCCGGGGACAGGGCGTTCATTTGCTGCTCAGAAGCTGGCTGGCGACGTTGATGTATTTGCGACCGGCGGCCTGAGCCTCATCGAGCGCGGCGGCCATATTGTCGCCCTTGCGGATCGAGGAGAGCTTGATCAGCATCGGCAGGTTCATGCCGGCGATCACCTCGGTGCGGCCGGATTCCATCACCGAAATGGCAAGGTTGGAGGGCGTGCCGCCGAACATGTCGGTCAGCACGATGACGCCCGCCCCGGTATCGACACGGGCAACAGCGTCGACGATGTCGCGGCGACGCTGCTCCATATCGTCGTCGGCACCGATCGCCACGGTTTCGAAATTGTCTTGTGGCCCGACGACATGTTCGACGGCATGTCGGAACTCGGTGGCCAGTTGACCGTGCGTTACAAGCACGAGTCCGATCATTCTTTGGTGGCTCCCGTCATCGCCGCTTCACAGGCGCATTTTATGCTCGCCAGCCAATCCAGGCGGCGGGAGCGCTATCTTGTCGACGCACGGCCCGTTGACAAGCCCAAAATTGCGCAGGCACATGCCATTTTGACGCATTGCAGCAAAAAACCCGGAACGGATCATAGAAAAGGCGCGATCGACAGCCGCGCCATCACGACCGGCAAGACCGCTGGGACATTGCGTTCGACCACGTCGACCCGCGGCACCAGACAGCCCGCAATGCTGCTTGCGGTATCCTCCTGGAAGCGCACCGCTTCGCCGGCCGGCACCAGGCGGACATGGAGGTCGACGAGGCCTGCCGGCTCGAATGGCAGAGGTCGGGGGCCGAGCCCCGGCACCTCGGCGAGGCCTTCTATGGCGGCGGGAGCGCGGCACAGCAGCCGCCCGGCATGCGCCTCGACGAAGAGCTGATCGTCGCCAACGAGCCGCGAGAACAGGCCGCGATGGCGACAATGGTCGATGAGCGCCAGTGCCAGCGTCGTCTTGCCCGAGCCGGATGCTCCGGTGACGAGAATGCCGCGCTCGCCGATCAAAACCATTGTCGCGTGAATGTTTTCAGGCTGCACGGCTGGACCAAGCGTGGTTGGAATTCATGCTCTCAGCCTTCGGCCGGCAATGTCACCACAAAGCGTGCGCCCTTGATCTCGCCGGGTTTGGTGCCGGGGATGTTCTCGGCGGTCAGCGTGCCGCCATGGGCCTCGACGATTTGCCTGGATATCGACAGGCCAAGGCCCGAATTCTGGCCGAATGCCTCGCCGGCCGGCCGATCCGTGTAGAAGCGCTCGAAGATGCGGTCGATGTTGTCGGCGCGGATGCCGGGGCCATTGTCGTCGACGGTGACGATGTTGAACTTGCCGGCACGCGCCAGCGACAGGCTGATGTGGCCATGATCCTCGGGGACGAAGGAGCGGGCGTTCTCTATCAAATTGGTGATGACCTGGCCGATGCGCAGATCATGCCCGACGACGACGTAGCCTTTGACGCCCTGCGGCAGTTTGGCGGCCTTGAACTCGATCTCGACCGCCTTCTTGTTACGCGTCGCCTCGCGCGAAACGGCGACGAGATCGGTGATGAATTTCTTCAGGTCGACCGTCCCGGCATCTTCACGCGCGAGCTCCGCGTCCAGGCGCGATGCGTCGGAAATATCGGTGATGAGCCGGTCCAGCCGCCTGACATCGTGCTGGATGATATCCATCAGCCGGCCGCGCGAATCGTCGTTCTTGGCCAGCGGCAAGGTTTCCACCGCGCTGCGCAGCGACGTCAGCGGGTTCTTCAACTCGTGCGAGACATCGGCCGCGAAGCTTTCGATCGCCTCGATGCGGGCGTAGAGCGCGTTGGTCATGTCGCGTATGGCGATCGACAGATTGCCGATCTCGTCCTGACGGTCGGAAAAATCGGGGATCTCTTCACGGCTCTTGACGCCGCGCCGCACCCGCACCGCCGCCGCCGACAGCCGGCGCAGCGGATTGGCGATGGTGGAGGCAAGCAGCATCGACAGGATGGCGGTGACAAGGGCCGCGATACCGAAGACGCGCAGGATCGCCTTGCGCTCGGCGGCGACGATCTTGTCGATGTCGCCGCCTTCGGTCGACAGCATCAGCACGCCGAGGACGGCACGAAAGCGCTGAATCGGCACCGCCACCGAAACGATCTGCTCGCCCTGCTCGCTGACGCGCACGATGGTCGACGGGCTGCCGGTGAGAGCCTTGACCACTTCCGGGAAAGCGGCGCCATTGCCGCCCGGCTGCTCGTGATAGACCGGCAGCTCGGTGTTGCGGAAGAAGTCGAAGACGAATTTCTGGATGCGCTCGACAAGATCGGGCTCTTCCTCTTCAACCGGCGGCAGATCGTAGCGCAGGATCTGGCCGCGCGAATAGAGGTGGCGCGAATCGAGCAGCAGATTGGCGTCGCGGTCATAGATGCGTGCGCGGGTCCTGGTCGGCGAGATCAGCCTTCTCAGCACCGGCGCGACCCGCTCCGGGTTGATCGGGAAGTCGAGATTGTCGAGCTGGTCGGAGCCGGGTCCCAGGCTTTCGCCGGCCTGCAGCTCAAGCAGCTTTTCCGGGTCGATGCTGATCGAATCCGTCTCGACGGTCGCCGACGCGGCAATGGCGCCGGCGATGATCTCGCCCTGGGTCATCAGGCTTTCGACGCGGGCGTCGATCAGTCCGTCGCGGAAGGTGTTGAGATAGAGGATGCCGGTCACCAGGACGGCGAGGCCGGCAAGGTTGAGGAACAGGATACGCCGCGTCAGGCTGGAAAAGATATGATGACCAAGGAAGCGGCGCATCGGCACCGTGATCTTCGAGACGAAGGACGGCATGATCCGCGACGGCCGCCTGGAGGCGCCCGCCGGTCTTGTTCGCTGTGCTTCCACTGCCATCGAATAGCAGGCCCTGCTACTTACGCTTCGCGGAACCGGTATCCGACTCCGTAAAGGGTTTCGATCATCTCGAAGTCGTCGTCGACGGCCTTGAACTTCTTGCGCAGCCGCTTGATGTGGCTGTCGATGGTGCGGTCGTCGACATAGACCTGTTCATCATAGGCCGAATCCATCAGCGCATCACGGCTTTTTACGACGCCTGGACGCTGCGCCAGCGAATGCAGGATCAGGAACTCGGTGACGGTGAGCGTCACCGGCTCGCCTTTCCAGGTGCAAGTGTGGCGCTCCTGGTCCATGACGAGCTGGCCGCGCTCGAGCGAGCGGGCCTGCTGGCTTGGCGTCTTGGCGGCAGCCTCGCGGGCACTGGCGCGGCGCAGCACGGCGCGCACGCGCTCGACCAGCAGGCGCTGCGAGAAGGGTTTGCGGATGAAGTCGTCGGCGCCCATCTTGAGACCGAACAACTCGTCGATCTCATCGTCCTTGGAGGTCAGGAAGATCACCGGCAGGTCGGACTTCTGGCGCATCCGGCGCAGCAGTTCCATGCCGTCCATGCGCGGCATCTTGATGTCGAGGATGGCAAGGTTCGGCGGGCGTGCCGCCAGGCCTTCCAGCGCCGACGCACCATCCGTGTAGGTCTCGACGCGATACCCCTCGGATTCCAAGGCGATCGACACCGATGTCAGAATGTTGCGGTCGTCATCGACAAGCGCGATTGTTGCCATTTCAAGCGGCTCCCTCATGAGCTGTCCCTTCTGTCGTAGAGAAGGGGCTTTTGCAGGACAAATTAGGTACAAAATGTGGCATAGGCCTTGTCCGCTGTCACGCGCGGCATGCCGGCGGCCACAATCCTACCTCGACATGGGTTGGACGAACGTACATCGCCAATCCTTTGGGCAACCGCGAAACTTTTTGCACATATAAACGATTTAAACAACTTTCAAAATATTTAAATCGATTAATGATTTGATATCATTTGCCTTTTCTGGTTCTGACCATCTCAGCCCGCGTAGTGGGCGTGCTGGAAACGTGCCGGCAAAGATGCGGCAAATCCAAGAGGGACACTCGATGTCGGAAGTCGGCAAACGCAATTCCGCCTGCGCGATCGATCATATCGGCCTGAAAACCACCGGCGTGGTGCGCTATAATTTCGGTGCGGCTACCCTTTATGAGGAATCGATCCGGCGCGGCGAGGCCCGCTTGACCGCCCATGGCGCGCTGGTCGCCGAGACCGGCCAGCACACCGGCCGCTCGCCCAAGGACAAGTTCGTCGTCCGCAACGGTGACACCGAACCACATGTCTGGTGGGAGAACAACAAGGCGATCTCGCCGGCCCAGTTCGACACGCTGCTCGCCGATTTCCAGGCGCATGCCGCGGACAAGGATCTATACGTCCAGGATCTGGTCGGCGGCGCCGATGCGGAGTCGAGGCTGCCGACCAGGGTGATCACCGAATTTGCCTGGCACTCGCTGTTCATCCGCAATCTGCTCATTCGTCCCGGTGCCACCGAACTCGAGCAGTTCGTGCCCGAGATGACGATCATCGACCTGCCGTCCTTCCGCGCCGATCCCCTCCGTCACGGCAGCCGCACCGAAACGGTAATCGCCGTCGATCTTTCGCGCAAGATCGTGCTGATCGGCGGCACCTCCTATGCCGGCGAGATGAAGAAGTCGGTGTTCACCACGCTCAACTATCTCCTGCCGGCGAAAGGCGTGATGCCGATGCATTGCTCGGCCAATGAGGGTGCGGCCGGCGACGCCGCCATCTTCTTCGGCCTGTCGGGCACCGGCAAGACGACGCTCTCGGCCGATCCCTCGCGCACGTTGATCGGCGACGACGAGCATGGCTGGGGACCGCACGGCATCTTCAATTTCGAAGGCGGCTGCTACGCCAAGACGATCAAGCTGTCGGCGGAAGCCGAGCCGGAAATCTTCGCCACCACGCAGCGCTTCGGCACGGTGCTGGAAAATGTCGTGCTCGACGCCGATGGCGTGCCGGATTTCAACGACGGAAGGCTGACCGAAAACACACGCTGCGCGTACCCGCTGGACTTCATCCCCAATGCCAGCAAGACCGGCCGCGCCAACCATCCCAACAACATCATCATGCTGACCGCCGACGCCTTCGGCGTGATGCCGCCGATCGCGCGGCTGACCCCGGCGCAGGCGATGTATCATTTCCTGTCCGGCTACACCGCCAAGGTGGCCGGAACCGAAAAGGGGGTAACCGAGCCCGAAGCGACGTTTTCGACCTGTTTCGGTGCGCCGTTCATGCCGCGCCATCCCTCTGAATACGGCAATCTGCTGCGCGAGCTGATTGCAGGCCACGGCGCCGATTGCTGGCTGGTCAATACCGGCTGGACCGGCGGCGCCTACGGCACCGGCAAGCGCATGCCGATCAAGGCGACGCGCGCCTTGCTTGCCGCCGCACTTGACGGCTCGCTGAAGACGGCCGAGTTCCGCACCGACCCTCATTTCGGTTTCGAGGTGCCGGTGGCTGTCCCGGGCGTCGACAGCGGCATTCTCGACCCGATGATTCTGGACCCCCGGGCGACCTGGGCCGACAAGGCCGGCTATGACCGGCAGGCGGCAAGGCTGGTCGGCATGTTCGCCGTCAATTTCGAGAAATTCGAAAGCCATGTCGACGCCGTGGTGCTGGGCGCCGCGCCGCGCATGCAGGAAGCGGCGGAGTAATCGCGCCACAGGGTTCAGCTTTCGTTGAAAAGGCCCGGTTCGATCGGGCGGTTCGATCGGGCCTTTTCTTTTTCGATCCGCCGCGCCATGACTGCGGCATGGCGAGCGACGACAACATCATCATATCAGGCGATGCGGTTATCCATCCGGGCGACCTGCACGAGGATTTCATCCGCTCGTCCGGTCCCGGCGGTCAGAACGTCAACAAGGTGGCGACGGCGGTGCAACTGCGCTTCGACGCGGCCAACGCAACGGGTCTGTCGGACCGCGTGCGCGAGCGGACGATCAAACTTGCCGGCCAGCGTGCCACCAAGGACGGTGTCATCGTCATCGAGGCAGGCCGCTTCCGCACCCAGGAACAGAACCGGGCGGATGCGCGGGCACGGCTGACGGCATTGGTCGCCAAGGCCGCCGAACCGCCACCGCCGCCGCGCAAGAAGACACGGCCATCGAAGGGCGCCGTGGAGCGGCGGCTGAAGAGCAAGGCCGGGCGCGGCACGATCAAGAAGCTGCGCGGCCGGGTGGAGAACGATTAAGCACCACACCAATCACGCGCACAAAACGACTTCCCATTTTGGGCCGCAGATGCAAGGTTCAACCATTGCCATTAGCAAGGGAGACCCAAGGATGGGCATGTTCGATTTCGTCAAGAGCGTCGGCAAGAAACTGGGCATCGGCGGCGACGAAGAAGCCGCACCCACGGCCGACACGCTCAAGAAGGAGCTCGATTCGCACAAACTCGGCACCGATGGCGTCGAGGTCGTCGTCAAGGGTGACACGGCGGTGCTGAAGGGCGTGGTCAAGGATCAATCGATCTTCGAAAAGGCAGTCATCGCCGTCGGCAACACGCTCGGCGTCTCCAAGGTGCAGGCGGACGAATTGCAGGTCGCGCCAGCGTCTGGCACGGCCGCCGCCCCGGCCAAGGAGCCCACCTTTTACACGGTGAAGAAGGGCGACAATCTCTGGAAGATCGCCGAGAAAAGCTACGGCAAGGGCCAAGGCGTCAAGAACACGGTCATATTCGAGGCCAACAAGCCGATGCTGACCCATCCCGACAAGATCTATCCGGGCCAGGTGCTGCGCATCCCAGATCTCGCCTGATCGAGGCGATTGCCAATTTGCGAAAAGCAATTCCAGGAAAAGTGTGAAACGGTTTTCCGTTCGGAATTGTGCCAAACAAAGAGTTAGAACGGCGGCTTTCGGGTCGCCGTTTTCATTTGATCGTGACATTTTACGGTTCCGAACCATCCGGGAGGTGACCGAATCCGTGCTCGTTCTGCCCAAAGGTGTCCGCCACATGCCGGCCTATCTGTCACGCACCGTGCAGGAAGCGCTGGTCGATGAGGTGAGACGGATCGTGCAGCAGGCGCCGCTGTTCGTGCCGGCCATGCCGCGCACCGGCAAGGAGATGAGCGTGCGCATGACCAATTGCGGGCCGCTCGGCTGGGTCACCGACAAGGAGCACGGCTATCGTTACCAGCCGGCGCATCCGGTAACCGGGGCGCCTTGGCCGCCAATTCCGGATGCGCTGCTCGAGCTGTGGCGCGAGGTCTCGGGCTATCCGCACCCGCCGGAAGCATGCCTGATCAATTTCTACACGCCGGATGCAAAAATGGGGCTGCATCAGGACCGCGACGAGGCCGATTTTTCGGCGCCGGTCGTCTCCGTCTCGCTCGGCGACGACTGCCTGTTCCGAGTCGGCCAGACTACGCGTGATGGCGCCACCAAGTCGTTCAGGCTGCAAAGCGGTGACGTCGTGGTGCTCGGCGGCGAGGGGCGGCTGTGCTTTCACGGCGTCGATCGGATCTATCCCTCGACCTCGGCGCTGCTGAAAAACGGCGGGCGGATCAATCTGACATTGCGACGGGTGACGAAGCCGGCCGTCACAGCTTCCTGAGCGCCACTTCCTCGATCAGGTGGTCGGCGCCCTTGCGCAGGATCAAGTCGGCGCGGGCCCGCGTCGGCAGGATGTTCTCGCGCAGATTCTTCAAATTGATGTTGGTCCACAGGCCTTCGGCGATGGCGCGCGCCGACCCCTCCGACAGCTGCGAATAGCGGTGAAAGAAGGAGTCCGGATTGCGGAAGGCGGTCTCACGCAGCCGCATGAAGCGGGAAATGTACCAGTTGTGGATCAGCTTCTCGTCGGCATCGATGTAGATGGCGAAGTCGAAGAAGTCCGACAGGAAAGGCACGATCTTGCCGTCCTGCGGCAGCTTGCCGGGCTGCAGGACATTGATGCCTTCGAAGATCAATATGTCCGGCCTGTCGATGGTGACGAACTCGCCGGGAATGACGTCATAGGTCAGGTGCGAATAGACAGGCGCGCGGACATCGGGCAGCGCCGACTTGATGCCCGACAGGAACCGCAGCAGCGCGCCCACATCGTAGCTGTCGGGGAAACCCTTGCGCTCCATCAGGTTCTCGCGGCGCAGGACCTCGTTGGGCAGCAGGAAGCCGTCGGTGGTGATGAGATCGACCTTGGGGCTCGACGGCCAGCGCGCCAAAAGCTCCTTCAGCACGCGTGCGGTGGTCGATTTGCCGACGGCGACCGAACCGGCGATGCCGATGATGAAGGGCGTCTTGACCACGTCGACCGCGTTGAAGAAGGCCTGGCGTTGCCGAAACAGCAGCTGGCTCGCTTCGACATGCGCGGACAAAAGCCGCGACAGCGACAGATAGATGCGCGTGACCTCTTCGAGATCGACCGGATCGTTGAGCGAGCGCAGGCGGCGGAATTCGTCCGCGCTCAGCGTCAGCGGCGTGTCGGCACGGAATTGCGACCATTGATCGGCGGAGAAGAAACGAAAGGGGGAATATTTCTCGGTTGGCGCGAGCTGATCCATCGAGATACCTGCCCTCCTCGCGGTCAGCCCTTGGGCCGTGACGCCTTCTCGGCGATGCCCGAACGCCGGGTGCGGCCTTCGAGTTCCCTAAGCACGTCGCTCAGCGGAACCCCGGAGAGGCCGAGAACGACGAGCCAATGATATATAAGATCGGCACTTTCCGAAACGATGGCCGGTTTGTCGCCCTTGACGGCGGCAATCACCGTCTCGACCGCCTCCTCGCCGAGCTTCTGCGCCGCCTTGTCGATGCCGCGCGCGAACAGTTTTGCCGTCCACGAGTCCGGGTCGCCGGAATGGGCGCGTTCCCCAACGATTTTTTCCAGATCGGAAAGCGAAAACTCAGCCATGGCGTCATCTATCTGCTTGTTTAAGCGTGATCTTTTCCGAAAACCGGTTCCCACTTTTCGGGATCATGCTTTAGGGCCGATTATTCACAGAGTCCAGCCGCATCGGCAGCCCCGCGGCGGCCATATGTGCCTTGGCCTGCGCTATCGTGTAGGTGCCGAAATGGAAGATCGACGCCGCCAGAACCGCGCCGGCATGGCCGTCGCGAATGCCTTCGACCATGTGGTCGAGCGTGCCGACACCGCCGGAAGCGATCACCGGCGCGCGCACGGCGTCTGATATCGCGCGGGTCAGCGCGATGTCGTAGCCGGCCTTGGTGCCGTCCCGATCCATCGAGGTCAGCAGGATCTCGCCGGCGCCGCGATCGACCATTTGCCGGGCGAACTCGACCGCATCGATGCCGGTCTTTTCGCGGCCGCCATGGGTGAAGATCTCCCAGCGGTCGGTCTCACTGGTGCTCGACACCTTCTTGGCGTCGATGGCGACGACGATGCACTGGTTGCCGAACTTGTCGGCGGCCTCGGCAACAAAATCCGGGTTCTTCACCGCGGCCGTGTTGATCGACACCTTGTCGGCGCCGGCCAAGAGCAGCTTCCTGATATCGGCGACCTGGCGCACGCCGCCCCCGACGGTCAGCGGCATGAAACATTGTTCGGCGGTGCGTGCGATGACGTCGAAGATGGTTTCGCGATTGTCCGACGAAGCGGTGATGTCGAGGAAGCAGAGTTCGTCGGCGCCGGCCGCGTCATAGGCCTTGGCCGCCTCGACCGGATCGCCGGCGTCGACGAGATCGACGAAGTTGACGCCCTTGACGACACGGCCGTACTTGACGTCGAGACAGGGGATGACACGGGCTTTCAGCATCAGCGGCCCTCTATCGTGGCGATGAGATCGTTCAGCAACTGGCCAACCAGCGGCGGAACATCGGCCTGGGCGTCGAAGGCCGGGTCGTAGGCGGAGACGGTGATGCCGACGACCGGCACCGCCAGCGCCATGGCGCAAGTGGCGTCGCGCAGCTGTTCCGGGCTCGGGCCGCCCGAAGTGATATAGCGGTTGGCCTGCAGCTCCCGGGGATCATGCACGTCCATATCGAGATGCATGTGCACGCGTCTGGCGCCGGCGATCTTCAGTCTTTCGGCCGCCTGGGCCACCCCGGAGCATTCCGTCCGCACGATCGGCAAGGTCTCGAGAAGCTGTCTTTCCGCCGGATCGAGATCGCGCGCGTTGACGAGCACGCAACGCGACGGATCGATCGGCCTGAAGCCGGGAATGGCCGACGCCATCGGGCGCCAGCACAGGCCAAGCACCGTCGCCAGCGCCATGCCGTCGAGAAAGCCATATGTGGATGTCTCGGGCGTGTTCAGGTCGCCATGCTGGTCGGCCCAGATGATCGCATCGGCGTCTTCGCCGGCGACCGCGCCGGCGCTGGTCAGGCAGTTTCCCGCAAGGACGATGGGAAACCGACCGGCGTCACGGGCAAGGCGAACCTCGGTCGCAACCGCGTTGCAGACGGCAAAGCCAGTGGCGATCTCGCGCTCCTGATCGTCTCCGACCTTGCCGATGTCCCCGACCGCGACGTCGTGACCGGCCATCGTCAAGGCTTCGACGAGCCCGCCCGAGACCAGCGCGTCCGGACCTTGGCCCATGCCGCCATGGTAATGGCCGCTGTCATAGGAGGCCAGGATGATGGAAATTTTCACGTCCGCGGCTCCGCCGCTGGCCGGCCCTGCAGGATCGCCAGCGCCTCGGCCGGATCAATGCGACCGTCATAGAGCGCGCGCCCGGAGATCGCGCCTTCGAGCTTTTGCGCATCGGGCATGGTCATGCGCACGATGTCGGCGATCGATGCGAGGCCGCCCGACGCGATGACCGGGATCGACACGGCCTCTGCGAGGTCGATGGTGGCGTCCCAATTGATGCCGGTCAAAACGCCGTCGCGGTCGATGTCGGTGTAGATGATGGCGGCGACGCCGGCGCCCTCGAATTTCCTGGCCAGTTCGACGACGCCGAGGCTCGACGCCTCGGCCCAGCCCTCGACGGCGACCTTGCCGCCCTTGGCGTCGATGCCGACCGCGACCTTGCCCGGAAACGCCTTGCAGGCCTGCTTGACCAGGTCGGGATCGCGCACCGCCACCGTGCCGAGGATGACGCGGGCCAGCCCGCGATCGAGCCAATCCTCGATCTGCGCCAGCGTGCGGATGCCCCCGCCGAGCTGCACCGGGTTCTTCGTTGCCTTGAGGATGGCGCCGACCGCCGCACTGTTGACGCTCTGGCCCTGGAAGGCGCCGTTGAGGTCGACGACATGCAGCCGTTCGAAGCCCTGTTGCTCGAAGGCTCGCGCCTGAGCGGCAGGATCATCGTTGTAGATGGTCGCGGTGGCCATGTCACCGTGCCTGAGGCGCACGCACTGGCCGTCCTTGAGGTCGATGGCGGGGAAAAGGATCATCCGTTCAGGCGCCTTCCACAATGGCGAAATGCGACGTCGAATAGAGGCGTCGGAACTTCAGCGCCGCCTGGTATTCGGGCGAATGGAAGCAGGCGAGTGCGACCGCGTAGCTCTCGAACTCGATGATGACATGGCGATTGCCCGATGGCCCTTCCGGGCTCGACGACCGACCGCCGCGGGTCAGGAATTTTGCGCTATATTTGTCGAAAGCCGCTTTGTTGGCGGCAATGTATAGCGGATAATTTTCCGGATCGGTCACCTCGACCATCGCCATCCAGTAGCCCTTCTTGCTCATCGGTTTTCCCTTTGCTTGAGCATGATCTTTTCCGAAAACCGGGGTCCACTTTTCGGGATCATGCTCTAGGGCCTCCAGCGCAGGAAATTGGTGATCAGCGCCAAGCCCAGCGCCTGGCTCTTTTCCGGGTGAAACTGCGTGCCGACGAGATTGTCGCGGGCGACGGCCGCCGTCACCGGGCCGCCATAGTCGGCGACCGCCAGAACCTCTTCCGCCTTGCCCGCATCGAGATGGTAGGAATGCACGAAATAGGCATGCAGCCCGCTTGCGCCAGTCGGTATGCCGGCAAACAGCGGATGCTGGCGCTTGAGCTCGATCGTGTTCCAGCCGATCTGCGGGATCTTCAGCGTCGGATCGGCCGGCGTGATCTCCTTGACGTCACCTGATACCCAGCCGAAGCCGTTGGTGATTGTCTTTTCCAGGCCGCGCTCGGACATCAGCTGCATGCCGACGCAGATGCCGAGGAACGGCCGGCCCTTGTCGATAGCCACCTCCTCGACCGCTTCCCACATGCCTTCGAGGGCATGCAAGCCGGCCGCGCAGTCGGCATAGGCGCCGACGCCGGGCAGGACGATGCGGTCGGCCGTGCGCACCCGTTCGGCATCCGATGTCAGGTCGATAGCAGCCGATATGCCGGCTTCCCGCGCGGCGCGCTCGAAAGCCTTGGTGGCCGAGCGCAAATTGCCCGAGCCGTAGTCGATGATCGCAACCCGCATGTCAGCTTCTTCCCGGAATGTGGGTCAGCCCCAGCGCCATGCCCGGCTGCGACGGCCGCGCCAGGGCAGCGTCCGGGACCATGCGCGGCGCCGGCACAACCTCATCGGCAAGCGCTTCCGCTTCCAGCGCATAGCGTGTGTCGGCATCGTCGAGCCAACCGGCTTCGACCGCGCCCCATTCGTGCCAACCGCGCCGGCGAAGTGCCGCGATGCGCAGGCCTTGCCCTTCCAGTCCGACATAGAGCGAAACCAACAGTGACAGCAGCGAGCCGGCCAGACCAAGGCCGAGCTTCTGGCCCAGCATCGAAAGCAGGCCCATGACGACGAAGGCAAGCGCTGCCTCGATCCACAACCGATGCCAGGCGAACCATAGCGGCGGCACCAGGAGGCCCAGCCAGGTGAAGCCATCGCGGACAAAGGCCGTTGCATCGGCCTTCTCGCTGCGGCCTGGCGGTTCCATCACGACATAGGTGGCCATGGCCTTATCCCTTCAACGATCCCTTGGTGGAGGGAACCGCATCCGGCTGGCGCGGATCGCGTTCGAGGGCAACGCGCAGCGCGCGCGCCACCGCCTTGAAGCAGGTCTCGGCGATGTGATGGTTGTTGGCGCCATAGTGATTGGTGACATGCAGCGTGATGCCGGCATTCTGCGCCAGCGCCTGGAAGAATTCGCGCACCAGCTCGGTGTCGAAGGTGCCGATCTTCGGCGATGAGAAGGAAACGTTCCAGACCAGGAAGGGACGGCCGGACACGTCGATCGCGGCGCGCGTCAGCGTCTCGTCCATGGCAAGGTCGATCGAGGCATAACGCATGATGCCGCGCCGCTCGCCCAGTGCCTTGGCCAGCGCCTGGCCGAGCGCGATGCCGGTGTCCTCGACCGTGTGGTGGTCGTCGATGTGCAGATCGCCCTTCGCCCTGACCGTCATGTCGATCAGGGAGTGGCGCGACAGCTGGTCCAGCATATGGTCGAAGAAGCCGACGCCCGTGGCGATATCCGACTTGCCGGAGCCGTCGACATGGACCGCCACGGAGATGTCGGTTTCCTTGGTCTTGCGGCTTGCTTCGGCGGAACGGGGCGGCATCACTCTATCCTTGTCCCAGAGGTTCACATCGTGACCGGCTCAGAGGCTTCAAGCGCTCGCAGGCTTGAAAACGAAAGCCTTCTAGCAGCATGATCCGGCGATTGCCAGTTGCCTCTGACAGCGGTATCGGCCTTGCCAGAGAGCGATTTGCAATCACCGGCCCCATGCATACATATGGCCAATCAAAATTACTCGTACCGCGCCAATCGCCTTATCGGGATGGCGCTGCTCGGAGCCAGTAAATGTCCAATGAACTGACCATGCACGCCACGACCATCGTGACGGTGCGCAAGGGCAACAAGGTGGTGATCGCCGGCGACGGCCAGGTCAGCCTTGGCCAGACCATCATGAAGGGCAACGCCAAAAAGGTGCGCCGCATCGGCAAGGGCGGCAATGTGATCGCCGGCTTCGCCGGCGCCACCGCCGACGCCTTCACGCTGCTGGAACGGCTCGAGGCCAAGCTCGAACAATATCCAGACCAGCTGACGCGCGCCTGCGTCGAGCTCGCCAAGGACTGGCGAACCGACCGCTATCTGCGCCGGCTGGAAGCGATGATGTTGGTGGCCGACAAGTCGGTGTCGCTGGCGCTGACCGGCACCGGCGACGTGCTCGAACCCGAATTTGGTGTCATGGCCATCGGTTCGGGCGGCAATTACGCGCTGGCGGCGGCACGCGCGCTGATGGACAGCGACAAGGATGCCGAGGAGATCGCCCGCAAGGCGATGCAGATCGCATCCGACATCTGCGTCTACACCAACAACAGCTTCGTCGTCGAAACGCTCGATGTCGGCTGAGCGGGCCGACCATGATCCCGAAACGTGGAAACCGGTTTTCTCGGACGAACGGTTCCGTTCGTCCAGAGATCATGGTCCAACAAGAAGATAGCTATGATTTTCGGCCGGTGACCGAGAAAGACCTGCCGATGATCGCCGGCTGGCTCGCCGAACCGCATGTCGCCGAGTGGTGGGACGATCCCGAGATCGAGATCGCGCAGATCCGCGAGCACATCGACTCGATTTCCGTCGAGCCGCTGATTATCGAACTCGACGGCAAGCCGATCGGTTATCTGCAGACCTATGATCCGCATCTGGAGGACGGCCATCCCTATGCCGACCAGCCGTTCGGCACGCTCGGCATCGACCTGTCGATCGGCCGGCCGGAGCTGGTCGGGCTCGGCCATGGCTCGGCAATCGTGCGCCAGTTCGTCGAACAGCTTTTCGACGAAGGCGTGCCGCGCGTCATCATCGATCCTGATCCCGCCAATGTCAGGGCCATCCGCGCCTATGAAAAGGCTGGCTTTGTTGCCTTTGACACCAGAACATCGGAGTACGGGCCTGCCTTGATGATGGCGCGCGACGCGACGCAGGAGCCCAATTGATCAGCGCCGAAACACTCGACAAGGCAGTCGCGAAAGGTTTGATCTCGCAGACCCTGCGCGATCAGTTGGAGGCCATGGAACGCGCGGTCGCTCTCGCCCCCGAGGTCAGGCGCGCCGATGACGAGGGTGACGAGGAAAACCTGCGGCTGGTCGGCGGCGGCAACGATCTGTTCGTCACCGTTGGAACCGTTCTGCTCAGCGCCGGCTTCTTCTTTGTCCTCACCACCTTGCTTCCAGGCCAGACATTCTGGATCGCCGGCATCCTCGCGGTTTTCGCCTGGGGGCTCGCCGAAATTGTCACGCGTCAGCACCGGATGAAATTATCGTCGTCCGTGCTTGCCCTGATTTTCATGGCCGCCATTCTGGCCGCTCTGGCGCTACAAGTGGAGGCCAGCTTCGGCATACGCAAGCCGGAGACCATCTGGCAGCTATTGGCGTTGCGCCAGACGGCGTCCCAGGCCGGATATCTGTTCCTGGGCGGAGGAATAATTGCGGCGGCGATCTATTTCTGGCGCTTTCGCGTCCCCATCATTGCCGGGGCTATCGCCATCGCCTTTACACTGCTTGCCTTCCTGCAAACGGCGATAATCCTGTATGACAGCGTGACAGCGGGTGCGATTGCGCCGCCGCGTATTGAGGATGTTCCCGAATTGCTCCGAGCGGCACTTTACATGCCGCTGATCTGCGGCCTGATCGTGTTCGCAACGGGTGTAGCTTTTGACATTTACGATAGGGATCGACGCAAGATCTGGTCCGATTGCGCTTTCTGGCTGCATGTCGTCTCGGCGCCCATGCTGGTGCATCCGCTGTTTATCATGGCGACCGGCCAGAACGTCATATTCGGACATATCGCGCCGGACGCCAATGCAACCATCATGCTGACGGTCCTGATCCTTGGCTTCCTCTATGTCGCGCTGGCCATAGACCGCCGTTCGCTTCTGGTTCCTACATTGGCTTACTTCGGTTCGCTGGGCATCTATTATCTGGTGAATTCCGCCTCCGATTCGACGGGCATCCCGCCTTTTGCCTTGATCCTGGTCGTTGTTGGCGCGCTGATCATTCTGTTCGGGGCTGGCTGGCAGCGTATCCGGCGGATTGTGGTCAAACCCACCTTGCCGGCTGCCGTGATCCGCCGGCTACCGCCGCTGAAGGCGTGACAAGGCTTTGTGATGATCGACACGGCGACGCGAAACGAGGGGGAATGAACCGATGACGACACCGGCCACGGAGAGCAGCTATTCGGCCTATGAAGACAGCTGGCGGATGGGGCTTCTGCTCGTCCTCGCCCTGATCATCTTCCAGGCCGGGGCGCTCTACGGCATGGGGCGAACGCCGATCTGCACCTGCGGCTACGTCAAGCTCTGGCATGGCGTCGTGCAGAGTTCGGAGAATTCCCAGCACATTTCGGACTGGTATACGTTCTCGCACATCATCCACGGCTTCCTGTTCTATGCGCTGGCAAGATTCCTGTTCCCGCGTTCGCCGATCGGCTTGAGGCTGGCGTTCGCCGTCTTCATCGAAGGCGGCTGGGAGCTGCTCGAAAACAGCCCGTTCATCATCGAGCGCTACCGCGCCGGCACCATCTCGCTCGACTATTACGGCGACAGCATCATCAATTCGGTGTCCGACACACTGGCCATGGTGCTGGGATTTGTGATGGCGCGAAGGCTACCTATATGGGTGATCGTCAGCCTTGCCATCATCTTCGAACTCGGTACCGGCTATCTCATCCGGGACAATCTGACACTCAACGTGATCATGCTGCTGCATCCGTTCGAGGCCATCAAGCAGTGGCAAAGTGGAATCTAGTGATATGAGCACATTTTCTCCCCGCGAAATCGTTTCGGAACTCGACCGTTTCATCATCGGCCAGAAGGACGCCAAGCGCGCCGTGGCTATCGCCTTGCGCAACCGCTGGCGCCGCCAGCAGCTGGAAGGCCAGATGCGCGAAGAGGTGATGCCGAAGAACATCCTGATGATCGGGCCGACCGGCGTCGGCAAGACGGAAATCTCGCGCCGCCTGGCGCGGCTCGCCGGTGCGCCTTTCGTCAAGGTCGAGGCGACCAAGTTCACCGAGGTCGGCTATGTCGGCCGCGATGTCGAACAGATCATCCGTGATCTGGTCGAGATCGCCATCGGCCTGGTGCGCGAGAAGATGCGCGAGGACGTCAAGGCGCGCGCCCACGTCAACGCCGAGGAACGCGTACTGGAAGCATTGGTCGGCAAGACGGCGAGCCCGGCCACCCGCGACTCGTTCCGCAAGAAGCTGCGCGACGGCGAACTCGATGACAAGGAGATCGAGGTCGAGGTCGCCGATACCGGCGCTGGCGGCATGCCGGGTTTCGAGATCCCCGGCATGCCGGGCGCCAATATCGGCGTGCTGAACATCAACGACATGCTGTCGAAGGCGATGGGCGGCAAGAAGACCAAGATGCGCAAGACGACGGTGAAGGAATCCTACGACCTGCTGGTCAACGACGAGTCCGACAAGCTGCTCGACCAGGACGAGGTGGTGCGCCGGGCGCTCGATGCGACGGAGAATGACGGCATCGTCTTCCTCGACGAGATCGACAAGATCGCCTCGCGTGAAGGCGGCATGGGCGCCGGCGTTTCCCGCGAAGGCGTGCAGCGCGACCTGCTGCCGCTGATCGAAGGCACCACGGTGGCGACCAAATACGGACCTCTGAAGACCGACCACATCCTGTTCATCGCCTCGGGTGCGTTCCACGTGTCCAAGCCGTCAGACCTGTTGCCGGAATTGCAGGGCCGCCTGCCGATCCGGGTCGAGCTGCGGGCGCTGGAGAAGGACGATTTCGTCCGTATCCTGACCGAGACAGAGGCCAGCCTGATCAAGCAGTATATCGCTCTGATGAAGACCGAGGGCGTCGACCTGACCTTCACCGACGACGCGATCGATTCGCTGGCCGGCATTGCCGTCGACCTCAACGCCAGCGTCGAGAACATCGGCGCAAGACGACTGCAGACAGTGATGGAACGGGTGCTGGACGAAATCTCCTACGACGCGCCCGACCGCAACGGAACCAGCGTCACCATCGACGCCGCCTATGTGGAAAAGCATGTCGGCGACCTGTCCAGGAATACCGACCTGTCGCGGTTCATCCTTTGAACGACGGCGCCGGAACGTTCCGGCGCCGGTCCAGGCAACATTTTCCGGCCAGCAAAATCATGTGTGGCCAGATGGTATCATCTGGCCAGCTTTCGTAGTGCCGGGTGAAGGGGCGCTCTCGACTCGACCAAGAGCTTTACCTAGTTTGCGCGGCAATTCTCGATCTCTTGGTTTGACGCAATTCCGGAAAACCGTTTCACACTTTTCCTGGAATTGCTTGGGCGGCGGGTGCATGAAAAAACTGATCCTGGTTATTCTCGGCTTGACGCTGGCGGCGACGCTGTTCGCCGCCGAGGCAGCGACATTGGTGCCGCCGGGAAATCGCAATGCCGTGCAGCCCGATATTCCGGGCGCGTCCAGCCGGCGCACGCAAGCGACCAACACCAGCTTCCAGGCGAAGTACCGCAAGGTCTACGCCCTGCTGCAGAACGACGCCGATCTGCGCGGCAAGATCAAGAAGGCAGCCGCCACCTACGGCATCGATCCCTTGCACATCGTCGGCGCCATCGTCGGCGAGCACACCTACAATGTCGATGCCTATGACCGGCTGCAGACCTACTACGTCAAGGCGATCTCCTATCTCTCCAGCAAGCTGTCCTTCGCCTATGACGGCGAGGACATCACCGATTTCGTGCAGCGGCCGGAATTCAAGAAATGCGCAGGGATGTCCGACAGCTACGATCTGTGGGAATGCCGCGAACAGGTGTGGAACCGTTCGTTTCGCGGCAAGAGCGTCGGCGGGACGAACTTTCCCGACGACCGTTTCGGCGCCACCTTCTTCCAGCCCTATTATGCCGGCCAGACCTTCGGCCTGGGTCAGC
The DNA here is from genome assembly GCF_040322475.1 of Mesorhizobium sp. M0140. Classification (NCBI taxonomy): domain Bacteria; kingdom Pseudomonadati; phylum Pseudomonadota; class Alphaproteobacteria; order Hyphomicrobiales; family Phyllobacteriaceae; genus Mesorhizobium; species Mesorhizobium sp. M0140. Next base: position 38,071 of record NZ_JAMYTM010000009.1, on the reverse strand, counting down.
TCAATCCGCTGACCGCCCTACAGATGAGCGATCTGGTGCACAAGGTTTCCGGCCTGCCCAGGCTCGACGTCGGCGATCCCAATTCGGTCTACAAGACCATCATGGATCCCGACCTGACGCTGCCCTACGTCGCCGCGACGATCCGGAAATCGATCGATGCCTACAAAAGCATTGCCGGCTTCGACATTTCGGGCAATCCCGGGCTGACCGCCACGCTCTACAATGTCGGCAATCCGGAGCAGCGCGCCGATGCCTTGAAAGCTGAGAACGACAGGCGCCGCGCCGCCGGCGAGCCGGAAAAGCTGCCGGAAGAGAATTACTATGGCTGGCTGGTGAATGACAAATTGGCGGAGCTGAAGGCGCTGTTTTAGCGGGTTTGAGCTCAGGCCTCTACCTCCCGCTTGTGGGGAGGGTATCGCATATGGACTCTTGCGAAGAAGGACCCCCACCCTAACCCTCCCCACAAGGGGGAGGGAACGCTGTCGCGTGCCTTTTATTCTTCTTTGGCGCCGAAAAGTCAGGCGACTAGCCTAGGTCGGCGCCGACGGAAGTCTCCCTTCCCCTTGTGGGGAGGGGTTAGGGGTGGGGGTCGGTGCCGGGCAGACATCTCAGGAATTCCATATGCGATTACCCTTCCCACAAGGGGCAGAGCAGGCTCAAGCCGCCAGCAGCGACTTCAGCTTGACGTCCTGCGATCCCAGTGCTTCCGGCGCCGGCTTCGCGCGCTTGCCGATCAGCATTTCAGCCAGCCTGATGTCGCGGGCGACCGCGTTGCCGGGGCCGATGCCGCTGGCCGCCACCAGCCTGCCGTCCTGGGCCAGATGGAAGAGGATGAAAGCGCCGTCGCCGAGGTCGCGGCGCACGGTGCTGCTGCCTTCGTCGGACAGCCCGGCAATCTGCAGGGACAGACCATATTGATCCGACCAGAACCATGGCACCGCCGCATGCGCCTCGCCGGCACCCAGCATATTCCTCGCCGCCAGCGCGCCCTGCTCCTGGGCGTTGCGCCAGGCTTCCAGCCGTACGCGGCGGCCGCCATAGACGGCGAGCGGAAACGAGCAGCAATCGCCGGCGGCAAAGATGTCGGGATCGCTGCTGCGCAGCTCGGCATCGACGGCAATGCCGTTGTCGATCGCCAGCCCAGCTTCGGCCGCAAGCCCGGTCACCGGCACGGCGCCGATGCCGATGATCGCGAGGTCGGCGACGATTTCCCGGCCGCCGGCAAGCGCTATGCGCACCTTGTTGCCGTCGTTTGCGATGGACGCGATGCCGTCCCCGCACAGAATATCAACGCCCTCGGCGATGTGTGCATCGTGGATAATTTCGGCGATCTCGGCCGGCACGCCGCGCATCAGGATGCGCGGCTGCGCCTCGATAACGGTGACCGCAGCGCCTAGCTTGCGGGCCGCGGCCGCGAGTTCGAGACCGATGAAACCGCCGCCGATGATGGCGATACGGTTACCACGGTTGAGATGCGCGCGAATGGCGAGCGCGTCAGTGAAGGTTCTGAGATAGACGCAGCGCGGACCCAGCCCCGGCATCGGCAGCTTGCGCGGGGTCGAACCGGTTGCCAGCAGGAGCTTGTCGTAAGGCAGGACCGATCCGTCCGACAGGCGCACCGCATGCGCCGCGCGATCGATCGCCACGGCCTGGACGGAATGGATATGCCGGATCGATTTCTCGGCCAGAATGGCGTCGCTGGCGATCGCCTTGATCTCGGGCGCATCGCTGGCCATCGCCTCCTTGGACAGAGGCGGGCGCTCGTAGGGCAGATGCGGCTCGTCGCCGACCAGCGTCACCGGCCCCCGATAATCGAGGTCGCGCAGCGCCAATGCCGCCCGCCCGCCGCATTCGCCGGCGCCGATGATGAGCATCCCCCCCGCCATGTCAGTCATCCGATCTGGATCAGGACTTTGCCGGCATCGACCTTGACCGGATAGGTCTTGAGATTGACGCAGACCGGGGCGCCGCGGGCGTCACCCGTCTTGTAGTTGAAGCGGCCATTGTGCTTGGGGCATTCGATGATGTCATCCATCACCAGCCCGTCGGCCAGGTGCACCTTTTCATGCGTACAAAGGCCGTCGGTGGCGAAGAACTCGTCGTCGGGGCTGCGATAGATGGCGAAGGTGCGGCCGCCATGGTCGAAGCGCATCACATCCTCCTCGTCTATGTCGCCGGTGGCGCAGGCCTCGACCCAGTCGCTCATTCAAGTCCTCCCTAAAAGCAATCCAGAAAAAGTGCGCAGCGGTTTTCCGCCCGGAATTGCGTTAAAATAAACAGTCCAGATCGGATGGAAGCACGATCATTCCGCCGCGGCGACGATAGTGTCGTTGTGGAATTCTTCGCGATATGGCCGTGCGGTCGGCGGCAGCTCGCGTTTGAGGAAATAGTCCTCGTTGCGCAGCTGGCGCAGGAAGACCGGGATCATCTCGCGATAGCCGGCCAGGATCGACGGTGTCGGTTCCGGCAGATCGTGCTTGATCAGTTCGTGCAGCCTCGGCAGCGCATGATAGGGCACCATCGGGAACATGTGATGCTCGACATGGTAGTTCATGTTCCAGTAGATGAAGCGGCTGATCGGGTTCATGTAGACGGTGCGGCTGTTCAGCCTGTGGTCGGTGACGTTATCGGCCAGGCCGCCATGCTGCAGCAGCCCGACCATGACGTGATGCCAGGCGCCATAGAGCCTGGGCAGGCCAACCAGCATCAGCGGCAGAAACGAACCGGTGTAGAACGCCAGCGCGATGGTGGCGGCATAGATCGCCGTCCAGATGCGGGCGATCCGGATCGCCTTGGGCTGTTCCTGCTCGGGAATGAAGGTCTTTTCCGCCGCGCTGATGTTGCCGGCGGCGTTGCGCAGCATATCGCTCATCGCATGCCAGGCGTCGAGCACGCCGACGAAGCCCAGGACGGCGCGAACCAGGTCCGGCGGCCGCATGACCGAGATTTCCGGGTCGCGGCCGACGATGACGGTGTCGGTGTGGTGGCGCGTGTGGCTCCAGCGCCAGGTCACCGGATTGCGCATGATCATGAAGCAGGCGATCTGATAGACCACATCATTCATCCACTGCGTCCGGAAGGCGGTGCCGTGCCCACATTCGTGCCAGCGTGAATCCGTCGACGAACCGTAGAGGACGCCATAGACGAAGAAGAACGGCACGCACCACCATGTGCCCCAGAACCAGGCGCCGCCGGCGCCGCTGACGATCAGCGCGGCGAACCAGATTGCCGTATCGCGGATCGCCGGCCCGTCGGAGCGCTGCATCAGCTCCTTCATCTGCTTGCGCGGTACGTCGGTGTGATACCACTCGGCGGCCGACAGGCCGGTCTCGACGGCGAGCCTGGCGTCGCGGCCGATCAGGCTGTAGTCACGCCGGGACGGCGCAGTGGACATGATTTGCCTCCCTCGGCAAAGGCATCCGCCAGAGCGATGCCGTGAAATCCCTTGGTTTCGAGCATCAAAGTAACGCCGACCGATGATAGACTCAACATCACAAAGATAGTTTCTATCATTTCCCATCAGGATGATGTACGAAGGCTCAAGCAAATCCGACGAGGCAAGCATGGTGAAGCGGCCGACAATATCAGATCTGGCGCGCATCTCGGGCGTCAGTGTCGCCACCGTCGACCGCGTGCTGAACAACCGGCTGCCGGTGCGCGAAGAGACAGCGCGCCGCGTCTACGAGACCGCTACCGATATCGGCTACCACGCCGCCGGCCTCATCAAGCAGCGCATGCGCCAGGAATTGCCGGAGTACCGGCTGGGCTTCCTGCTGCTGCGGGGCAATGATGCCTTCTACGGCGACTTCGCGCGGGAACTTGAACTGGCCATCTCGCAATCGCAACGCTTCCGCGGCGTTGCGACCATCGATTTCGCCAGTTCCCTGGCTCCCGACGAAATCGCCTCCCAGATGCGCAGGCTGGCGGCGAAATCGAGGGCAATCGCCGTTGTCGGTCCGGACCATCCGACCCTGACAGCGGTCGTGGAAACCTTGAAGGCGAGAGGGCAGCCGGTCTTTTCGGTGCTGTCCGACTTTGCCGCCGGCATCCGGGAGGGCTATATCGGCCTCGACAACCGCAAGGTCGGGCGCACCGCCGCATGGATGATCTCCAAAGCAGCCAAGCGGCCCGGCAAGGTCGCCCTCTTCGTCGGCAGCCACCGCTTCCACGGCCATGAGCTGCGTGAGATCGGCTTTCGCTCCTTCTTCCGCGAGCATGCGCCGGAGTTCAGCGTGCTTGAAACGCTGGTCAATCTGGAAGCCAACCAGGTGACCCATGACGCGATGATCGATCTTCTGGCGCGTTATCCGGATCTTGCCGGCTGCTACGTCGCCGGCGGCGGCATGGAAGGCGCGGTCTCGGCACTGCGGGCAGCGAAACCCGCGACCATGCCGGTGGTCGTCTGCAACGAGATCAACGCCGAATCGCGCGCGGCACTCGCCGACAACATCCTCACTATGGTGATCTCGACCCCGCTCGCCGCTTTGTGCCGTGAGCTTGTCGACCTGATGGCGCATGCCATCGAAACCGGCGCCGCCAACGCTCCGGGCCAGACCTTCCTGCCCTTTGACATCTACCTGCCGGAAAACATCTAGCCCGCCGCCGCGCAAGGCCGCCGAGGCAAATGATAGAATCCATCAGAGCGATGCGTAAATCGGCCCGCAGGCCGCGGAATCGCCCTTGACGCCCCGATGTGAAATGGAATAAATATTTCATCATCTGTGTATTTTGGTTCTTTCGTTCCGGAACATCTGTTTCAAACAGAGGGCTTGACGTTCCAGCCAGGAGGCAAGCGTCATCCGGAATAGAAAAGATATCAGGGAGAGATTCCCCGGGGAGATCGGGGATTCCGGATAAATCGGTGAAACCGGACACCAATATGTGGAGGAGAAACACAATGAAGAAATTGATTTTGGGCGTCGCCTTCGCGGCGCTGATGAGCTCATCCGCCTTGGCCGCCAAGGTTGGCGTGTCGATGGCCAAGTTCGACGACAACTTCCTGACCGTGCTGCGCAACGGCATGATCGAGCAGGCCAAGGGCATGAGCGGCGTGGAGCTGCAGGTCGAGGACGCGCAGAACGACGTTGCCAAGCAGCTCGACCAGATCAAGAACTTCGCCGCCTCGGGCGTCGATGCCATCATCGTCAACCCGGTCGACACTTCGGCCACGCAGGCGATGTCGGATGCCGCGGCGGCCGCCAAGATCCCGCTGGTCTATGTCAACCGCGAGCCCGTCAATGTCGACACGCTGCCCGACAACCAGGCCTTCGTCGCCTCGAACGAAGCCGATTCCGGCACGCTCGAGACCAAGGAAGTCTGCCGCCTGTTCAAGGAAGCCGGCAAGAAGGAAGCCAATGTCTATGTGATCATGGGCGAGCTTTCCAACCAGGCCGCCGTGCAGCGCACCAAGGACATCGACGATGTGATCGCGACGCCGGATTGCAGCTTCATCAAGATCATCGACAAGCAGACGTCGAACTGGAACCGCGACGAGGCGCAGAACCTGATGACCAACTGGCTGTCGACCGGCAAGCCGTTCGACGGCGTCATCGCCAACAATGACGAAAGCGCCATCGGCGCCATCCAGGCGATGAAGGCCGGCAACATCGACATGAAGGCGGTTGTCGTCGGCGGCGTCGATGCCACCCAGGACGCGCTGGCGGCCATGCAGGCGGGCGACCTCGACGTAACCGTGTTCCAGGACGCGGCCGGTCAGGGCGCCGGCGCTCTCGATGCGGCGCTCAAGCTCTCGAAGGGCGAGAAGGTCGAGCACAAGGTCTACGTGCCCTTCCAGCTGGTGACGCCGGCCAACATCGACAAGTTCCTGAAGAAGAACTGAGCCGCCAACGGTTCGATACGGAGCGGCGCTCTCGATCGCGACAGCGCCGCTCCCCTCTCTCCCTCGGCGCCGGCACGGCGCGAGGGCGACCGCGGCTGATGGAGGACAGGATACGTGGCACAGACATCTCATGGCGTCGGCGGCGTCGGCTATGATGCGAGGAAGCGCACATGGCCGGCCGAGTTCAATGTTTTCCTGGCATTGGTCATTCTCGTCGTCATCTTCGAACTGATCGGCCGCGTCTTTCTCGGCGACAGCTTCCTGTTCAACACCCGCAGCGACGTCGGCGGCATCTTCAACGAAGCGCGCCTGCAGATCATCATCCTGCAGGTGTCGATCGTCGGCATCATCGCCATCGGCGTGACGCAAGTGATCATCACCGGCGGCATCGACCTGTCCTCGGGCTCGATCGTCGGCGCGACCGCCATGATCGCCATGAGCTTCGCCCAGGTGGCGACGGTCAACGGCAACCCCAATCCCAAGGCGATGTTTTTGGCGCAAGGCTGGACGGACCTGCCTGTCATCGTGCCGCTGCTGGTGGCGATCGCCTGCGGCCTGTTTGCCGGCCTGGTCAATGGCGCGCTGATCGCCTACACGCGCATTCCGCCGTTCATCGCCACGCTCGGCATGATGGTGACCGCGCGCGGCATCGCCAAATGGTGGTCCAAGGGCCAGCCGATCTCGTTTCCCACCGAGAGTTTCGCCGGCATCGGCAAAGGCCTGATGCCCGTCGTCATCTTCCTGTCGCTGGCCGTCCTGTTCCAGCTGATCATGACCTACACCAGGTACGGCAAGCACTGTTACGCGATCGGCTCCAACGAAGATGCCGCGCGCATGTCCGGCATCAAGATCGCCAACCACAAGATCCTGGTCTACGTCATCGCCGGCATTCTCGCAGCGCTCGCCGCCGTGGTGCTGAGCTCCAAGAACCTGACCGCGCAGTCCGGCATGGGCGTGATGTACGAGCTCGACGCCATCGCCATGGCGGTCATCGGCGGCGTCTCCCTGTCGGGCGGGCGCGGCTCGATCATCGGCACGGTTATCGGCTCGCTGATCTTCGGCGTCATCATCTCCGGCTTCACCTTCCTGCGCCTCGACGCCTACTACCAGGAGATGGTCAAGGGCGTGATCATCGTCGGTGCGGTGGTTCTCGACCAGTGGCGCCAACGCCTGCGGGCAATGAGGGCATGACCATGTCAGACATCGTCCTGAAGACTGAAAACCTCACCAAGCGCTATGGCGGCGTGCATGCGCTGGAAGGCGCGAATTTCGAGCTGCGCAAGGGCGAGCATGTCGCCATCATGGGCGACAACGGCGCCGGCAAGTCGACCTTCGTGCGCCAGATCACCGGCGTCGAGCAGCGCACCAGCGGCCAGATCTGGTTCGACGGCAAGGAAGTGAATTTTGCCGGACCGATCGAGGCTCGCACGGCGGGCATCGAGACCGTGTTCCAGAACCTGGCGCTGGCCGACGATCTCGACGTGCCGTCGAACCTGTTCCTCGGCCGCGAGAAGGTGCTGTTCAACCTCGGCCCGTTCTCGATCCTCGACCGCAAATACATGCGCAAGGCGACCGAGGCGGCGCTCGTCCGCACGGCGGTGAAGATCCCCAATCTGTCCAACACCATCCGCCACATGTCGGGCGGCCAGCGCCAGTGCGTGGCGATCGCCCGGACGGCGACCTTCGCCTCCAAGCTGATCATCATGGACGAGCCAACGGCCGCCCTTGGCGTACAGGAGACCGCGCAGGTCGAAAACATCGTCCGCACGCTCAAGGACAATGGCGAGCCGCTGATCCTGATCAGCCACAATATGCGCCAGGTGTTCGATCTCTGCGACCGCATCGTCGTGTTCCGGCGCGGCCGCATCGTCGCCAATCTGCGCAAGGAGAACACCGACGGAAACGACATCGTCTCCTACATCACCGGCGCCAAGACCGGGGAGGCGGAACTCGCGGCCTAAACAGGATGGTCATCCTGTTTTCTGGCGCGCTCGAAAAATAGCCTTGCCACCTTCCCCCAAAAGGAAGGTGTGGACACAACTCTCTCTAACCCATCCCCCCAGAGGAAATATCATGACCGTTCGCTTCGCTCTCCTCGGTGCCGGCCGCATCGGCAAGGTCCACGCCCGCGCCGTCGGCTCCAATCCGCAGGCCAAACTGGTTGCCGTTGCCGATGCGTTCGAGAAGGCCGCCAAAGAGCTGGCGAGCGCCTATGGCGCCGAGGTGCGCAGCATCGAGGATATCGAAAAAGCCGGGGATATCGACGCCGTCGTCATCTGCACGCCGACCGACACCCATGCCGATCTGATCGAGCGCTTCGCCAAGGCCGGCAAGGCGATCTTCTGCGAGAAGCCGATCGACCTCAACGTCAAGCGCGTCGAGAAGTGCCTGGCCGTGGTCGAAAAAACCAAGGCGACGCTGATGGTCGGCTTCAACAGGCGCTTCGATCCGCATTTCGCCGCCGTGCGCAAGGCGATCGACGACGGCGCCATCGGCACCGTCGAGATGGTCACCATCACCTCGCGCGATCCCGGCGCGCCGCCGATCGACTACATCAAGCGCTCGGGCGGCATTTTTCGCGACATGACCATCCATGATTTCGACATGGCGCGCTTCCTGCTCGGCGAAGAGGTCGTGGCGGTCAGCGCCCATGCCTCGGTGCTGGTCGACAAGAAGATCGGTGCTGCCGGCGATTTCGATAGCGTCAGCGTCATCCTGGAAACCGCTTCCGGCAAGCAGGCCGTCATCTCCAACTCGCGCCGCGCCACCTATGGCTACGACCAGCGCATCGAGGTGCATGGTTCGAAGGGTATGATCGCGGCCGAGAACCAGCGCCCGGTGTCGATCGAACTGGCCAACGAGAAGGGCTATACGCGCCCGCCGCTGCACGACTTCTTCATGACCCGCTACCTCGACGCCTACGCCATTGAGATCGCCGCGTTCATCACAGCCGCGACCTCGGGCAAGAAAGCGTCGCCGAGCGGCGCGGATGGGCTGGTGGCGCTGAAGCTGGCCGATGCGGCGCTGAAATCAGCAACGACCGGCAAGACCGTCCGTCTCGACAAGTAAGAACCCTTGGAAAGAACCACAGGAGCAGAGCGATGAGCGGAACAGCCGGTCGCAATTCACAGACACGCGCCATCGTCACCGGTGGCGCCCAGGGGATCGGCTTTGCCGTTGCCGAAGCGCTGGCCGACGAGGGCTGCCGGGCACTGGCGCTCATCGGCCGCTCGCAGGAGAAGGGCGACAAGGCCGTCGCCCATTTCAAGAAAGCGGGCGTCGACGCGATCTTCATCAGCGCCGACGTCTCTAAAGTGGCCGACTGCAAGCGCGCCGTTGCCAACGCGATCTCGCATTTCGGCACCATCAACGCGCTGGTCAACGCCGCCGCGACATCGGCGCGCGGCTCGCTGGTCGAAACCTCCGAGGAGCTGTTCGACACCATCTTCGATACCAATGTGCGCGGCCCGTTTTTCCTGATGCAAGGCGTGGTGGCGCATCTCCTGGAAAAGAAGGCACCAGGCTCGATCGTCAACGTGCTGTCGATGTCGGCGCATACCGGCCAGTCGTTCCTGACGCCCTATTCGACCAGCAAGGGCGCGCTGATGACGCTGACCAAGAACGTCGCCAATGCCTATCGCCACAACCGCATCCGCTGCAACGCGGTGCTGCCCGGCTGGATGGACACCGAGGGTGAGGACATCGTCCAGAAGAAATGGCACGACGCGCCCGACGACTGGCTGGCAAGGGCCGAAGCGGCGCAGCCGATGGGCCAGTTGGTCAAGCCGGACCAGCTGGCGCGGCTGATCAGCTACATGGTCAGCCCGCACTCCGGTGTCATGACCGGATCGCTGGTCGACTATGACCAGAGCATCGCGGGGTCGTCGCCCGAGTAGCGCCGGCGAGTCCCGCGGAAACGCCCATCACTTCGTCATCCACGGGCGGAGCAAGGAGCGTAGCGACGCGGCGCAGACCCGAGGATCCATGCCGCGACTCCAATGCGCCGCGACGGTGCAGAATTCTGTTCCGCTGCACTCTTGGTTGACGTCCCGGCATGGATCCCAGGGTCTCCGCGACGGAGCTTCGCTCCTGCTTTGCCCTGGGATGACGAAATCGCGAAGGTTCGGCCATCCTGAATTTGGCTGCCACCACCCACGTGACAAGCGCCTCCGCATCGACTATATGAGCCTCATGATCAACCTGACCGCCACGTATTGGTACTTTAGGAGCTCGCTGGCGGCGGGAGGATTGCGCTCGATCTGAAGATTGCAGCAACAAGATCCGAACAGCCGCCATACCTGGCGGCTTTTTTGTTTTCAGCCGGCAGGTTCCCTCTAAATCAAAGAGGAGCATGATGTCGTCCGAAAACCGCTTCACACTTTTCGGCATCATGCTCTCGACAGGAGCAGAAAGCCGTGTTGACCACCACAGACGACCTTCGGGTCAAGGAAATCCGAGAACTGAGTACGCCGGACGAGGTGATGCGGGAGATCCCGCGCACTTTGACCGCGACGCGCACCGTCAGCGCATCGCGCAACGCAACCCATGCCATCTTGAACGGCACCGACGACCGGCTGCTCGTCATTGTCGGCCCGTGTTCGATCCACGATCCGGTCGCGGCCGTCGATTATGCCAGTCGCCTGGCAGCGCTGCGCGAGAGTCTGTCGGACCGGCTGGAGATCGTGATGCGGGTCTATTTCGAGAAACCGCGCACGACGGTCGGCTGGAAAGGCCTGATCAACGATCCCGACCTCGACGGCAGCTTCAACATCGACAAGGGGCTGCGAATGGCACGCAACGTGCTGTCGGCCGTCAACAATCTCGGCCTGCCGGCAGCGACCGAGTTCCTCGACATGACGACCCCGCAATACATTGCCGACCTCGTCGCCTGGGGCGCGATCGGCGCGCGCACGACCGAGAGCCAGATCCACCGCGAACTCGCCTCGGGCCTCTCCTGCCCGGTCGGCTTCAAGAACGGCACCGACGGCAATCTTCGCATAGCCGCCGAGGCGGTGAAATCCGCCGCCCAGCCGCATCATTTCATGGCGGTGACCAAGGGCGGGCGCAGCGGCATCGCCACGACCACGGGCAATGAGGACTGCCACGTCATCCTGCGCGGCGGCGTTCAGCCCAACTATGATACGGCGAGCGTCGAAGCCGCCGCTGTGGAACTCGCTCGTATCGGCGTTGCGCCCAGGCTGATGATCGATGTCAGCCACGCCAATTCGGCCAAGAAGCCCGAGAACCAGCCCAAGGTCGCGGCCGATGTCGCCGGCCAGGTCGCGGCGGGCGACGAGCGCATTATCGGCCTGATGATCGAGAGCAATCTCATCGCCGGCCGGCAGGACGTGGTGTCGGGCAAGCCGCTGGTCTATGGCCAGAGCATCACCGATGGCTGCATCGACTGGGCGACCACCGAGACGGTGCTGCACGGCCTTGCGGGTGCTGTCGAATGGCGCCGCTCGACACGCCGCGCCATGATCGACAACCGGCAGGGAGCCGCTTGAGCCACTGATGCCGGCCTTTGCCCGGCACGACCCCCACCCTAACCCCTGCCCACAAGAGGGAGGGCAATCGCATATGGATTCTTGCGAAGAAGGACCCCCACCCTAACCCTCCCCACAAGGGGGAGGGAACGCTGCCGCGCACTCCTACTCGAACCTTTGACGCCTGAAAAACGTCGGCAGTTTGCCGTTGTCAGCGCCGACTGGAGTCCCCCTCCCCCTTTGTGGGGAGGGGTTAGGGGTGGGGGTCCTCTTCGCAGGAAATCCCTACGCCGCCCTTAACCCCTCCCATGCCGTGAACACCGACACGGCAAAGAGCAGCAGTCCGGCCGCCCGGCCGGCAAAAATCGTCGCCCTCGGATTGGCGATCAGAAGATTGCGGCTGCGGCCGGCCGTGATCGCCAGTCCGCCATAGATCGCAGCCTGCGTCGCCACGGTCAGCAGTCCCATGATCGTCGCCTGCATCCAGATCGGACCGTAGTCCGGTTTCAGGAACTGCGGGTAGACGGCAAGCACGAACAGGTATGCCTTCGGGTTGATCAGGCAGGTCACAAAACCCTGGCGAAAGGCCTTCCATGCGGAACGGCTGCCGGCAGGCCCCTCCTGACCGACAGTGATGGAACTGCGCATCAGCGTGATGCCGATAAAGGCCATGTAGGCGGCGCCGGCAAGCAGAAGCGGCTTGAACAGGATCGGCACGAAATGCATCAGCAGGCCGACGCCGATGGCGCCGTTCAGCGTGTGCACCATGCCGCCGACCATGATGCCGCCAGTCGCGGCGAGACCCCTGTCGCGTCCGCCGGTCAGTGCATTGGCGAGCACGAAGAGCATGTCCATGCCTGGAACGGCGATGATGCCGAACAGCAGGATAAAGAAAAGCCAGAGATTTTCCGCATAATCCATGTCAGTTGCCTGCCGCCTCGCTCCGCCAAACCGCAGCGGAACCTGTTGATTTTCAATTCGATAGGCGCTCCTATAGATCAGCCCAACTGACAATGCTGTGTCAGTTGGGCTCGCAACCCGGGGGAAAAAATGCGCAAGGCGTCACGCCTGTTCGAGATCATCCAGATCGTGCGGCTGGCGCGGCAGCCGGTGACGGCGGCGACGATTGCCGAGCGGCTGGAAGTGACGGTGCGCTCGATCTACCGTGACATCGCAGCACTGCAGGCGATGCGCGTGCCGATCGAGGGCGGGCGTGGCATCGGCTATATCCTGCGCCCCGGCTTCGACCTGCCGCCGCTGATGTTTTCGATCGAGGAGATGGAGGCGATCGTGTTGTCACTGGCGCTGCTGGAGCGCACCGGGGACAGCGAGCTCAAACAGGCGGCCAAGCGCGTCAGCGCCAAGATCGCCGGCGCGGTACCGCCGCCCCTGCGCCAGGCATTCGATGCCAATGCGCTGCATGCGTGGGGGTTCGCCGCGCCTTCGACCGGTGCGATCGATCTGGCGCTGGTGCGTCGCGCCATCCGCGATGAGGAGAAGCTCGACCTCTCCTATCGCGACGAAATGGGCCGCGCCTCCGAGCGACTCGTCCGCCCGATCGCCCTGATCTATTACGCCGAAACCGCCAACATCGTCGCCTGGTGCGAGCTGCGCCAGGCGATCCGCAATTTCCGCAGCGACCGGATCGAGGATTGCCAGGCGACGGGGCTGCGGTTTAAGGGCGAAGGCGACCGCTTGCGACAGGTCTGGGTCAACGGCTGGGAGACGAACGCCTCGACCGCCGCGAGTTGAGTTCCAGCGCTTTGGTTCTGCCACCGACCCAAGCTAGATAGTTCTATTGCCCTATCTTCGCCGCTACGCACCCCAACGAGGGCAGCGGAGTGATACCATCCTTTGTTATCTCGTCCTGCCGGGACCTGTTGTCGCCATCGGCAGCGCAGCGATGAATCGCCTCTAAGATAAGCTTTCTGACAGGCTCTTGCGGGAGTGACATATACTCGAAATACGTGTCCTTGGTCGGAAAGCCGTTCACGTAATCAAGAGCTCCAAAGACGCACGCGTTAGTTTCCACCTTGTTGCCTATCCCAAATTTAGTCTTATCAACAAAAACCAAGCCAACCGAGATCCACGTCTTTCTGCTGGTAAATTTATATGCTGTGCAGCCATCACCACTGAGGCGCGCCGTATAGGCAAATGATTTATAACCCTGCAGTAATTTCGAATTCCCCAATAATTTCTCTATGTCATTTGCAAAGACGCCTGGGGAAACTGATATAATGGAAATCTGAGTTGTTCCACTCGTCCGAACTAGGTCGAAAATGCCATCTCGATTAGTTCTATATTCACTTACGGAACCATCTATCTCAGGGCCAGCGTTGATAATCTCATACGTTCTGGTGTAAGATGGCCATACTAAAATTTTCGCCCCTTGATCCAAATGTGACAAATACCTCAATGAAGCGCCTTTAACGCTTTGACCTATACCTTCGGCAGAAGCACCTGTTGCGATCATACTCAAGGAAAGGTAACTTGCAACTGCAAGTAAGAACCAGAAGTTTCTCGCTCCGAATTTGATCATTTATTTAGCCCGGTGAAATTCCTAAATTTTGCCTTGCATGGGATATCACTTTTCCCATCACGACGAAATCGGCTGCGCCAAGGAGCCTCATCTGCCCGAATTGCGCCTATCCGCTATGCCGAAACCACCAACATCGTCGCTTGGTGAGTTCCGCCAGCCGATCGCAATTTCCGCAGCTGAAGCGCCCATCACCAGTCGTGCTCCCCAAGAATGATCACCTCACATCCACCCAGCGCTTTTCCTCGAACGAGCGCGCCATGGCGTGCACGGTGCGCTCGATCTCCAGCCCTTCGGCGAATTCGATGAGCCGCGCCGGCCTGCCTTCAAGCCGCGTCAGCAATTCGTGGCACTCGATGATCTTGAGGTCGTTGAAGCCGAGGCCATGGCCTGGCGCCGGCACGAAGAGGTCATAGGGCTTGTGGTGCGGCGCCACCAGGATGGTGCGGTAGCCCTGCTCGGTCGGCCGGTCGGCGGTGAGGTAAAGTTGGAATTCGTTCGATCGTTCCTGGTCGAACAGGATCGACCCTTTCGAGCCGAATATCTGGACGGCGATGCGGCCCTTGCGGCCCCAGGCCGAGCGGTTGACCAGCAGCGTGCCGGCAATGCCATTTTCCAGATGCATCAGCACGCTGGCGATGTCGTAGGTTTCGACCGCGCGACGGCCGCCGCTGGCCAGCTTGCGATCGGCATAGGGTTTGGCCATGTCGCAGATGACGCTGGCGACGCGGCCGAACAGGGCTGAGACCAGCGACAGCGGATGCACGGCGAAATCGTCGAGCGCGCCATAACCGGAGGCCGCCTCGTGCTTCCAGAAGAACAGCGCCTCGGGATCGGCCATGAAGTCCTCGTCCATCTCGATGCGCAGATGGTTGACCTCGCCGATGATCTTCTCTTCCAGCAAAGCGCCGATGTGGCGGATGGCCGGGCTCTGGATGTAGTTGTAGCCGAGCGCCGCGACCTTGCCGGACTTGCTCGCCGCCGCAGCCATCGCCTCGGCCTCGGCAAAGCTCGGCGCCATCGGCTTTTCGCACCACAGATGCTTGCCTGCTTCGAGGATGGCGATGGCCATTTCCGGATGGAACTGGTTGGGCGTGGTCAGCGAGACGATATCGACTTCGGGATCGTTGACTACGGCACGCCAGTCGCCGGACGCCTTGGCGAAACCGAACTCGCCCGCCTTGCGCCGGGCGAGCTCTTCATTGACCTCGCCGAGATGGACCAGCCGTGGCTTGGCAACGTCGGGAAAGACGGCGCTGACGGCACTCCATGCGATGGCGTGACACTTGCCCATGAAACCCGTACCGATGAGACCGACGCCGACCATTTTTCCGTTTCTCCACTGCTTGAAGCGCTGCGTGGATGAATTAGTCCATTTTCTCTTGGAATGGAATGTCTGCCTCATTTTTTATGGTGTTCTTGCGCAGGCTCGCTATGATGATGCACAGAAGACGCTTCACGCATGAGCCTGGACAGAGCGACGATGGACGAACGGGTACCTCGCGATTTCGAGACGCTGCGCACCACCATCCTGGAGAGGCGCGAAAGCCTGCCGAAGCGCATCGCCCAGATCGCTGCCCATGCGCTCGACAATCCCGACGATATCGCCTTCGGCACGGCCGCCAGCATCGCCGCTTCGGCCGGCGTGCAGCCTTCAACCCTGATCCGATTTGCCCAGCAGCTTGGCTTCGATGGTTTCACCAGCCTGCAGCAGGTGTTTCGCGAACGGCTGCGCGAGCGCAACTCATCCTATGACGAAAGGCTGCAGGCGTTGCGCGCCAAGGCAGAGGGCGGCGCCGGCCATCGGGCGATCTTCGACGGCTTCGTCGCCGCGGCCAGCACCTCGCTCAACGACATTTCGCGCACGCTGGACGAAGCGCATCTGGAAGATGCTATTTCCCTGCTGGCAAAGGCGGAAACCATCTACGTGCTGGCCAAGCGCCGCTCCTATCCGGTGGCGTCCTACATCGCCTATGCGCTGGGCAAGCTGAAGATCCGCAACCAGTTGATCGAATCGGCGGCCGGGCTGAATGCCGAGATGATCGGCTTCGCAACGCCGGCGGATGCCGTCATCGCCATCTCCTTCTCGCCCTATGCGCCGGCCACCATCGAGGAGGCGCGCAGTATTTCGGAACAGGGCGTGCCGATCGTCGCCATCACCGACAGCTCGTTTTCCCCGCTCGCCCAGTTCGCCAAGGTCTGGTTCGAGGTTGCCGAGGCCGATTTCGCCGGCTTCCGCTCGCTGTCGGCGACAATGGCGCTGGCCATGGCGCTGACCGTCGGCGTCGGCGAGAAGCGACGCGACACGGGTCGGAAGCGCAAGGCCTGATCCACCGCCGAAAGGTACTTTTCCCCGAAGGAACGCTCATTCCATATTGACTATGGATTGGAATTATTATTTCATATTCCCGGCGCCACGCTGCCGCTCGCGCGTGTACCCCAACACAACAAGGCCGACGGGAGGTTCCAATGAGCGAAGCCGTGGACGCTGAATACGCGCCGCTCGACGTCATCACCATCGGTCGCGCTTCCGTAGACCTTTATGGGCAGCAGATCGGCTCGCGGCTGGAGGACATCACCTCCTTCGCCAAGTCGGTCGGTGGCTGCCCGGCCAATATTTCGGTCGGCACCGCCCGGCTCGGCCTGCGCTCGGCGCTGCTGACCCGCGTCGGCGACGAGCAGATGGGCCGCTTCATCCGCGAGCAGCTGACGCGTGAAGGCGTCAATGTCGACGGGCTGAAGACCGACAAGGAGCGGCTGACCGCTTTGGTGCTGCTGTCGGTCGAGGACGAAGGCGTTTCGCCGATGATCTTCTACCGCTCGGACTGCGCCGACATGGCGCTGGCGCCGGAAGACATCGATGAGGTTTTCATCGCCTCGGCGCGCTCGATCGTCGTCACCGGCACGCATTTTTCCAGGCCCAACAGCGACGCCGCGCAGCGCAAGGCGATCCGCATCATGAAGGCCAAGGGCGGCAAGGTGGTGTTCGACATCGACTACCGGCCGAACCTGTGGGGCCTCGCCGGCCATGCCGAAGGGTTCGAGCGCTATGTGAAATCGGACCGGGTCTCGGCGCAGCTGAAGACGGTGCTGCCCGACTGCGACCTCATCGTCGGCACCGAAGAAGAGATCATGATCGCGTCGGGCGCCGATGATTGCCTGAGCGCCTTGAAGACGATCCGCTCGCTGTCGGCCGCCACCATCGTCCTGAAGCGCGGCGCCATGGGCTGCATCGTCTATGACGGACCGATCAGCGACGATCTCGAGGACGGTGTCGTCGGCAAGGGCTTCCCGATCGAGATCTACAATGTGCTGGGCGCCGGCGACGCCTTCATGTCCGGTTTCCTGCGCGGCTGGCTGGGTGGCGAAGATCATGCGACAGCGGCGACCTGGGCCAACGCCTGCGGCGCCTTCGCCGTGTCGCGGCTGCTCTGCGCGCCGGAATATCCGACCTTCGAAGAACTGCGGTTCTTCCTCAAACACGGCAGCAAGCATCTGGCGTTGCGCAAGGACGAGGCGATCAACCACATCCATTGGGCGACGACGCGCCGGCGTGACGTCGCCTCGCTGATGGCGCTCGCCTGCGACCATCGCATCCAGCTAGAGGATGTGGCGGCGAAGGCCGGTGCCGATCCGGCGCGGATCGAAGAATTCAAGGTGCTAGCGGTCAAGGCCGCGGCGAAGGTCGCCGCCGGCCGCGACGGCTACGGTATGCTGATCGACGAGAAACACGGCCGCAAGGCGATGTTCGAATTCGCTAGGCATTCCTTCGCCTGGCTCGGGCGGCCGGTGGAGTTGCCGGGTTCGCGGCCGCTGCGCTTCGAATTCTCGCAGGACATCGGCTCGCAGCTCACCGAGTGGCCGGTCGACCATTGCATCAAATGCCTGTGCTTCTATCACCCCGACGATCCGGCGGCGCTGAAGGACGAACAGCAGCAGAAACTGCGCGCCCTGTTCGAAGGCGCGCGGAAGGTCGGCAGGGAACTTCTCGTCGAGATCATTGCCGGCAAGCATGGCAAGCTCGACGAGACGACGATCCCGCGCGCGTTGGAGGAACTCTATGCGCTCGGCATCAAGCCGGACTGGTGGAAGCTCGAGCCGCAGGCGTCGAGCGGCGCCTGGGCGAAGATCGAGGCCGTCATCCTGAAGCACGACCCGTGGTGCCGCGGCGTCGTGCTGCTTGGCCTGGAGGCGCCGCAGGACGAGCTGGAAGCGGCGTTCGCCGCCACCGCCAAGGCACCCATCGTCAAGGGCTTTGCCGTCGGCCGCACCATCTTCGTCCATGCGGCCGAACAATGGCTGGCCGGCAGAATGTCTGATGACGAGGCAATCGCCGACATGGCGTCTCGCTTCGGACAGTTGACGGATGCGTGGCTTGCCGCGCGCGGCCGCAAGGCGGCATAAGAAGGCGCGAATAGGACTGCGGAGGAAAACACCATGAGCAAGACAATCCGCCTGACAATGGCGCAGGCGCTGACCCGCTTCCTGTCGCGCCAGATGACCGAGATCGACGGTAGCAAAGTCCCCATCTTCGGCGGCGTATGGGCGATCTTCGGCCACGGCAATGTCGCCGGCATCGGCGAGGCGCTCTATCAGCTGCGCGACGAATTGCCGACCTTCCGCGCCCACAATGAACAGGCGATGGCGCATGCGGCGATCGCCTATGGCAAGGCCAATTTCCGCCGCCGCTTCATGGCCGCGACCTCTTCGATCGGCCCCGGCGCGCTCAACATGGTGACGGCGGCGGCGCTCGCCCATGTAAACAGGTTGCCCGTCCTGTTTTTGCCGGGCGACGTCTTCGCGAACCGCATTCCCGACCCGGTGCTGCAGCAGGCCGAGGACTTTTCTGACGGCACGGCGACGGTCAATGACTGCTTCCGTCCGGTTTCGCGCTATTTCGACCGCATCACCCGGCCGGAGCAGATCATTCCTGCGCTCAGCCGCGCCATGCAAGTGCTGACCGATCCGGCCGAATGCGGCCCGGTGACGCTGTCTCTGTGCCAGGACGTGCAGGCCGAGGCCTACGACTACCCCGAGAGTTTCTTTGCCGAGCGGGTCTGGCACCAGCGCCGGCCGCGCCCGGATCGCCATGAGCTTGCCGCCGCGGTCGCGGCGCTAGAGGGCGCAAAAAAGCCGCTGGTGATCGCCGGCGGCGGTGTCCTCTATTCGCAGGCGTCGGACGAACTGGCGAAATTCGCCGAGAGCGCCGGCATCCCGGTCTGCGAGACGCAAGGCGGCAAATCCTCGCTGCCGGACGACCATCCGCTCAACATGGCGGCGGTCGGCGTCACCGGCACTTCTGCCGCCAACCGGCTGGCTGAGGACGCCGATGTCGTGCTGGCCATCGGCACGCGCCTGCAGGATTTCACCACTGGTTCGTGGGCGCTGTTCAAGAATTCGGGCAAGACCATCATCGGGCTCAACGTGCAGCCCTTCGACGCCGGCAAGCACCGCGCCCTACCATTGGTGGCCGATGC
The DNA here is from genome assembly GCF_040322475.1 of Mesorhizobium sp. M0140. Classification (NCBI taxonomy): domain Bacteria; kingdom Pseudomonadati; phylum Pseudomonadota; class Alphaproteobacteria; order Hyphomicrobiales; family Phyllobacteriaceae; genus Mesorhizobium; species Mesorhizobium sp. M0140. The sequence goes on along the minus strand of NZ_JAMYTM010000009.1, from coordinate 18,733 downwards.
GGCCGAGGGCCTGGCTGAACTCGGTGCTGCGCTGAACGGCTGGAAGGCACCTTCCACCTGGACCGACAATGCGGCCACCGGCAAGAAGGCCTGGCAGGCCGAGGCGGCCAAGGTGACGGCGTCGACCAATGCGGCCTACCCGTCCGACGCGCAGGTGATCGGCGCCGTGCAGCGCGCCATGGGCACCAATGTGACACTGCTGAATGCCTCCGGCGGGTTGCCGGGCGAACTGCACAAACTCTGGCAGGCGGGCGCGCCCGGATCGTATCATGGCGAATATGGCTTCTCGACCATGGGCTACGAGATTGCCGGCGGGCTCGGAGCCAAGATGGCGAAGCCCGGCGAGGAGATCGTCGTCATGATCGGCGACGGCTCCTACCTGATGATGAACTCCGAAATCGCCACCTCGGTGATGCTCGGCCTCAAGCTCACCATCGTGCTGCTCGACAACCGCGGCTATGGCTGCATCAACCGGCTGCAGATGGCGACCGGCGGCGCCAACTTCAACAACCTCCTCAAGGACTCGCGCCACGAGGTGCTGCCCGACATCGACTTTGCCGCGCATGCGGCGAGCATGGGGGCGATCGCCGAGAAGGTGCCGTCGATCGCCGGGCTGGAAAACGCGCTGGAGAAGGCAAAGAAGAACAACCGCACCACCGTGCTGGTCATCGACACCGACCCGCTGGTTTCCACCGATGCCGGGGGCCATTGGTGGGACGTGGCGGTGCCGGAAGTGTCTGTACGGCCGCAGGTCAACGCGGCGCGCAAGGCGTATGACGAGAAGCGCAAGATGCAGACCGTCGGCGATTGATAAGGCGCTGCCACCCCTACCTCCCCCACCCCGCTGCTTCGCAGCGACTTGCCGGGGCGAGCAACGGTCTCGCCCGTCCTTCGGACCCCCACAAGGGGGTGAATACGAACTGAACTGGAGTGACGACTTGAAAGCCAAACTGGGCATGTCCCCCATTGCGTGGTGGAACGACGATCTTGCGGAACTCAGCGATGATGTGTCGCTGGAAGAATGTCTGCGCCAGTCGCGCTCGGCCGGCTTCACCGGCATGGAGATGGGCCGGCGTTTTCCCAATGATCCCGAAATCATGCTGCCGATCCTGAAGGCCGCCGACGTCACGCTGTGCGGCGGCTGGTTCTCGGGCACGCTGGTCGATGGGGAGATGGCCGACAACAAGGATCGCATCCAGCCGATGATCGACCTGTTCAAGGCCGTGAACGCGCCTTGCATCGTCTATGGCGAGGTCGGCCGCTCGATCCAGGGCGACCGCTCGAAGCCGTTGGCCACCAAGCCGAAGCTGTCGGATGACGAGATGAAGGCCTACGCGAAACGCCTGACCGCGTTTGGCGAATGGTGCGCCGAGCAAGGCATGCCGCTCTCCTACCACCACCATATGGCGGCAGTGGTCGAGACCGAGCCGGAACTCGATGCCTTCATGCGCTATTCCGGAGCCGGCATTCCCCTGCTGCTCGATGCTGGACATCTGGCATTCGCCGGCGGCGACGTGCTGCGCGCTATCGACAACCATCATACCCGGATCAGCCATGTGCATGTGAAGGACGTTCGCATGGGGGTGATCGAAAAGCTCGATCGCACCAAACAATCCTTCCTCGACGCGGTGGCGCTGGGCGCCTTCACCGTGCCGGGCGATGGTTCGCTGGATTTCGGCGCCATCGTGCAGCGCTTCGCCGACCATGGCTATGAGGGCTGGTTCGTGGTCGAGGCGGAGCAGGACCCGAAGAAGAACCCGCCACTCAGGATGGCGCAGGTTGGCTACAAGGAATTGATGCGCGTCATGACCGCCGCCGGCTATACGGTCGAGACGCAAGGCTTTCCAAATGTCTAGTTTCCCAATGGCTGGTGCGACGGGTTCCCGGCGAGGCCGATTGCTGTAGATTGGCCCGATGAAAGATTCCGAACACCCCTTCTTCCGGCCTTTGTGGCGGCGCGTCGCCATCGTCGCGGTCTGCGTCATCTGGTCGATCATCGAGTTCGCCACCGGCACGCCGTTCTGGGGCATGATCGCGCTCGGCTTCGCCGGCTACGCCGTCTGGCAGTTTTTTTATCTCTATAAGCCGGCCGACGAGGCGAAGGCCGAGGCCGAACCGAAGGAGTGACTGATCGCATGCGTTGGCGATTGGCTTGCAGTGCTTCTAACTTCGTCATCCTAGGGCGGAGCAAGGAGCGCAGCGACGCGGCGCAGACCCTAGGATGACGAAGTTGGAAGGGCGCCGGCCAATTTCCGAACGTTTGCGATGGTCCTTTCAAACAAACGACTTGGCTTTACAGGCCTGCAACCGTCAGGCCACTGGAATAGGAGACAAGAAATGTCGAAGCTGCTCGTCAAAGCCGACAAAGGCCTTGGCCGCGTCGCCCATGTGACGCCGAAAAGCGCCGGCTGGACCTATGTCGGTTTCGACCTGCATCGGCTGAAGCCGGGCGAGAGCGTCTCCGGCAAGACGGAGGATCGCGAAGTCTGCCTGGTGTTCGTCACCGGCAAGGGCAAGGCCAAGGCCGGCGGCAAGGAGCTCGGTCTGCTCGGCGGGCGCATGTCGCCCTTCGAGGGCAAGCCGTGGTCGGTCTACATTCCGCAAGGCTCCGACTGGTCGGTGACGGCGGATACCGAGCTGGAACTTGCCGTCTGCTCGGCGCCGGGCCTTGGCGGCGGCCTGCCGGCGCGGGTGATCGCACCGGACGATCTCGGCCAGGAGGTGCGCGGCAAGGGCACCAACACGCGCTACGTCACCAACATATTGCCGGAGGGCAAGCCGGCCGATTCGCTGCTGGTGGTCGAGGTCATCACGCCTGGCGGCCACACGTCGAGCTACCCGCCGCACAAGCACGACCAGGACAATCTGCCCGCTGAATCCTATCTTGAGGAAACCTACTATCACCGTCTCAACCCGCCGCAGGGCTTTGCCTTCCAGCGCGTCTACACCGATGCCGACAAGAACGGCCATCGCGCGCTCGACGAAGCCATGGCGATCGAGGATGGCGATGTCGTGCTGGTGCCCGGGGGTTATCACCCCTGCGCCGCCTGCCACGGCTATGACCTCTATTATCTCAACGTCATGGCCGGACCGAAGCGGACGTGGAAATTCCACAATGCGCCTGAGCATGAATGGCTGATGAAGGCCTGACCGGTCGCTGCGTGAGCACTCGCTCCCTGGTCCAGCACGAAAAAATCGTCGGCTAATGACCCCGCCGCAGCGTTTTGTTACCTGAAAGCCAGCAAGGCTTCGTCAATTCGTCATGGAAATCACCTATGGCAGCGAAGCTGACAAGGACTTTCCATGCGTTATGCTCTCTATTTCACCCCCCGGCAGGACGAGCCGTTGGCTCGGATCGCCGCCAACTGGCTCGGCCGCGACCCGTTCGGCGCCGCGACAAGGCCGGTCGAGGCTGTAGCCGACCTGTCGGCGGCGGAAGTCGCTTTCCACAGCGCCTCGGCGCGCCGCTATGGTTTCCACGCGACGCTGAAAGCGCCTTTCCGCCTGGCTGCCAACGAGACCGAAGCCTCGCTGCGCGCCGCACTCGACCAATTCGCCGAGGCGACGCCGGCGGTGACCATCCCGCGTCTCGTCGTGAGCCAGATCGACGGCTTCTTCGCACTGGTGCCGGAAGGGCCAGTGCCTGCGCTCAACCGGTTCGCCGATGACGTGGTGCGCGATTTCGACCGGTTTCGCGCACCGCTAAGCGAAGCGGAAATCGAGCGGCGCAGCCCGGATTCGCTGAAGCCGGCCGAGTTCCGCAACCTCTGCCAATGGGGTTACCCCTATGTCTTCGAAACCTTTCGCTTCCACATGACGCTGTCGGGCCGGGCGGGGTCACAGGAAAGCCCTCGTTTGCGCGCAGCGATCGACAGCCTGTTCGCGGAAGTGCTGCAACAGAAGGTGCTGGTGGATGCGCTGACCTTGTTTGTCGAAACCGAACCGGGTGCACCGTTCATGGTGCTCTCGCATCACGCGCTCGGGCGCCGCCCGGCCAGAAAAACCGCCTGAAGGACTGCCTGAAATGACCGCCGAGACTGTTCTCCACAATGCCCGCATCGTGCTTGCCGACGAGATCGTCGAGGGTTCGCTGGTGCTGCGCGACGGCTTTATCGCCGGCATCGAATCCGGCATCAGCCGCATCGGCGAGGATATGGACGGCGACTATGTCATTCCCGGGCTGGTCGAATTGCACACCGACCATCTCGAAGGCCACTACGCGCCGCGGCCCAAGGTGCGCTGGAATCCGATCGCCGCCGTGCTCGCCCATGACGCGCAGGTAGCGACCGCCGGCATCACCACCGTGCTCGACGCCTTGCGCGTCGGCATGGACGAAGACGCCGACCTGACATCGGCCGACATCCGCAAGCTGGCCGACGCAATCGAGGACAGTGTGAAGCAGGACCGTCTGCGCGCCGATCATTTCATCCATCTGCGCTGCGAGGTTTCGGCACCGGACTGCCTCAGGGCTTTCGCCAATTTCGACGGCGACGAGCGAGTCAGACTGGCGTCGCTGATGGACCATGCGCCAGGCCAGCGCCAGTTCGTCAACCTCGAGACCTATGCCTACTATTACCAGCGCAAGCTGAAGCTGACCGATCGCGACTTCAAGCTGTTCTGCGAAAAGCGGATGGCCGAATCGGCGCGCAATTCGGCGCCGAACCGGGCGGTGATATCAGCCGCCTGCCAGGAGCGCGGCATCGTGCTGGCCAGCCACGACGACGCCACATCAGGCCATGTCGACGAGGCGATCGAGCAGGGCGTGCGCGTCGCCGAATTCCCGACCACGGAAGAGGCCGCCAGGGCCTCGAAAGAGGCCGGGATGGGCGTGCTGATGGGCGCGCCCAACGTCATGCGCGGCGCCTCGCATTCGGGCAATGTCTCCGCCCGTACGCTGGCCGGCGACGGCCTGCTCGACATCTTGTCATCCGACTATATTCCCTTCAGCTTGATCCAGTCGGCGTTCTTCCTCGGCGATGTCGTCGAAGGCATTTCCCTGCCGCAGGCCGTCGCCATGGTCTCGAAGAACCCGGCCGATGCGGTTGGCCTGACCGATCGCGGCGTCATCGAACAGGGCCGCCGCGCCGATCTGGTGCGCGTGCGCGTCGACGACCATGTCCCGGTGGTGCGCACCGTGTGGCGGCAGGGAAGCCGGGTCGCATGATGGTGTCGGCATCGATCGAGCGGGAATTGTCGGCCGAGACGTTTCCGATCCGCGATGGCGTTTTCGTCGCCGTCGTCGGCCCAAGCGGCGCCGGCAAGGACACAGTGATCGGCTACGCCCGCGCCCGCTTTGCCGATGAGACAAGGCTGGAGTTCGTCCGCCGCGTCATCACCAGGCTGAGCGATGTCGCCAGCGAGGACCACGACACGCTGGCCGATGCCGCCTTCGTCGAGGCCGAAGCCGATGGCGCCTTCGCCATCTCCTGGGAAGCGCACGGCTTGCGCTACGGCATCCCTGCCGATGTCGACTGGTCCGTTGCCAATGGCCGTGTCGCTGTCGCCAATGTGTCGCGCGCGATCATCCCCTCCTTGCGCGAACGCTATGCCAATCTGGCCATCGTCGAGATCACCGCCTCTCCCGACGTGCTGGCAGAGCGTCTGGCGATGCGCGGCCGCGAGTCACGCGGCGAGGTGCTGGCGCGACTGGCGCGCAGCGCCAATGTCACTCTGTCCGGGCCCGGCGTCACCTCGATCGACAACAGCGGCCCACGCGAAGCCGCCGGCAAGCGTTTTGCCGAGGTGCTGCGCAAGGCGATGGCCTTTTCCGACATATCGGGCCTGATCTAGGCTAGCCTTCAAGCGCAAAAGGCATGAACAAGACGGTGCCGGCAGCACTTTCGCCAGGGGCCAGCACGATCACGCCTTCCTCCGGATCGTCCCACCGGCCCCGGTTGAAAGCACCGGAGGCATTCGTTTGCGGCTCGACGCAGAAATACGGTTTTGTCGGATCGGCGTAGAGCATCAGATGCTTGAAGACCGGGTCGGCCTTGATCCGCAAGCCGGCACCGCGGGTTGGAAAACGAATGATCGCCTCGCCCCTCCAGCCGCCGTAATCACTGTTGCGCCAGCCGTTTGGCAAAGGCCGGTCCTCGGCAAAGTCGAGTTCGGGCGGAAGTGTGATCGGATCACCGGAAATGCCATCCGGCTCTTCGAGGTAGAAGCGCTTCGCCTCGAATTGCAATGTCACGTCCGGATCGCGATCGAACCAGGGATGCAGGCCAAAACCGAACGGCAAGGTAACCGGTCCGGTGTTGGTGAGCGTAATGGTGACGCTCAGCCCCTCTTCGGTGACCGCGAAAGCCTGCGTCGCTCGATAGGAATAGGGCTCGGCTCCGGCGGCAATGTCCAGCGTCAGCGTCGCGTTCGCGGCTGCTGTCTCGGTGACAGTCCAGGCGTGTTGCCAGCCGCTGCCGTGCACGTTGAATTTCTCCGGCGGATTGTTGGGCAGGACCTGCCAGCGCTGCGCCCCGAAGTCGAAAGCGTTCCCAGTGATGCGATTGGCGTAGGGCGTCATTGGAAACATGGCCACGCCAAGCACATTGCCGGTATCGCGATCCCCGTCCGAAAGCCGGCGCAGGAGATCGATGCCGCGCCAGCGCAGCGCGCTCACGCTGCCGCCGATTTGCGGCGCCAGTTCGGCTTCAAGCGCCCCTGCCCTCAACATCAACAGTTCAGGTTTCGCTCTCATGGCTTGCCACTCGTCCGCCACCGACATCCGGCATGATGTGGAGACGTCCCGCAATCGCAGAAGGGCGGCAAGGCCGCAACCATTTCATTCATGCCGCCAGGCGCCGACAAACGCGCGGCGCGTCTTGGCAGGGCGATTATTCCGCGGCCGCGCCGGAAGCGCTCTTGCGCGTGGCGTCGACCATCAGCCGCCGTTCCCGGAACACGCCCCATTGCTGGTCGACCAGCACGCCGATGAGGATGACGCCGCCCATCACCGCGAAGTTGAGCGAGGACGGGATGCCGAGCAGATTGACCAGGTTCTGCAGTTCCTGCAGCAGCACCGTGCCGAGGATGACGCCGATCAGCGAGCCCTCGCCGCCGCGCAGCGAGAAGCCGCCGAGCACGGCGGCGGCGATGGCGTAGAGTTCGTAGAACTGGCCGTGGCTGGCCGGCGAGATCGAGCGCGTGTACATGGCGAAATAGATCGCCGACAGCGCCGTCAGCACGCCGCAGATGACGTAGGCGGCGACGACGACGCGGCCGGTGCGGATGCCGGAATATTTCGCCGCCTCCTCGTTCTTGCCGATGGCGTAGAGATAGCGGCCGAACACCGAGCGGTGCAGCACCACCCACATGACGATCGAAATAACGATCAGCGCGATGAAACTGTTCGGCACGCCATAAGAGCGCCCGGCGGTGAGGAATTCGAGGTCGGGGAAATTCTGGCCGAACGCAAAACCCGCCGTGCCGTCGCCAGTGTAGAAGCGGGCGACGCCGCGGTAGATCAAAAGGCCGCACAGGGTGACGACGAAGGGCTGCAGCTTGAGCCTTGTGATCAGCCAGCCATGTGCCAGGCCGATGATGGCGCCAAGCACCAGGATGAGCACGAAGGCAACCGGCCATCCCATGCCACGCACGGCGATAAAGTCGATGAATAGCGTTCCGAGCAGCGCGACCACCGAGCCGACCGACAATTCGATGCCGCCGGTGATGATGACGAAGGCCTGGCCGATCGACAGGATGCCGAACAGGCCGATCAGGTTCGAGGTGTTGGCGAGGTTGATCGGAAGCAGGAAGCGCGGATTGATGATCGCAACGATCGCCCCGACCACCAGGATCAGGATCAGCAGGCCGAGATCTTTCTTGCTCATCGTCTTCTCCCCAATGCCCGCCTTAGAAGGTTCCGGACCGGAACCCGTGGCAACAAAAACTATTTCGGCTGCTTGCCCACCGCCAGCAGCAGGACGTTTTCCTGGCTGAACCGGTCCTTGTCGAGAATGCCCGAGATCTGGCCCTCATGCATGACGGCGATGCGATCGGACACGCCGATCACCTCTTCCATGTCCGACGAGATCATCAGCACGGCGACGCCGGCGTCGGCCAATGCGCGCATCAGCCCGTAGATTTCCGCCTTGGCGCCGATGTCGATGCCGCGCGTCGGCTCGTCGAGGATCATCACCTTGGGGTTCATGGCCAGCCATTTGCCGAGCACGACCTTCTGCTGGTTGCCGCCCGACAGCGTGCCGGTGCGCGTCTGCACCGAAGGCGCCTTGATGCCGAGATCTTTCTTTTGCTTCTCGGCGGTGGCGGTCTCGGCGCTTGAGGACACCAGGGAGCGGCGCGCATGCGCAGGCAGATTGGGCAGCGAAATGTTCTGCGCGATCGACAGGTCGAGCAGGATGCCGGTGAGCTTGCGGTCTTCCGGCACCAGGAAGATGCCATGCGCGACAGCGTCGGCCGCGGAAGCCAGCGCAAGCGGCTTGCCGTCGAGCTCGAGCGCGCCGCCGAGCTTCGAGTCAATGCCGAAGAACACCCGCGCCAGTTCGGTGCGGCCGGAGCCGACAAGGCCGGCAAGACCGAGGATTTCGCCGCGCCTGACGTCGAGATCGACCGGGCGGCCGGGATAGGCAGGCGTGCGAATGGCCTTGGCCGCAAGCGCTACGGCGCCGGGCGCACGCGCCGCCTCCGAGGCTTTCTCGCGCTCCTTCAGCATGCGGCCGATCATCAGCTTGACCATCTGGTCGTGGCCGATGTCGCTTTTCGGCAAGGTGCCGGCCAGCATGCCGTCGCGCAGCACGACGACGCGGTCGGCGACGCGCTCGACCTCGTGCAGGCGGTGCGAAATGAAGATGACGCTGATGCCGTCGGCCTTCAGCGCCTTGATGACGTCGAGCAATTTGTCGGTTTCGGCGAGCGGCAGGCTCGATGTCGGCTCGTCGAGGATGACCAGCCTTGCCTCGATCGACAGCGCCTTGGCGATCTCGACCATCTGCTGCTGGGCCAGAGACAGGGTCGCGACCGGCGTGTCGGCGGAAAAATTGGCGCCGACGCGCTTCAAAAGCGGCGCCACCATGGTGCGCAGCTTGGCGCGGTCGACGAGCCTGAGCGGCCCGGCGCGCAACGGCTCGCGGCCGAAAAAGATGTTGGCGGCGACATCGAGATTGTCGAACAGGTTGAGTTCCTGGTGGACGAAGGCGATGCCCGAACCCAGGCTGCCTTCGACGGAGAGCCTGTCATGCGCGGTGCCGTCGACGGTGATCGTGCCGCTGTCCGGCTTGGTGACGCCGCCGAGAATCTTCATCAAGGTCGATTTGCCGGCGCCGTTTTCACCGACGAGGCCGATGACCTCGCCCGGCCTGACCTCCATGGAGAAGCCGTCGAGCGCGACGACGCCCGGATAGGTCTTGCGCACGTTCTCGAGGCTGAGGAACGGCGTCGTTGCTGCGATGGATGTGTCGGAATAATTCATCATGCCTGACAGCGATTGGCGGGCCGACTTTTTGGCAGACTGACGATCCGCGTGCGGTTCGTCAATGCGAGCAGCCGGCCCAAGCGACGTTGAGCCGGCTGAACTGCTTCAAGTCTTATTTTCCGGCCATCGCCTTCAGATTGGCGGCGTAGGCGTCGACGTCATCCTTGCCGATGATCTTGGTCGGGATGATGATGAGGTTGCCTTCCGGGATGCCCGACTTGTCGCCCTTGAGATAGGCAGCCATCAGCTTCATGCCCTGATAGGCCCATTCGAAGGGCTGCTGCACGACGGTGGCGGCAATGGTGCCTTCCTTGACGCCGCCCAGCGTGATCGGATCGTCATCGAAGCCGACGACGGTGATCGAGCCGAGCTTGCCGGCGTCGCGCAGCGCTTCATAGATGCGCGGCGTATTGTAGGAGTAGAAGCCGACCATGCAGGTGACGTCGGGGCTGGCAACCAGCGCGTCCTCGACGTTCTTCTTGGCGCGCGCCTGGTCGATGTCGTCGCCGCGCACGTCGATCAGCTCGATCTTGGTGCCGGCGAGGCCGTCCTTCATGCCCTGGATGCGCTCCTTGGCATTGTCGGCGCCGAGCAGGCCAACGAAGCCGAGGCATTTTCCGCCATCGGGCATCGCCTTCTTGGCGATTTCGGCCGCCTGCTTGCCGGCATCGACATTGGACGAGCCGATATAGGCGACGCGCTTGGTCTGCGGGGCGTCCGAGTCGGTGGTGAACAGCGCCGTTTCCGAAGCGATCTTGTTGAGGCCGTCGGTCGAGGTCTTGGGATCGACAGCCGAGACCATGATGCCCTTGACGCCGGCGGTGACCAGATCGTCCATCAGCCGCTGCTGGATGGCGACCGAGGACTGCTCGGGATATTTGAGCTCGAGCGTATAGTCGGGCAGTTCGCCCTGCGCCTTCTTGACGCCGGCTTCGGCGGCCTTCCAGAAATCGGAAGCGCCGTTGACGACGAAGGCCAGCGTCGGCTTGTCTTGGGCGCGCGCGATTGCCGTGGCCGACAGGCCAAGCAGCAGCGCGGCCGCGGCTACGGATGCATTGCGTATCAAGGATTTCATGTTCAACCTCCCGTTTGGCTCAGTCGTTGGACCGGCCGATCTTGCACTGACCTGATTTGCCGTTTGCAGCGTGGACGCCCTCCTCCTCAAAGGGGTTCCCGGCACCGAAAGAATGGCGTCGTTCCAGCCACGATCATGGACCTTAGAGACTCATCCTTCGTTCGTAAATAGTCCGATTTGTCTGACATATCACATATCCGAGACGAGGCTCGCGAAGGTAGTACCCGCTCGCCACCGGGCCATTTTCGTACTCTCCCGCCGCCCCGGACGTGACCGGCCGGACGCGACGGATTGACGGTACAGCGCATTTTTGTATTAGTAAACAGTATTAGTTGCGGGGCAAATGCCGGCGTTTCGCGACGTATCCATCGGCGAGCCGTCCTCACCGCTAAGGCCACCGCCCAAGCCTTTGTCATTTGAGTTTTGGCTTGTATGGAGATGCATGGCGGATGGACCTACGGCATACTAATAGTTATAAACGCCCTTGACGATATCTCTATGAATCGACGGCGTCACGCCATCTTGCCGGCCTGACCGGCCTGCCAGACTGGGATTTGCCATGAGCGAGACGACGGATCGGGCCAGCGACACGGCGAGGCGGCGCAAGGCGGCGGCCAAGGGCGCCAAGGGCCGCGTGACCATGATCGATATCGCCAGGGCGGCCGGCTGCTCGCAGGCGACCGTTTCCTTCGTGCTCAACAATTCGCCGGGGATCAAGCTGTCGCAGCAGACCCGCGAACGGGTGATCGAAGCCGCGCGGACGCTTGGCTACACCGCGCCCGCCTTCGAGGCCCTTCACCCGGCGTTGCCTGCCTTCGAGGGGCCCGCCTTCGAAGGACTCGACGGGGTGATCGGCTTTGCCGTCGACCAGCTCGCCACCAGCCCGGAAGCCGTGGTCGCCATCGAGGGCGCGCGCCAGGCCTCTTGGAACGCCGGCAACGTACTGCTGGTTGCGCAGACGCTGGGCGATTCCGTCATGGAGCCGCGCGCCATCGCCGCACTCACCAAGCGGGGCATTTCAGCGCTGATCTACATGACCATCTTCACGCGCGAGATCACCGCGCCCGACTATCTCTACGGCCTCGACATCCCGGTGATCCTGCTCAACTGCTACACGGCGGACTATGCCTTCCCGGCCGTGGTGCCGAGCGAGATCGCCGGCGGCCAGAGCTCGACCCGCCACCTGATCAGCCACGGCCACCGCCGCATCGCCACCATCACCGGCGAGCCGTGGATGCAGGCGGCGCAAGACCGGCTGAAAGGCTACCGCCGCGCGCTCGCCACCGCCGACATCCCGTTCGACGGCGAATTGGTGGTCGAGGGCGACTGGTCGGCCAGCGCCGGCTACGCCGCGACCGTCAAGCTGCTGGCGCTGAAAGACCGGCCGACCGCCATCTTCTGCCAGAACGACCGCACCGCGATCGGCTGCTACGAAGCGCTGAAGGAGGCCGGTCTGCACATCCCTGGGGATATTTCCGTGGTCGGCTACGACGACGAGGAAATCGCCCGCCATCTGTTCCCGCCGCTGACGACCTCGATCCTGCCGCACATGGCAATGGGCCAATGGGCGATCGAACAGCTGGAGGCGCCGGCAGCGCCTGGACGGGGGCGGTATCCGATTACCAAGCTGGAGTGCCCGCTGGTGGAGCGGGAGAGTGTGAGGGGGGTGGCTGGGTAACTATACTTAGCCAATTATATCTATGGTGCTCCACGGTGACGATCTTATTCAGAAAGTTGCACTGACAATGTACGGATATACTTGTAAATATACCAACGACCTCCCGCGTTCCTTGATTGGCTTTTGGAGACAACCCCCAGCCGGCCTTCATCTGCAATACAGAAAGTAGTCTTGGGGACGCTCGGAGAGCGTCGGAGGGGCGCCAGTCCAGCTCCCGTCACCATCACAAATATCGATTAACCTTTTATTAACGATTAACTTGCCGTGCCGTTCGGCAGGTGCTTTTATGCTTAGACGTGTGGGATAGCGGGGGCGCCATCTACACGATGGAGGGGAAAACCATGCGGTGGATTTCGGCCGCGACCGTCATGGCGATGGTCGCAACAGGCACGCAACTCTTCATCACTTGCATGATGCAGCAATCAGGACAGCGCGAGCAGCGCAGGGTCTCTCAAAATCAGGCAATCGCGGCGGCATTCGTGGGCGCCGCGGTCGTAGGTGTAGCGGCAGCGGCCGCCAGCAGCGGCCCCTACTCTCGTCCATACTATCGCTGCGGCTACTATCGCTGCTGGTACTGAGCACTTGCCAGGTATGGGCCCCCTAAACGGCCTGGAGCAACGCGAAGGGTACCATCACTGATGATCGACCGCACATTCTCAGCATGGCTGGAGTGGCCGCTTTGGGCGAGATTGGCGTCTGCTGCGGCTCTGCTAGTAGCTCTTGATTCAGTGCGCATGGCATGGCCCGCGCGCAATTTCGTCTCGGGCTTCTTCCAATCCTATCTGGCAATTGTCCTGTACTATGCGGGGCTTGTGTCGGCGGCTGGAGCCGGCATTTGGAGTGGTACGAGGGCGGCTGAGCGCAGTGGCCGCAATTGGCTCGGGTGGTGTGTAGGGTTGCTATGCGCAGTCGCTGTGTACGCGTTTTTCGAGAGCGTTATCGACGAGATGCCCGGCGTCAAATGGCGCGTTGAGGCGATGCGTGATTCGAACTGTCACACGGATTGGGACGGGCGGACGAATCCGGTTGTTTGCGACTAGCAAGGTGGAGGACACATCAGTGGACGACAAATTTTACAATCGCGTTGGTGGCGATCGCATCTCGTCGCGTCAGATCGACGAACTCATCGGGCTCGCTCGCGGCTTGGCCGCGGATGGAACGATCAACAAGATCGAGGTCGAGTTCCTTCAAAAATGGCTGGCAGCTAATGCGGAGATCAGCAATCAACCAATAATCCAAACGCTGTACCAGCGTATCAATGAAATCCTCGAAGACGGCGTGCTCGATTCCGAGGAACACGGCGTACTTCTGGAGACGCTAAACAGCTTCTCGAGTCGTGATTTTGAACTTGGAGAAGTGCTAAAGCCGACGACGCTCCCACTCTGCGATCCGGCTCCGACTTTGACTTTCGTCGGCCGATTGTACTGCTTCACAGGCACATTCAATTTTGGCCAGCGGAAGCATTGCGAACAGGCCATTGCGGATCGCGGGGGCTTCGCGGGAGGTCTGAGCCAGAAAACAGAGGTCTTGGTTATAGGCGCTTATGCCACCGAATCGTGGAAGCATTCCTCATTTGGCGACAAAATCGTCAAGGCTACCGGCTGGCGCGACCAAGGATGGCCAATCTCGATTGTCGCCGAAAGTCACTGGGCCAGCTTTCTCTGAGGCGTCCGGGGCTCGCCCGCGCCTGTGTGAAAGAGGCGGCATCGTAGCTAGCCGTCAAGAAAAGCAAAGTGCACGAACCTAACCGGCGCGCCATGGTTGCATATGAGTTCGGGTCGGAAGATTGTCACATCCCTTGGGAGGGCTGGAAATGGCGGGGGACGACCACGAATTCGGCGGACAACATACTGAGATAAAACTCGCCATCGTTGAGGCGTACCTGAAACGCTATTCGGCCGCTCTGCACAATTGGTGCGACCACGTTTGGTACATCGACGCATTTGCCGGCACAGGTAGACGTACTGTTCGGGTGAAAGCTCGGGCAGGCGACCTGTTGGAAGAGCCCGCTCCAGAGCAAGTCGAGCAGCGCCGAGGTTCGGCGCAAATTGCGATCGATATCACCCCACCGTTCGACCGCCTGGTTTTCATGGACACGCGCCGTAAACACGTGGCAGCGCTGGAGGGCCTAAAGGCCGCAAACTCTCATCGCGACATTTCAGTTTTGCAGGGTGATGCGAATAGTCTGATACAGGGTGAAATCGAGTGGGACGGCTGGAAGAAAACCAGAGCTGTGATGTTCCTCGATCCCTATGGCATGGAGGTCGAGTGGGAGACGCTGAAGAAGATCGCTGCCACCAAGGCGATCGATGTCTGGTATCTCTTTCCTTTGGCTGGCCTGTATCGACAGGCCGCCAGGGACATGTCGAAGATCGACGCGATCAAAGAAGCGGCCATAACTCGCATGCTGGGGACTGACGAATGGAAAGGCGAACTCTATTCGAAGGTGAAGGCGCCGCCGACTGTGGATCTGCTTGGCTATCTTGATGACTCCGAAACGCTCCAACGCAGCGCTGACGTCGGCGGGCTGGAGCAGTATGTGAGGCTGCGGCTCAAGACGATCTTTGCTGAGGTCTTGGACCCTTATCCCCTTCCGGTTCTTGAAAAGCCTCAGCGTTTCTCGCTCTTCTGCGCGATATCGAATCCCTCTGAACGAGCGATCAAGCTCGCCAAGTCTTTCGGGGCTGACATTCTCAAATCGACAGGCTCGGCATCTCGTCATAGGTCCGGCCGTTGAGCGTGCGGCCAGTCGCCTTCTTGTTGCGACCGCCCCACTGCTTGAAGAAAAAGGCCGTGCCAGAACGCCGACACATAGTTTCGATTTCATCGACCCAAAGGGGGTCCATGTAGCGCGAGCCCGGCCCAGACTCGCCGCCGATGATCGCCCAATCAATATTGGTCAGATCAGCGCCCGCCACCGACCCGATTAGAGGTTCGAGCGAAACAAACCTGATGGCCGCCGGCACCTTGCGCAACTCGTCCAATCGATCGAGAACGCGTTTGTCCTCGACGCTTGTGCCAAGCCAGACGTTCGACAGCACCGGAAAATCTCCGCGCGTCAGAACTTCCGCCATTCGCTCCGGTCGCTTCGTGAGAATCTGATAGGTATGCCTCGGCGTTTCTGACATTACCGTCCAGACCTGTCGGATAAAATCGGCAGGCACGTCTATATGAAAAAGGTCGGACATCGAGTTGACGAAGACCCGGCGAGATTTCTTCCAAGTCGTCGGCGTCGCAAGAGATTTCGGGTCCGTCGTCACCTTGCCCGTCCACTTGGCGCGGCCCCCGGTCTTGCGCGTCAGGCCTTGGTATTTCTCCAAGCCCATCGCCTCGAGCCGAGCGGCCATGCGCATCGCGTAGCAATTGGTGCAGCCAGCGGTCAGGATGGTACAGCCTGCAACCGGGTTCCAGGTCGCATCAGTCCATTCGATTGATGTCTCTGCCATTGGGCGATTCTCCTCAATGAGAATGGTTAATCAATGGTCCTGAATACTTCGTTATGGGCTCTATGTGGGACGCGAATGTGGGATCGCCTGCCAATGCGCCGCGAATAACCGGTAACTCTTTGATTATTGGCGCACCCGACAGGATTCGAACCTGTGACCTCTGCCTTCGGAGGGCAGCGCTCTATCCAGCTGAGCTACGGGTGCTCTCAGGATCGACGATCCGGAAAACGAACCAGCCGGTGAACCGGCAAGTCACGGCTTCTTAGCGGAAGCCGGGGCGAGCTTCAACGGGCAATTGGAGATTGGCGCGGCGACTTGGCTCGGTGCGTCTGGGCTACGACCCATCCAGCTCTTCGCAGGCTCAGGGCGTTCGTAGTTCGAAAAGCCAAGCAATTGGCTATTTGTCCGCTGCGCGGACCACTACTCACCCCGCCTCACCCCTGCACCGTCCGCCGCCGGCGCACCGCACGTTTCGGCTTCTTCGCGCCGGTCAGCTCGTGCATCGCGTCCAGCTGCATCTGCTGCATTTCGGCCAGGCGTGTCCATTGGCGCGAGATGAGGTAGTCGAGCTTTTCGTGCAGATGGCGCACTTCGAGCTCGGCCTTGAGGTTGACGCGGTAGTCGTTGAAGGAGCGCAGGCGGTCCTTGGACTCCTGCCGCCTCTGGCTCATCATGATGATCGGCGCCTGGATGGCGGCGATGCAGGAGAGCAGCAGGTTGAGCAGGATGAAGGGGTAGGGATCGAAGGCGCTGCTCATGCCGGCGATCAGGTTGATGCCGATCCACACCAGCAGCACGCTGCCAAACGAGATCAGGAACCACCAGCTGCCGCCGAAGGCCGCCATGTTGTCGGAGACGCGGTCGGCAAAGGTGCGGTGCTCCTCGAACTCTTCTTCCGAGTTTTCGGAAATCGTGTCCTGCCTGGCGATCGATTCGACCACCTGGCGGTCGAGCTCGGAGAATTCGCCGTGCTCCTGCTGCAGCAGCTCCTCCATGTAGCGCATGCGGTAGCGGCCGAGCTCGGCGCGGCTGATGCGGGCGCCGGCCGGCAGGTCGGGATGGTCCGACCGGATGCGGTCGGCGAGGCTCGGGCGCAGCGTGTCGATGCGCACCAGATCGCGCTTGCGGAATTTGCGGCCTGAGATCGCCGACGGTTTTTTCTTCGGTTTGCCGCGTTGGGCGCCTGGGCCTGCGGGTTCGGAGTCCGGCACTTCGGGCGTCTCGAAGTGCTCGTCCGACACCGGATCGGCCTCAAGCTCACCGATGATCGGCGCCTCGAAATATTCGCCGCCGCTGTCGTGCTGGTTGTCTGCCGGTTGCTCGGGCGTTTTGGGGACGGTGCTCATGGTGCGGGCTCCTGGTGGTGCTGGGCGACGTATGCCGCAACATCGCCAGCATCGCGACGGATTTCGTGGGACTACAAGTGTTTTTGATCGAGGGCAGGAGGCGATGGGCTTCGATGCTGCCGGCAGTCCACTCTTCGCAGGCTCAGGGCGAGGTTCGAGATTGCCCAACTTCGTCATCCATGGGCGGAGCGGGAGCGAAGACCGGAGGGCCATGCCATAAGCTGTCGCTTGCGGTGAAGAACTTGTCCGATGTTAGCGCCAATCACCCCCCTCTGTCCTGCCGGACATCTCCCCCGCAAGGAGGGAGATTGGCTGTCATCCCGGCTTTCGCCAATTTCCACCGTCACATGAGTGAGCGTAGCGCCGAAGCCGCTGATCTCCCCCCTTGCGGGGGTTGAGGAGCGGTCCGCGCAGCGGGCGGAAAGCCAATTGCTTGGCTTTCCGAGCGACGAACACCCGGCAGGACAGAGGGGGGTGCTGTCCCGCCAACGTGCACAAGGTTCTGCACGGCGGCGGGCAACAAAAAACCCGCCTTGCGGGCGGGTCACGTTTCCAGTGGATCAATTGGCGCGACTCAGCACCATACCCAAAATAGTAGCGTAGCTGCCCTCACCGAGTCAAGAAAAAATTCCTATCCGTCACCGTGCGCCCAGACGCGAATCGCGCCGCGGCCTACTACTGCTCGGCGAACATCAGCCTGGTCTTGGCGCCGTCCATGGTCGGCGACAGGCTCCGCTGGATCAGCGCTTCGACATGGTCGTTGCGCTGGCGGGCTGAGTCGGCGCCCATCACCACGACGATCAAATTGCGGCCGTCGGCATTATAGGAGGTGACGATGTTGAAGCCCGAGGCCCTGATGTAGCCGGTCTTGATGCCGTCGACGCCGCGCACGCGGCCGAGCATGTCGTTGTGGCCGCGCACCAGCCGGCCGCGGAACATGAAGTCGCTTTCGGAGAAATAGTGGAACTGCTGGGGAAAGCGCTGACGCAGCGCCATGCCGAGCACCGCCATGTCGCGCGCGGTCGTCATCTGGCCATCGTCGGGCAGGCCCGACGCGTTGCGGAAAATGGTGCTGGTCATGCCGAGCTGGCGGGCTTTGGATGTCATCATGGCGGCGAACTGATCTTCCGAGCCGCCGAGATATTCGCCGACCGCCACCGCCACGTCGTTGGCCGATTTGATGACGATGGCGCGGATGGCCGAATCGACGTCGATGCTTTCGCCGCGCCGGAAGCGCATCTTGGTCGACGGCTGCGAGGCGGCGTTGTCCGAAACCGGGATCTGCGTCTGCTTGCTGACGCGGCCGGACTCCAGCGCCTCGAACAAAAGATACAGCGTCATCATCTTGGTCAGCGAGGCCGGGTAGCGCTGCGCCCTCGAGCTGACCTCGAACAGCTGCTTGCCGGTCCTGGCGTCGACGACGATAGCGGCATATTTCTGCGCCGGCGCCGGCACGGCCAGCACGCTGTCGGGCGGCGTCGTGGCGCAGCCGGCAAGCAGCACCAGCAGGGCGAGTGCCGCAAAAACTCTCTGGATGAGCGGAAGGGGACGCAGGTTGGACAAGGGCAGGACTGTTCTGGGTCGGCTGTTGCTGAGATGAGACGAAGCTAGCGTAACGCGGCTGTTGCGTCCATTTGGTTAATGGCCGACAGTCCCAGGATTGTCGAGGGCATCGATCTGGTTCCTCGCCCCCACGGGAGTGGGGGAGAGCGACTATCTGGGGTGTCAAGTTGCAATTACGAACTCGTTGCGCGCATCGCGTGC